>DASZVD010000219.1:0-3121 GCA_035547375.1 Steroidobacteraceae bacterium
GGCGGGACTAGGGTCCAAGCCGGTAGTCGGCAACTTATGGGACCTTCGTCCCGCCGACGCGTTGGGGTGGATTCAGGCATACGCCGCGTGGAGGGCGGTGGAACTGTGCCATCCGCCTCGGCTCCCGCTTTGGCCCACCACAGGACGACTCCCGTGATCCCCAACTCCCCCCGCAGACCGTTCGTCGCGACCTCGCAGCGCGAGGGGATGAGGGGAATATAAGGGGGCTCAGAACACCGGGCATAAGTTTTTTGAAATCGGGCTGTGATGCCCGCAGAGCCTGGGGGTTGCGAAGATGAACGCGTGTCGGTTGGGGAAAATCGGTTGCCCGATTGCGGTGAACGAGGCGAGATCGCGCCACGACCACCGGGTGTCATCGCGGGCGAAGACCGAGGTGCATCTGCAGCGTGCGTTGCCTGTTCCGTTGGGTCCGCGGATGACCAACGGCAATTGAGAGGGCGGCCCCGACTGCCGCTTTCGTCTTCAGCCGCCGGTCTCTTTGCGGCGCACCTTGGTGCGGGTGGCGGCCATGCGGTTCTTGCGGTTGGTGGAGGCGACGTCTTCCATGAGTTCGATCTGGATCTGCTGCAGCTCGGCGAGGCGCTGCCATTGACGCGAGATCAGGTAGTCGAGCTTTTCATGCAGGTGCCGGATTTCGAGCTCGGCCTTGAGGTTTACGCGGTAGTCGTTGTCGGCGCGCAGCCGGTCTTTCACTTCCTGCCGGCGCTGGCTCATCATGATGATGGGCGCCTGCACCGCCGCGACGCAGGAGAGGCAAAGGTTGAGCAGAATGAACGGATAGGGGTCCCAGGCGTGCGTGCCGGCGATCACGTTGACCGCCATCCACAGCACCAGCACCGCGCCGAACGACAGCAGGAACGCCCAGCTGCCGCCGAAGGCCGCGAGCTGGTCGGAGACCTTATCGCCAAACGTCCGGTTTTCCTCAAACTCCTCTTCGGTGTCCTCGGCGATGGTGTCCTGCTTGGCGATCGATTCCGCCACCTGGCGGTCGAGCTCGCTGAACTCGCCATGCTCGGTCTGCAGCAGTTGCTCGGTGTAGCGCATGCGGTAGCGCGCGAGCTCGCGCAGGCTGATCAGGGCGTTGGGGGCCAGATCCGGAAAATCGCGGCGGATGAAGTCCGCCAGAGTTGGGCGAAGTACGTCGAGGCGGACGAGATCGCGCTTGCGATAGCGCTTGCCGCTGATCGCCGAGGCGATCCGCTTCGACGGCGCTTTGGCGACGGTCTCACCCGTGACTTTTTCCGGGTGCGCGGCTTCGCCGCTATCGATCACCGGCTCGTCCGGTTCGAACACGACATCGTCGGGCGGGATGAACCCAGTTTCGTCAGGCTGGCTCATGCTTGGGCTCCGGGCGCGGGCGCGCGCTCGATGGCGCGTGCTTGCGTCAAAACTGTGACCGGAAAACCTTACTGGAACGCTGTCTCAGCAAAACTCCTGAGCTTGCGGGAGTGCAGTTTTTCGGGCGGCTGGTTACGCAAAATTTCCATCGAACGCATGCCGATCAGCAGGTGGCGGTTGACCTGCGTGCGGTAAAAGTCTGACGCCATGCCGGGCAGCTTCAGCTCGCCATGGAGCGGCTTGTCGGAGACGCAGAGCAGGGTGCCGTAAGGCACGCGGAAGCGGAAGCCGTTGGCGGCGATGGTCGCCGACTCCATGTCGAGGGCGACGGCGCGCGACTGGCTGAGCTGGCGGGTGATCTCGGCCTGGTCGCGCAATTCCCAGTTGCGGTTGTCGAAGGTCGCGACAGTGCCCGTGCGCATGATGCGCTTGGTCTCGATCCCCTCGAGGTGGGTGATCTCGGCCACCGCCTGCTCCAGCGCCACCTGCACCTCGGCGAGGGCCGGGATCGGCACCGTCACCGGGACGTCGGCATCGAGCACGTGGTCCTCGCGCAGATAGGCGTGCGCGAGCACGTAGTCGCCGAGCTCCTGCGAGTTCCTGAGGCCGGCGCAGTGGCCGAGCATGATCCAGGCGTGCGGGCGGAGCACCGCCACGTGGTCGGTGATGGTCTTGGCGTTCGACGGCCCCACCCCGATATTGATGAAGGTGATGCCGCGCGCGTTGCTCATCTTGAGATGATAGGCCGGCATCTGCGGGACACGCGCCGCCGGCGCTCCGGTCGTGCCGCCGCCGAGGCGCTTGTTGCGCGTCACGAAGTTGCCCGGCTCGACGAAGCTCTCGTAGTCGGGGTGGCCCTCGGCCATGTACTGCTTGGAGAGCCGGCAGAACTCGTCGACGTAAAAGCCGTAGTTCGTGAAGATCACGAAATTCTGGAAGTGATCGGCGTCGGTGCCGGTGTAGTGGCTCAGCCGGTAGAGCGAATAGTCGACGCGCGGCGCGGTGAAGTGGGCGAGCGGGTAGGGGCCCCCGACCGGCGGGATGAAGGTGCCGTTGGCGATCTCGTCGTCGGTATCCTGCAGGTCCGGGACGTCGAACAGGTCGCGCAGCGGAATCGGCAGGTTGTTGATCGCCTCGCCGTCGATCCGTTCGTCCGGCTCGAGCGCGAAATGCAGCGGGATGCGCGTCGCGCTCTCGCCGACATCGATGCTGCCGCCGTGGTTGCGCAGGATCACCGAGAACTGCTGCAGCAGGTAGTTTCTGAACAGGTCGGGTGCCGTGATGGTCGTGCGATAGACGCCGGGCGTGTGCAGATAGCCATAGGCCAGCGTGGAGTCGGTCTTGCCGTAGCTGCGCGAGGTGACCTGCACCTCGGGGTAGAAGGCGCGGACCCGGCCCTTGGGCACGTTGCCGCGGCTGAGGCCGATCAGCTGGTCGCGGATGAAGTCGGTATTGCGGTGATAGATTTCCGCAAGGTACGTCCAGGCGTCCTCAGGGCTTTTGAAGGCCTTCTGGGGCGCCGGCGGGGGCGAAATGATGTCCATTCGGATCTCGTTGCAAGGCCGGCAGTAAAGCGCGGCGTTGCCGCTTTCTCTTATGGATTTTGGCCGTCACGGGCAACCCGGCTTAAAATCCGTCCATGTCCTTCACTAGCCGGTGAGGGACCCTTTTAATCTGAACCTCGATGTCTATTTATCCCTTGTGTTCGCTGGAATTCTGCAAACGACCCATGCACCGGTGAACCTCTGAGGCGCCTGCCGCT
>DASZVD010000220.1:0-8809 GCA_035547375.1 Steroidobacteraceae bacterium
CGCGCATTACCCCGCACGCGACTCTTGCCCGCGTTACCCCGCACGCGACTCTTGCCCGCGTTACCCCGCACGCGACTCTTGCCCGCGTTACCCCGCATGCGACTCTTGCGCGCGGAACGCACTTGGCGGCCGTGACTCCCATCGCGCCCACACCCGCCGCAGGTGTTGCGCCGAGCGAAATCCCGCCTTGGCGGCGACACGCTCCAGGTCGAGCTTGCTCTGGGTCACCAACTCCTTCGCGAACGCAAAGCGAATGAGCTGCACATAGTCGAGTGGTGAGCATTGCGCGTGCTCGGCGAACAGCCGGGCCAAATTGCGCGTACTCGTGCACGCCACACTCGACAACTCCTGCGCCGTCCACGCGGCCGTGGGATCGCGCACAACGGCGTCTTGTACCCGATGCACGGCCGGATGCAGATGATTACGGTGCACCACCCAAGGTGACAGCGCGGGATCGCTCCCCGACCGGCGCATGTACACCACCAGATTGCGAGCCACATCAGCGGCGACACGCGGCCCCAGCTGCTGACCAATGAGATGGAGCGCCAGATCGAGCCCCGCGGTCACTCCGGCGCTGGTGAAAACTCCGCCGTCCTCGACAAAGATCCGGTTATCGAAGACACGTGCCCGGGGCTCGATCGCGCGCAGCTCGTCGATATGCTCAAAGTGCGTCGTACAATCACGGCCTGCCAGCAACCCGGCCTTCGCCGCCACGACGCTTCCGGCACACACGCACAGCAGAAGGCCGTTGCGGGTGACGCCGGACGCCAGCCAATCGACCAACGCCCGCGATTCCGGTGTGTTGAACGGGACCGACTCACCCGCCACTCCCGTGAGAATCACGAGCGCTCCGTCGGGCAGTTTTGCGGGCAAAGGCTCGAGCCCCGCCAGCTCCAGCCCCACCGCGGCAGGGACGCTGGCCGATGGCCCCACAAAACGCAGCCGATAACTTCCCGGCACCCGCTGATTGGCATTCCGAAAGGCGTCAGCCGGCCCTGCCAGGTCCAGCAGCACCACGTTCGGCAACAACGCGAATACGACGTCTCTCACGCTTCACATCCACGCGTCTACGCACACGCCTCATCTACACGAACGCATTGGCAGTCGTCACGACACGCGCGAACCGACCTTCCAGCACCAGCTCGGTCCGCTCACGGATCTCGGCCGCCGAATACTCACGCCCGGAGCGAGACCGCATTGGGAACGTGAGCGTCGCATCGCTGACATAGCGCACCGGGAATCCGAGGTCGGAGGCGTGTCGCGTCGTGGTCTCGCAGCACTGCTCCGTGCGGATACCCGTGATGAGCAATTCCTCGATAGCCCGATCTCGAAGCCAACTCTCCAGCGTCGTTCCCATGCCATTGCGCCCGAACATCGCCGAGTGGACCTGTTTGTGGAAGATCGCGTCCGGATCGATCGAAAGCTCCGGCATCGTCCTCACCATCCCCGACCCCCGTGAAAAAGGATGGGACGAATCGTCGGTGAGCTCCTCATGGAAGACCTGCACCACGGGAATATTGCGCGCCCTCGCCAGATCGATCAGCGATTGCACGTTCTTCAGGAACACGGGGAAGTCTTCGCCGCGCCAATAAGGCCGCTTGCGGAAGGATTCCTGTACGTCGACGACGATCAGCGCCTGCTTCATGGGAGCCCCGGGGATGGTGATGATTCGGCAAGGATCATCCGCCAGGGAAAGGGCTTCGGCTACAGAGGCGCCGGACAGGGATAGGGCAAATTCGGACGCCCTGGACGCCCGAACGGGCGACAGGGCCGACGTCACACCGGCGTTGCCGTTCTCAAATCCGAGCGGAGTGAAAAAGCCGCAAGGGAGCTCGGTCAAGCCGGTGCGACGTAAGTGTCGTGCTGCCGCGCGCTTCGCGAATCCGCCAACACGACACCCGTTTCGGCGTGGAGATAGGATCGCAAAATCACCCTGACTGCCGGCTGAACGGTCGCCCGAACGGGCGACCGTATTCCCACCGATGCTGACTCCTACCTCAGCGCCCAGCTTTCCGCTCCCCTCGGCTTCTTACATCCTCTCCCTCGCGTCCCCACTGTTACGGCTTCTCCGACCCCGACTCTCACTGCCAGCTCACGTTTCATCTCTCACGGCCGCTCCACCTCTCACGGCCGCCTCACGCTTTCGCTCTCACGGCCGCTCCATCTCCCGCGGCCGCGCTACATCCCGGCATCTCGAGGATCTGCAGGAGCTCCGTCTCACCATCTCCCGCGACCTGGAGAAACTCCTTCGCCTGCTCGATCGCGTGCTCACGTGAATCGGCGCGGAGAATTGCGAAGCCGGCGGCGGCCATCAGCGTCGAGTTGGAAAACGGACCCTCGGCAACCATGACCTCGCCCTTCACGCGACGCACCTTGGCGCCGCCCGGCCCACTCTTACCGAGCGGCCCGGTGTAGACGAGCGTTCCGTTCTTCTGCGTCTTCTCGATGAGCGCTCCCATCTTCGCCATATCTTCCGGCGAGGGCGGTCCGGATGGCTTTACGGCAGGGGTATAGAGCGACAGAAACAGCATGGCGGGCTCCTTTTGGGCGGCCGAACGGCCGACCGTATCCCCACCCACGCCGACTCCTACCTCGACGCGCCGGAACACGGTTGCCTCAGCCTCTTACCTCAAGGACGCTTCATCCCCGTCCGTCCCGACATTCGGGCGCCCGGGCGGCCGAACGGCCAACCGTCTCCCCACCCACGCCAACTCCTACCGCAGCCTCCCGGCCGCCCACTCGCCTCGGCCTCTCACTCAAGGACGCAGGCCGCAGCCTCCCGCTCCCCACTCCCTCGGCCTCTTTCAAGGACACAGGCCGCAGCGCCCCGGCTGCCCGCTCCCCTCACCCCTTATCCCTTCAACTTCGCCGCCACCCGCTTATACGCCTCCCTGAACGGAATCCCCTCCGCCACCACGAGCCGGTTCGCCTCTTCCGCCGCATGGATCGCAGGGTCGAGCTTGATACGGTCCGGGCGGAACTTCATGGCGTCGATGGCAGACGGCAGGATGTCGAGCGTCTGCAACGCGAGATCGATCCCGCGGAACAGAGGGAACTTCAGCAGCTGCAGGTCACGCTGATAACCGGACGGAAGCTTGGCGCAGATACCCAACGCTTCGGCCAAGCACGCTTGTGCGCTCGCCGAGCGCCCCCGGATCAGCTCGAAGACGTCCGGGTTGCGCTTCTGCGGCATGATGGACGAGCCGGTGGTGAACGCCTCCGGCAACTCCACGAAACCAAACTCCTGCGTATAGAACAGGAGAGTATCGGACGCGAAGCGGCCGAGGTCCTGCATGAGCAGCGTGATCTCGAAGAGCAACTGGGACTCGGCCTTTCCGCGTGACAGCTGCACCGCCGTGACCGGCTGCTGAGTGAGCTGATATCCCAGCTTCGCGCGCGTCGCCTCCCGGTCGATCGGCAGGCCCGGGGTACCATAGCCGGCGGCAGAGCCCAAAGGGCTCTTGCCCGCGCGGCGATGCACCGTTTTCAGGCCCTCGGCATCATCACGGATCTCCGCCGCGAACCCACCCGCCCACAATGGGACCGAGCTCGGCATCGCCTGCTGCATGTGGGTGTAGCCCGGCAGGGCGGTTTCCTTCTCACGCGCCGCCAATCGATCCAATGCCGCGGCGACACTTTCGGCGCCCGCGACGAGGTCGTCGATAGCGTCCCGCAGGTAGAGCCGGATGGCGGTCAGCACCTGATCGTTCCGCGAGCGCCCGAGATGCACTCGTCCACCCGCGGCGCCGATACGCTCGGTCAGACGCCACTCGAGTGCGGTCTGACCATCTTCGTCCGTCAGCTCGATGTGCCACAGCCCGCGAGCGTGCTCATCAGCGAGCGTCGTGAGCCCTTTGCGGATTTCTTCGAGATCCGCCGCGGACAGCAAGTTCTGCGCATGAAGCATCTCGGCGTGTGCGATCGAGGCGCGCACGTCGTAGCGAACCAGGCGCTCATCGAGCCCGTAGTCCTCCCCGGCCGTGTAGCTCAATACGCGATCGTCGAGCGGGGCTCCCTTGTCCCAAAGGCGTGTCACGTGATTAACCGCCCGCTTGCGCGCTTAGCTGTTCGGCAGCCGTGAGCGCGTTGATGTTAGCGACGATCAACGTTCCGGTGCCCTCATTGGTGAACACCTCGCCGAGGATTCCCTCGGGCGCCTTGTAGGACACGACGTGCACGCGACGCACTCCGCCCCGGATGGCATCCTCGATCGCCTTCGCCTTGGGCAGCATGCCGTCGACGATGCGACCCTCCTCGCGCAGGCGCTTCAGTCCCGCCAGGTCGGTGTAGGAGATCAAAGAGCCCGGGTCGCTCACGTCACCCAGGATGCCCGGAGCACCGGTGCAGAGAATGAGCTTCTCGGCGACCAACGCCGCACCGATCGCCGAAGCCACGGTGTCAGCATTGATGTTGAGCAGCACACCCTTCTCGTCCGCCGACAGCGGGCTGATGACAGGCATCAGGCCGTTGTCGAGCAGCTTGCGGATCACCGTGGCGTCCACCGCATCGATGTCGCCGACGAACCCGTAATCGACGACCTCGCCCGTGCTGCCAACCTTGACCGGCGGCCGCTTGTGCGCGCGAACGAGACTGGCATCGACGCCACTGATCCCCACGGCATCGATATCCAGCTCGCGGCAGATCCCGAGGATGCGCGTATTGATCAGTCCGTTCAGGACCATTGCCGTGACATCGACCGACTTCTGGTCGGTGACGCGGCGTCCCTCGACCATGCGAGTCGGGACCCCCAGGGCCTCCGACACTTCCGTCGTCTGCGGGCCCCCGCCATGTACCATCACGACACGTACGCCGAAGTAGTGAAGGATGGCAATCTGCTCGATCAGAACGCGAGTGGAATCGGTGTCGGCAAAAACGCCGCCGCCGGCCTTCACCACGAACGTCTTGCCCTTGTACATGCGAATGTACGGCGCGGCGCTCTTCAGCGCGCGGATCGCGAGACTCTGGTCGCCTTTGTGCATGATCATAGCGTTAGCGTTCCTAAATTCCCTTCAACAGTTTGTAGAGCACCGCCATCTGAACGACCAGGCGGTTGTAGGCTTCTTGCTGGACGACACTGCGCGGGCTGTCGAGCACTTCGTCGGCGACAGCCGTATTGCGCCTCACCGGCAGGCAGTGCATGAGCCGGCAGTCCTGCGCGGTCCGGGTGAACCAGTCATTGCGCACACACCAGCTCTTCAACGAGCTCCGCAAGGCCGTCTCGGCCTCCGCATTACCGTAGTGTGCCGGCGAGCCCCACTCCTTGGCGTAAATGATGTTTGCGTCTTCTAAAGCATCTGCGCGGTCAGCGGTCTCGCGAACCGATCCGCCCGACAGCGCCGCCGCGCGTTGCGCCTTAGCCATGATCTCCGGCGGCAGCGCATAGCCGTCGGGCCGCAGCACGACGACGTCCATGCCACGAAGAGCGGCCATGTGCAGGGCCGCCGCCGGAACGGCGAGAGGCAACGCGCGCGGGTGGTAGACCCAGGACAGGACGAACCGCCCTTTACGAGCGACGCCCAGGTCATCCATCGTCTTCCAGTCGGCCAGCGCCTGACAAGGGTGATTGACGGCCGACTCCATATTGATGAGCGGCTTGTCCACCAGCGAAGCCATGGCGTTGAAGTTGCTCTCAGCCAGGTCGCTGCGGAGATCCTTCCCGTCGGCAAAGGCGCGGATGCCCAGGGCGTCACAATACGACGCGAGCACGGGTATTCCCTCGCGCACGTGCTCGGCAGCGGCACCACTCATCTCGACACCCATGCGGGTTTCGAGCTGCCAGGTTCCCTGGCCCGGGGTTATGACGAACGAGTTGCCGCCCAGCCGGGCCATTCCGGCCTGGAACGACGCCAACGTCCGCAGCGACGGGTTGAAGAACACGAGACCGAGAATCTTGCCGGCGAGCGCGTGGGGCTCCGGCTGCTTCTGCAGGCGCCGTGCAAGATCGAGCAGGGCAACGACCTCGTCGCGTTCGAGATCGGCGAGATCCAGGAAGTGCTGGCCCACGGGTCTTCCGGGCTTCATGCAGGAAGCCCCTTCAGAGCATCCCGGAGGATGTCGACGTGCTCCTCCTCGAGGATGTACGCCGGCAGCAATCGCAGGACGTTCGGATCGCTGGCCGTGCCGCACAGGATGCGCTGCTCGAGAAGCTCGGCCTGGACCTCCTTCGCGGGCCGGCTCGTGCGCAGGCCCGTCAGGAACCCTGCGCCCTGGTGACCCGTGACGGGCCCCACGATGCAAGTCTGACGGATGTAATCGGCGACGCGGCGCACGCGCTCGAGCAGGTTTTCCGACTCGATCGCCTCGAGCGTCGCCTCGATCACGGCACAGGCCATCGGCCCGCCGCCGAAGGTCGTCCCCAACAGATCCAACTTCAGCGCCGCCGAGACCTTCGCGGTCGTGAGCAACGCGGCACACGGGAATCCATTACCGAGCCCTTTCGCCGTCGTCAGCATGTCCGGCATGACGCCGTACATGTTGGCGGCGAAAGGGTATCCCGTGCGGCCGACACCGCACTGCACCTCGTCGAAGATGAGCAAGGCACCGACTTCGTCACACCGTTTGCGCAGCGCTTCGAGGTAGGGCTTACCCAGGTCGACCGCTCCGGCGAGCCCTTGCACCGGCTCGACGATGACCGCAGCCGTCCTGTCGGTGACGTGTTGATGGATCGCGGCGAGATCGCGACGCGGAATGAAGCTCACATCGAAGGGCGTGCGCGGGAAGTTGTACCATTTCTGCACGGCGCCGTAAGTCACGGCGCCCGCCCCGGCGGTGCGGCCGTGGAAGCTGCCCTCGATGGCCGCGATGTGAGGCCGGGAAGTCATCTTGAAGGCCAGCTTCAGGGCGTTCTCGTTCGCCTCGGCCCCGCTGTTGACGAAGAACACGCTCGTGAAGTCGAGCCTGGAGAAACGGACCAGGCGCTCGGCCGCGCGTACCCGGACCTGCATGGGCACCGCGTTCGTTTGGAAGTTGCAGGACTGTGCCTGCCGGATCAGGGCCGCCGTCCACTTCGGGTGCGCATAACCGAGAGCCGCGACGGCATGGCCGCCGTACAGGTCGAGCACGCGCTCGCCAATGCTGTTCTTGAGCCAAACGCCTTCGGCCGAAGCCACTTCGAACGGATATTGCGCAAAGACCGGCGCGAGAAAGTCGTGGGCCGTGGAGCGGGTGCCGGCAACGGCAGCTGATTCATTCATGGTGTTTCTCAAGTCCATCCCGGCGCGGGCGCGGTCAACCCCGCGGTCTCCGGTAAATCGAACATTCTGTTCATCCATTGCACGGCGCCGCCCGCGGCGCCTTTGTTGAGATTGTCGACGACGCACATCACCGCGACGGTGCGGCCATTGGCCGCCGCCGACAGGTGCGCGTAATTGCTCGCGGCGACCTCCTTCACCCTGGGCGCTCGTTCCGAAACGCGCACGAACGGTGAGTGGGCGTAGAAGTCACGCAGCGCGGCCAACACCTTGGGCGTGTCGATCGCCGACTTCAGGGAAGCCTGCACTGTAACGTGGATGCCGCGGGCGAACGGCGCAGAATGCGGGATGAACGCAATATCCGCCTCGACACCGGATGCCGCACGCGCGCACGCCGCGATTTCCGGCGCATGACGGTGCGAAAGGGCGTTGTAACTATAGAGGTCGCTATGCCGCACCGGGTGATGCGTGCCTTCGACCGGCTTACGTCCGGCTCCCGTGCTACCCGTCACCCCACTCACGAACAATGTCGGCGGCACGAGCCCAAGCGCCAACAACGGCACGCTCGCAAGCAACGTCGCGGTGGCGAAGCATCCCGGATGCGCCACATGCGGAGTTTCGAGCTTCTTCAAATGCTCCGGCACCGCACACGTGAATTCCGCGATCCTCTCGGGAGCCCCGTGCGGATGCTTATAGACCGCCTCATACGCCTTGGCCGAGCTGTAACGGAAGTCGGCGGAAATATCGACGACGCGCGGCTTCGTGCCCGCACGCGCCGCTGCCCTCAGGAAGGAGTCGATCAGCGCCGCGGACACCCCGTGTGGCGCAGCGGAGAACACCGCGGCGCTGGGCGTTTCCACGAGCAACTTCTCCACTTCCGCCTGTGACTTGAAGCGCGTGTCGGGGAAGGCGCTGGCGAGGTGCGGGAATGCGCCGCTCACCGGCTCACCGGGCTGGCTGTCGGACAGGATCGCGGCCAGCTGGAACCGCGGATGGCCCGCGATCAGCCGCAGCAGCTCGCCCGCCACGTACCCGGTGCCACCCAATACCACTGTTGGAATTCCACTCATGATGCAAACACCGCGTTGCCCTTGACGCCGATCGCCTCGATCACCCGATCGCCCAGCGCCGCGCCGTTCGTCATCGCATTGAACGCCGGGACGCCCATCTGCGACTCGATGATATCGACGCCCACCGCGTTGTCGGTCGACGGACCCGTGACGACACAGGGATCGATGCCGAAGCGCTCGCGCAGCAGCTTCACTCCGCCCCAGGCGGCAACCGGGTCGTTCGCGGACAGGATCACCCCCGTGAGCGCGGCGCGAATGTCCGGGCACTCCAGGATCGCATCGACACCGTACGTGCCCAGAATGCCATCGCCCAGCTCGAACACGATCACATCCGGCTTTCCGGCGGACAGCTCGGTCAGCATGCTGCGCGTCAGCGCCGGACCGTTCGCCCGCGTGGTCGTGACGACTCCGAGATCGGTGAAGATGGCGGAGCGCCGGGCGCCCGCGTCCTCCATCGCCAGGATGTCGCGTCGCAGTGAAACACCGGTCGCCTTGAAAGCATCGACGATCAACCCGCGATGGCGCATGCGGCTGATGACCGCGCACGCG
>DASZVD010000221.1:0-8593 GCA_035547375.1 Steroidobacteraceae bacterium
TGGGGCTTTTGTGGGTTGCGATGGAGGCGGCGACACTCTCCACGGTGCTGCTGGTCACCCTTTACCGCACACCCGCGAGCCTCGAAGCCGGCTGGAAGTATTTCATTCTCTGTGGAGTGGGCATCGCCCAGGCCCTCTTCGGCACGATTCTCCTGTATTTCGCGGCGGAGAAAATCCTGGGGGCGGAAGGGGTCACGGCACTCCTGTGGACGCATTTGAACGCGGTCAAAGGACAGCTCGAGCCGACCGTTCTGAGTCTGGCGTTCGTCTTTCTCTTCGTTGGCTACGGCACGAAGGTAGGGCTCGCCCCGCTGCACAACTGGCTGCCGGATGCGCATGCGGAAGGCCCGACGCCGATCTCCGCAGTCCTTTCCGGACTCCTGCTCAACGTGGCCATCTATGCGGTGGTGCGCTGCAAAGTCCTCGTCGAGGGCTCCCTGCACTCGCAGCTCCCGTCACGAATGCTCATGGGCTTCGGGCTGCTCTCCGTGGTGCTGGCAGCCTTTTTCCTCCTGCGCCAACGTGACATCAAGCGACTGTTCGCCTACTCCTCGATCGAGCACATGGGGATCATCACATTCGCCTTTGGAATGGGCGGACCGGTCGCGAACTTCGCCGCGCTGCTGCACATGACCGTGCACTCGCTCACGAAGTCGGCAATTTTCTTCGCGGTGGGCCATGCCGCGCAGAAGGCGGGCTCGCAGCTCATGGAGAACATCCGCGGACTGCTCACCGTCAGTCCCACTGTCGGCTGGGGGTTGATGATGGGCTCGCTCGCCATTCTCGGCATGCCCCCGTTCGGGGTCTTCGCGAGCGAATTCCTGATCCTCACCACGGCCATGCGCGAGCAGCCCTGGGCAGCGCCGATTCTGCTCCTGGCGCTCGGTGTCGCCTTTGCGGCGATCTTCGGGCGCGTGCAGCCGATGGTGTTCGGCGAGACTACCGCAAAGCGCCTGCCGCACCCGCCGGCGCTGCTGCCCGTCTTTGCCCACCTGGCCATTGTTCTGATGTTGGGTGTTTACGTGCCCCCCTACCTCGCGGACTGGTATCGCGCCGCGGCACGGCTGATCGGAGGTCAGTGAGATGGCGCCGCGGGATTGGTTCGCGCGCGGCAACGATCTACCGGGAGCACCGGGGCTGCGTGCTCTCGTCGTTTCGGAGGATGAGTGGCGGGAGGCCGCGCTGGATCTGGCCGCCGCGGGCGGCAGACTGGTGGCGCTCTGGGCGAGCCCGGAGAACGATGCGCCGCGAGTGCACGCTGCACTGTTGGCCGAGCACAAGGGCATCGTACTCACCCTGTCGATGGCGGATCCGGCGGCACCCTTCCCGGGAATCGAGGATCTCTTTCCGGCGGCCGCGCGCATGCAGCGTGCGATAACGGACTTGTCGGGATTGCGTTCCACCGGACCCGACACTCGACCGTGGCTGCGGCATACGGCCTGGCCGCAGGGTTATCGGCCGCTGGTCGATCCACCGCGGGTGGCGGCGCCCGCTGAGGCGGCGATCGACGTTTACGACTTCGTACGCGTCGAGGGCGAGGGCGTACATGAGATTGCGGTCGGACCCGTGCACGCCGGCACCATCGAGCCCGGGCACTTTCGCTTCTCCGTGGTCGGCGAGAAGGTCTTGAGACTCGAGGAGCGCTTGGGATACGTGCACAAGGGTATCGAGCAGCGCTTCACCCAACTTCCCATTCTGGAGGCGCACCGGCTCGCTGCACGCGTATCGGGAGACTCCGCCGTGGCTTTCTCCTGGGCGTACTGTCAGGCGCTCGAGGGTATTTCCAGCTGCGAGATTCCGCGACGAGCGGCGTGGCTGCGCGCACTGTATCTCGAGCTCGAGCGCATGGCGAACCATCTCGGTGATCTGGGTGCGCTGGGTAACGATGCGGGGTTTGCCTTTGGACTGATGCAATTCGGGCGTTTGAAGGAACAGCTGCTACGCGCCACCCAGGACGCCCTCGGAGAGCGCTACCTGATGGAGGCTATCGTGCCCGGTGGTACGAGGTACGATCTCACGCGACCCAACCTCCTCTCGCTAGGCAGGTGCGTGCGGGAAATCGAGCATGAAGCAAGGACACTGAGGACAATCTACGACGAGCATGCGGGAGTGCGCGATCGCTTTACGGGCGCGGGCACGGTCACCGCCGAACTAGCGGCGCGCCTGGGACTCACCGGGCTCGCAGGTAGAGCAAGTGGACAGGCGTTCGATCTTCGCAGCGATCTCCCGTGCGAGCCGTACAGCCAGTTTTCCGTGAAGAAAATAGTTCACAACGAAGGTGATGTCGCCGCGCGCGTGGCGGTGCGCTTCGACGAGCTCGAGGAATCGTGTCGTCTCATCCAACGCATTCTCGGCGCGCTGCCGGAAGGCCCGCATCGCACGCAGGTGCGCGTCCCCGCCGACGGCACTTTCGGCGCGGGCCTGATCGAGGGCTGGCGTGGCCCCGTCTGCGTGGCACTCGAAGCCGGTCCCTCCGGGACGATCCGCCGCTGCCACGCGCACGATCCCTCGTGGCAGAACTGGCCCGTGCTCGAGCACGCCATCATCGGCAACATCGTCCCGGATTTCCCGCTCATCAACAAGTCCTTCAACCTCTCCTACAGCGGCCACGACTCGTAGGGCAGCCTCATGCTCAAAACACTGCGTCAGATAGCCTCGATCGGTATCGTCTCCGAGCCGCCGCCGCCGGCGGACGACAGCCTGCGCATTCAGGCCGGTCTGCAGGATGAGATCCGCACCGTGCTCGGCCGCGCGCTGTGCATCCGCCACATCGACGCCGGCTCCTGCAACGGCTGCGAGCTGGAGATCCAGGCGCTCAATTGCCCGCACTACAATCTCGAAGGACTCGGGATTCGGTTCGTAGCCAGCCCACGGCACGCCGACCTGCTTCTGGTCACGGGCCCGGTCTCCAGAAACATGGAAGCGGCCTTGCGCCGGACGTATGCGGCCACCCCCGACCCGAAGCTCGTGGTCGCACTCGGCGACTGCGGCTGCACCGGCGGCATTTTCGGTGAGAGCTATGCAAGCCTCGGCCGCGTCTCGAATGTCATTCCCGTCGACGTCGCGGTGCCCGGATGTCCGCCGAGCCCGACTCGAATCCTCCAAGGCATCCTCGCGGCGATCACGCACGGAGCTCACGCACAGCACTCTACCAACCCCCCCTCCGGATGATCCACGGAGGCCGTGTTGGAGGCGCCCGGGGGAACCATGGGCAGAATATGCTCCACCTCGTCGATCGGCACCCTGACCAGCGCCGGCCCGCGTCTCGCCAGCACTTCTCGCAGCGTAAGTGCCCCATCATCACCCAGGTCGTGCGCGCGGACACCAAACGCCGTGGCGATGGCCACGAAGTCGGCGCCTCGCTCGAACCGGGACGCCACGAACCGCCTCTTGTAAAACAACTCCTGCTGCTGGCGCACCAGGCCCAACGCGGCGTTGTCGAGGACGAGCACTTTCACGTTCAGATCGAGCTCGGCCAGGGTCGCGAGCTCCTGGATGTTCATGAGGAGACTCCCGTCTCCGGTGATACAAATGACCGGAGAATCCGGGCACGCAAGGGCTGCGCCGATGGCGGCCGGCAGCCCGAACCCCATCGTGCCCAGGCCGCCGGACGTCAGCCACCGGTCGGCACGGGGCAACGACAGAGTCTGCGCCGCCCACATCTGATGCTGTCCGACATCGGTGGTGACGATGGCGTCCTCCGGCAATGCCTCGTCCAGCGCCCCCATGATGCCATAGGGGGAGCAAATCCGATCCTTGCGCGGCATGCGCAGCGGATGCAGCCGCCGTAGACTTTCGATCTGTGCACGCCACGCCTGACGCCGCGCTCTGTCGCCACGCAACGCGCCGACACGTTGCGCGAGCTGGCGCAAGGCGGACGCCGCGTCGTCCTGGATTCCAAGGGTCGGCTGTTTGATCTTACCCAGCTCACGCGGATCGATGTCGATGTGAATGATCCTGGCATTACGGGCAAACGCCCGCGGATCGCCCGTGGCCCGATCGTCGAAACGCGCCCCCACCGCGATCAGCAGGTCGGCGGCCTCGATGACCTGATTCGTGTAACGCGCTCCGTGCATTCCGAGCATGCCGAGATTCAACGCGTGATCCCGCGGCAGCAGCCCCAACGCCATGAGCGTCGTGGTGACCGGGATACCGGTGTCTTCCACGAGTTGTCTTGCGGCAGCCAAGGCCCGCGCCTTGACCACACCGCCGCCAAAGTAAAACAAGGGCCGCTGCGCCGCGGCGATCAATTCAGCGGCCCGCGCATACGCCTCGGCCCGCTGCTCGGGCGTTTCGGCTGACTCCCCGACGGCAACAGGCTTCCCAGGAATCCCGTCCGAGGGCCCTGACACCAGCGCAGTGCCGGGTAGCATCACGCTCTGGGTCTGCACATTCTTGGGCAAGTCGATGAGCACCGGCCCGGGGCGCCCCGTCTCGGCAGCGTGAAACGCCGCCGCCAGCGTCGGCGCGATCTGCTCCGCCGCGTGAACGAAGTAACAGGCCTTGGTGATCGGCCGCACGATATCGAGGGTGGCGACTTCCTGAAAGGCATCCGTGCCGATGAGGTGAGTCGACACCTGGCCGGCGATGCAGACGAGCGGCACGGAATCGAGCTTGGCGTCCGCGAGCGCGGTCACGACGTTCGTAAGTCCCGGACCCGATGTGACGAAACACACACCCGCGCGCCCGGTGACGCGCGCCATCCCCTGCGCAATGAATCCCGCCGACTGCTCGTGACGGGCGAGCACATGGCGAATCCGTGTCGAGCCGCCCAATGCCTCGTACAAAGGCAACACAGCGCCTCCCGGAACACCGGCGACCAGGCTCACGCCACGCTGCTCCAGGAAGGCAATGACCAGTTCCGCACCGCTGACTTTCACAAAGGGCTCCTCGGGTAAGCAGCCCTGTCGGTGTGTTCGCCGGCCAGTAAAGCAAGAACCCCCTGCCGGCGGCTACGCCGGCAGGGGGTTCTCATGAATTCGGTAAAAGCGATCCCCTACGGCGCGTCGGTTACGACTACCAGTACTACTACGAGGGTCAGGGGGCGCAGGGATCTCATGTGTCGGGCCACTATATCAGAAGCGCAGCGACAGACAACTCAAGCCCCCGTCCATCTTCCTGAATTCGGACACCTCCAGCGGCAGGAGGTCGTATCCGAGGCGACGCAGCTTCGCCGCCGTGACGGGATACCCTTCCGGCACCAGGACGCGCTCGTTGATGCGGACGCAGTTCGCGGCATAGGCCTCTGCCACCGGCACTTCCACCAGCTCGAAGGCTCCCAGCCGGTCCGCGATCGGCAACCCCTCGACGAGCAGCAGCCGGCGATCGCCGAGGAAGGCCAGGCCGGACTTCAAGTGCAGCAGCGCGGCGAGTCCGCGAATATCGACGACGTCCGCCGTGTAGTCGTGCTCCTGGAGAATCGCCGCCAGCTGTGCAGCGCCCGCGGCGTTCGTCCGGCCCGAGAGACCGATCAGGAAATGATTCTCGATCTGACAGACATCGCCGCCGTCCAGGGTTCCGGGCGCCGTGATCCGCCGCACGTTGGCGTAATACTCCTGGATGACAAGGGCCATGGCACGGGTTTCGCCGAGCCGTGAGCTTGCGCCCGGGCAGGTCACGACGGCGACACGCTCGGTAACGATCGCCGTGTCCTCGACGAACGTGCTGTCGGGATGTTGCAGATCAGGGTCCAGGGTGCGGACCTCGAGGCCGCACGAGCGGAGCGCGTCGCAGTAGCGCGCATGTTGGGCGACGGCGAGACCCACGTCAGGGGGCAGCTCCCGCGAGCTCGTCAAACCCTTCGCAAAATTGGCACCCGGGATGCGGGTGATGGCGCGCGAGAATGTCATTGCGGTATCCGGTTCGTGGACGTCTCCGTCGAGATGATAGCCTGTGACCCGTTGGCGGGGGGAGTTGGCGAACGGGTCTCGATCCGCGGCGGCGGCAGCGCCCCTGCGCCTCGCGCCGCGCTCAGAATCTCTTTGAGATGCCCACGGTCACTCCGCTTGGCAGCAGCCGCACGGTCAGCGGCGTGGACCAGGTAGTGCTCCAATAGCCCAGCCCCGTCCCCAACGCCCAACCCGCGATGACATCGCTCTGCCAATGAGCATGGCTCTTCATGCGCGCAATGCCGTCGTAGACCGGAAGTGCCTCCAGCGTCCAGATCCAGGGATTCTGCCGGGCGTAGTTGGCGATAATGGGGGTCACGAAGCTTGCCTGCAGTGTGACCTCGCCGCTCGGGAAGCTCTCGCAGCAGCTGCCGCGGAACCAGGCGTTGGGGTTGTTTCCCTGGTCGGGACGCGCACGGCTGAAGATCCGCTTCAGCCCCTCGGAGGCCAGGCCCGAGATGATCGAGGAATCCAACGTCTGCCACATCGTGTGACCCAGCTTACCGTCATTGCCGAGCCACAGGGCGGAGCCGATCTCGAAGGCAATGGTGCCGTACTCCAGGCCTTCCTGGTATTTACGGCTCCAGATGCCCCGCTCATCGAGCGCCAGCTCGTGATCGATGCCGAACGGCCCCCCGGCCCGCGCCGGCCCGGCGCCCAGCAGCGCGAGCAGCACCCAGGCCGCCCGTCTCACCCCGCCCGCAGCCGCTGCCCGCATGTTTACTTTCCATTGCAAAGTAACTTTGCATCGTAAAGTAAACGTCCGGCCGGCCGCAACGGCTATTGCGCGGCGCAGTGCCGTCAGCTCGGGCGAAAGAGAGCCCGGAGCCGGCGCGGCGGCCGGCTCCGGGCATGAGGCGCAACGCCGGGCGCGCGAGCGCCGCCCGAGTCGCGGCCTGCGGTTACCAGCCGGCCGGCGGCGGCGGCAGGGAGTGGATGTGCTCCTGGCGCACGGCCTGCAGCTCGTCCGGGTCGATCCCCAGGGCCAGGAGAATCGACACCGGCACCTGCTGGTTGGTCGTTGCCGTCGAGACCGACGTCCCGAAATTCAGTCCGGGGAAGGACACGAGCAGCGCGGTGTGGACGTCGTCCTCGTTGAGCCCGCCGTGCTCGGCGATCTTCGAGCCGCCGGTGAAGATCACACCAGTGTGAACCTTGAGAATGATGTCCGGGGTGCGCGGATCCACGGTGGGGTCATTGAACTTGTCTTTCAGCGAGGCGCCGGCAAAGATCTCCTGGATACCCAGCGCCTGCTGATTCGCCGGCGTCGCCAGATTCGCCACCACGCTCGACGTCAGGCTGGAGCTCGTGAGCCAGATGAGCGAGCCGTCGTCCGAGATATCGAACGCATCCGCGGCGCCGATGGTGGCACCGGGCTGCCCACCGCCGATGCCACGGCGCTTGGTCAGATCGATGGGCGACTGGCCGTGCTTGGCGCTGATGATGATCGCGGTCGAGTCGTAGAGGCCTTCCTTCTTGAGCTCGGCCACGAACCGGCCGAGCGACTGGTCGATGAAATCGAGCTCCCGGGAGAGCCCCGCGCCGGGACTGCCCAGCACGTCGAGATAGCCGCCCGTCTCGCCCGTCACCGGATCGATCTTGAGCTTCTGACCCACGCTCACCGCCTGGAAATTCGTCCCGAACAGGGTCGGCACGCCGACCTTCTTCGAGCGATCGTGGGTATAGCCGTCGATCTGGTTGAGAACCGCCTGCACGTGCAGCGAGTCGTAGCACATGATGTCGTCGAAGCAGTTGGTCCAGCCGTCGTCCGGCGTGTTGTCAGGATACGGCACGGTGGCACAAGCGGCGAACTGCGGCAGCGCGACAGGAATGGAATTGATCTCCGGGCCGTAGAAATCGTCCACGCCCTTGCCGCTCGGGCCATTCGTCCATTCGTAGGAAGGGTGCTTGTCCGTCCAGGCCGTGCGTCCGCCATGCTGGTGCACGACTTCGAACACGGTGTTCACCCGGAGGTATTGGTGCGGCAGGATGGTGTGGCAGCCGTTCTGCGGATCTCGCACCAGATACTGCGGATTGAGGCCGCCACCGCCATCGAGTTTCGTCAGGTCGATGTCCACCGCCTCGTCCCAGGCGACGTTGGTGCCGATCCGGCCGGGGCAGGCGCCGCCGGGATTACCGAGGCCGTCCGTGACCGCGGGCGGCGAGAGAGCGCGGTTATAAGTGTCGTCGTACCACAGCCCGGTGGTGATGGGCGAGCCGCCCGTCACCAACGCCGCGAGCCCCGGAAACGAATCCGACGGCGTCGACGTCGAGTTGTTGGTGTAGGTCACGCCGTGAGCGCTGAGCGCCACGAGCGTGGAGTCCTTGTGGCTCGCGACATAGTTCGCGAGATCGAGCGCGTGCAGCCCATCCACACTGATGAGCAGCACGTGCCGCACTCTACCCTCGAACGGCGTCTCGTCGTGATCGTGCGCCGGCGCGGCCGACGCGCCCGCCAGCAATGCGACGGCCATGGCCGCAGCGGAAATATGCTTCTTCACGGTGGCATCCTCCTAACTTGATTGGTTCTTCGCAATCGGAACGAGTACGTAAGTTAGGAGCGGACTGTGACCACTTTGCTACAGAAAGCTCATCGAATCCTTTCAACAACCCGACACGCGCCGGCGCGGCGTCTTTTATGAAGATTCACGGAACTGTCACGCTCGCCGGGCCGGCCGGCCTTACAATCCTTGCCGTAAAGTACT
>DASZVD010000222.1:0-11005 GCA_035547375.1 Steroidobacteraceae bacterium
CCGAGCCCCGCGCAGGCGGCGACGCTCCAATTCTTTCAATCGTTGCTCTGTATCCATCGGCACCTCGAATCTCACCATTCGAAGCCCTTGGACCGCAAGCGATGTGAAAAGTGTCACTCAATTACGAAATTCTCAATAGGATGCAGCAGCTCACACGTTTCCCTATCCGCCATCCATAGGCCGAGAGCTTCTTCAATCTCGGGGGTGCCGGGCTTGGAACTCCAGCAGGCGGCGCCTGTTATCACTCGGGCACGACGCAGCTGCAACAAGGGGGATCGGTGAGAAACATGCTCACGTTCAAAGTTACGGAGTGGACTCTCCAGGTGATGGAGCACGGCACGAGGCGCGTAGACCTCGACCTGGTGAATCTGCACGACGACGTCATTGAGGTGGGGACCTCCAAGGGGCCAGCGGTGCTTCGTGCGCGCGAGGTCGCGGGCCTTGGCGACGGAGAGTTGCGGCCAGTGCGGGCGCAGGGATTCGCGCGGCTTGCGGCCGGGCAAAACCTGCCCGGCGCTACATGGTATGAGTGGCTTTGTCGCCTGACAGGGCGCCGGCGAGGTAGGTCTCGATCTTCTTCTGCGTCTGGCCGCGGTCCTGGTCGCTGAACTGCACGCCGATGCCGGCGGTGCGCTTGCCCTGGGCGCCCTTCGGGGTGACCCAGATGACCCGGCCGGCGACCGGCAGCTTCTCGTCCTCGCCCATGAGGTTGAGCAGCATGAAGACCTCATCGCCCAGGCGGTAATTGCTGTTGGTGGGAATGAACAGGCCGCCGTTCTTCACGAACGGCATATAGGCCAGATACAAGGCGCTCTTGTCCTTGATCGTCAGGGTCAGCAGCCCCGGCTTGTTCCCGCCCGCTCTCACGTTCTCATCTCTCTCAACTGGGTCTTCTCAATTGGGCCAGACGCCGCAGGATCGCCTCCAGCGCCAATCCACGGTTGATCGGCGTGTCGACCGCGGACTTGAGCTCCCGCACGCCGTCCACCAGCTCGAAAAGGTGTGCCGTATTCAAGACCGGCTGCGCCCGGGACGGGTGGGCGGCACTGCCCACTTTTGTAAAAAAGGGCTCCCCCGTGGAGTGTGCACGGATTCGTTCCGTGAGCCAATTCTCAAAGCACCGCAGGCGCAGGGCCAAGTCGGCGCGCGCCCAGCGCTCGGCGGTCGCGACGGGGTCGCCGCCGCCCGAGGCCGCCTCTTCCAGGGTGCGACGGACCTCGACCCCGACCTCGACCACCGCTTTGGGGTCGACTTCCAGGGCCTGCATGGGAGCCTCTCCAAGGGTATCCAGCACGGCGTCCCACTGACCAGCGCCTCGCGCTGTCTCGAGCCAGGAGACCGCTTCCTTGCGTCCTGGAGCCCGTATACGGACCCGCTGGCACCGGCTCAGGATGGTGGCGGGCAGGCGTGACGGCTGGGTTACGACCAGCATGAGGAGTGTTCGCGGGGGAGGCTCCTCCAGAGTCTTCAGGAGCGCATTGGCCGCGAAGCGATTCATGGTGTCCGCCGGCGTGACGATCGCGACCTTGTAGCTGCCCTGGTGCGCCGTCAGGCTGAGCTCGTCCGAGAGCTCGCGGATCTGTTCAATGCGGATCTGCTTCGACTCCTCGACGGGCTGAAGAACGATCAGGTCGGGGTGCTGCGCCGTCGCGACCTTGTGGCAGCCCGGGCACTCACCGCACGGAGCCCGCTCAGGGTGGTGGCACAGCACCAGCTGGGCCACCCACCGGGCCAGCCAATCGCCCCCCGTTCCGGGAGCCTCATGGATCAGGAGGCCGTGCGAGAGCCGGTCCGACCGGTAGGCCGTCCGCAAAGCCGCCGTTTCGGCGGACATCCACGAGGGAGCCGGAGC
Organism: Steroidobacteraceae bacterium; assembly: GCA_035547375.1. Taxonomy (GTDB): domain Bacteria; phylum Pseudomonadota; class Gammaproteobacteria; order Steroidobacterales; family Steroidobacteraceae; genus 13-2-20CM-66-19. The sequence goes on from DASZVD010000222.1 coordinate 1,853, forward strand.
GGCCGTCATACGAGCGACTCCATGACTCGAGCCACCTGCGCTTCGACGTCGGGCAAGGGCCGGGCTGCGTCGATGGTGCGGATGCGATGCGGCTCGCGCCGCGCGAGCTCGAGGTATCCCGCACGTACCTTGGCAAAGAAGGCTTCCGTCTCCGCCTCGAAGCGGTCCGCGGCAAGTCCCGAGCGTTGCCGGGCGCGCGCCAGTCCGGTCGCGGGCGGCAGATCCAACAACAAAGTGCAGTCGGGTTGCAGACCGCCCTGCACCGCCTGCGCCAGCGCTTCGATCCAGGCGAGGTCCACGCCCCGCCCATACCCCTGATAGGCGCGAGTGGCATCGGTAAAGCGATCGCAAACGACCCATTCGCCTCGCGCCAGAGCCGGGCGAATCAGGTTCTCCACGTGGATGCCGCGCGCGGAGAACATCAGCAGGGTTTCCGTCGTGGGCGACAGCCGCTCGTCACCGCGTTCCAGCACAATCTGCCGCACCCGCTCGGCCAGCGGCGTGCCGCCGGGCTCCCGAGTCAGGCAGACCGGCAGCGAGCGCGCCCGCAGCCAATCGCAGACGATGCGAGCAACGGTCGATTTTCCAGCGCCTTCGATGCCTTCGAGGGTTATGAAGCGGGCCGCCGTCATCGGGCTCCCGCGCTCTGGCGCAAGCGGCTGAGATAGTCTTTCACCGCCGCATTATGCTCCTCGAGCGTCTTCGAGAAATGATGGCCGCCATCGCCCGAGGCAGTGGCGACGAAATAGAGGTCACCCGTCTCCTGCGGGTGCAGGGCCGCCAGGATGGACTCCCGGCCGGGAAGCGCGATCGGCGTCGGCGGAAGCCCGGCGCGCGTGTAGCTGTTGTATGGCGTGTCCGTCGTGAGATCGCGGCTGTGCACGGTTCCGTCATAACTCGGCCCCAATCCGTAGATCACGGTCGGATCCGACTGCAGGCGCATCCCTTTGCGCAGGCGATTCACGAAGACTCCCGCGATGAGCGGCCGCTCCGCCGGCAAGCCGGTCTCCTTCTCGATGACGGACGCCAGAATGATGGCCTGATACGGCGTCTCGAACGGCAGGTCCGGACTGCGGCCGGCCCAGGCGGAAGCGACGAGCTTCTGCATGGCGTTGTAAGCGACGACCAGGATATCGCGATCACTGGTTTTGCCGGCGAACTTGTACGTGTCCGGAAAAAAGCGCCCTTCCGGGTGCTCGTCCGGATGGCCGATGGCCTTCATCAGCTCGTCAGGGCTCTTGTCCTTGAGGGTGTGCGTGACATCGGGGTTCTCATCGAGCTCCCGCCGGAAGTCAGCGAACGTCGAGCCCTCGACCACTGTGATCTGCTCGAGGACGACACGGCCTTCCTCGAACTGCTGCAGGATTTGCGCTGCACTGGCACCCGCCGGGATTTCGTACAGGCCGAAGTGCACGTTCGGACGCCGGCCATGTATGCGCAGATAGAGCTCAACGGCGCGTAGATTGGCAAGCGCACCCTGCCCCGCAAGATGAGTCAGCACGGAGCGAACGCTCGTGCCTGGATCGACTTGCACACGCACCGGCGTACGCGATGGTCCGGGCGCGAAGAAAGCGTATTGGATCCAGTAGTACCCCCCCGCCGCACCTCCAGCGACGATGAGGACTAACAGGATCAGCGCAATGGTGACTTTACGCATCGACGGGCTCCTCGAGCAGCGGAGCGAGCCTCTCCTGAAGCTGCCTGGTCACCGGGCCGGGGCGCAACTCCCGATCATCCAGGACGCGAACCGGCCAGATACCGATACGGGCGTTGGTCACGAAGATTTCATCGGCGCGATTCAAATCGTCGGCGGTGAGGACATCCTCCCTGACGTCGATACCAGCGCGGGCAGCCTCACGCAAGACGACACGACGCATGACACCCGCCACACCGCACAGGTCGATACGCGGAGTCCGCACAATCGATCCGTTTACGATAAACACATTGCTCATGGTTCCTGACACCAACCTGCCGGAGCGGCTGAACAGAAGGGCTTCCGCAATCGCGGGATCCGTCCATTCCCGGCGGGCGAGCACCTGTTCCAGCCGGTTGCAATGTTTCAGCCCGGCCAGCGCCGGGTTCTCGCCGAGTCGCAGAGAAGCCGTGCGGGCCCGGATGCCGTCCCGCGCCAGGGTTGGAGTTTCCTGCGGCCACGCATAACGAAACGTGATCCGCGTCGCCTTCTCGCGCCCTGTCACGCCGTAGCCACGAGCCACGGCCGTTCCACGCGTCAGCAACACCTTGATGATCGCGCTGTCGGCCTCCGCAGCCAGTGCGCGCACCTCGGCGCGAACGTCCTCCAAATCGCCGGCCTCGATCTGCAAACGAGCGCACCCGAGCTGCAATCGCTCCAGGTGCAACGACAGGAAGCGCACCCGCCCCTTCCGGCACGCGAGGGTCTCGAACAAGCCGTCGCCGAAGTGCAGGGCCCTGTCAAAAGGTGAGACCTCTCGATCCGGGATACCGTTCACCCGTACGCAGTCGGGTGCGGATGCCAGGTCACGACTCACGCGCGACCTCGAACGCGGCCAGCAGTCCCCGCGCCTTGGCCCGGGTCTCGCCCAGCTCTCGCATCGGCTCGGAATCGGCCACGATGCCCGCCCCCGCGCGAAATTCGATCCTCCGTCCCTGCAAGGTCAGGGTCCGTATGAGGATGTTGAGATCCATCGTCCCGTTGCGATTGAGGTAGCCCAGCGAGCCCGTATAAGCGCCTCGCCCGACGCCTTCCAGCTCGGCGATGATCTGCATGCACCGGAACTTCGGGACTCCCGTGATGGTGCCGCCCGGGAATACCGCGCGCAATGCCTCGACAGGGGTTACGTCCGCTCGCAGCCGGCCACTCACGTTCGACACGATATGGTGGACATGGGCATATGACTCGATCGTCATGAGCTCATCGACACGCACCGTTCCCGCTTCGCAGACACGACCCAGGTCGTTCCGCTCGAGATCGATCAGCATGATGTGCTCTGCACGCTCTTTGGGGTGTGCGGCCAGTGCGGTTATCTCAGCGATGTCATCCCCCGGCCGACGGCTGCGGGGACGAGTACCCGCAATGGGGCGAGTGTCGACCCTACGCCCTTCGACACGCAGAAGTCGTTCCGGAGAAGAGCTTACGATCGTGGCCCCACGCCATTGAGCGAGAGCGGCGAACGGTGCGGGATTCGTTTTACACAGCCTGTTGTAGAGCGCCGCCACATCAGGATCGTGCTCCAGCTCTACCTGCCAGGGACGCGAGAGATTCGTCTGGTAGATATCGCCCGCCCGGACGTATTCCTTGCCACGTCGGACTCGTTCAAGGTAGGCATCGGGATCTTCTTCCTCGATGGAAGCGACGCGGAAGCTCTCATCCGGCGGATCTATCTCAGCCGCTGCGCGCCGCGCATCCTCTTCCAGCACATCGAGCAGATCGGGTGCATCGGGCTCGGCAACAGCGAAGACGCGCTGCTGCGCCCGATCGTGTACCAGGGCGCACGGTGTCCGTAGCGCAAAGGCCCGCCAGGGGAGGTGCGAACGAGGGAGTGAGAGGTGGGGTTCCACCTCCTGAGCCATTTCATAGCCTAAAAAAACAGCCCAGCCGCCCATGAACGGCAGATCCTGCGCGGCCTCGGTACGTTCCGACAGCCACCAGTTCTCCAACGCCGAGAAGAACGTGCTCCCTTGGATCACCGTCCCTTCGGCACCGAGCTTTCCTTCCGCATCGAGCCAAAGCGCCGCGCGAGGCCCGGCAAGGAGCACGCTCGTACGGCTCAATGAACCGTCCGCGGCGCTATCCAGCAGCACCGGGTAGCGCGCAGGCTGGCGCGCCGCGAGCCGGCGTAGCACCGCAGGCGGTACGCCGAGCTCGCGAACAACGGGTTTCACGTCAGCCGCGGAAGCGCCGGAAGATGAGTGAGCCGTTCGTCCCACCGAAACCGAAGGAGTTCGACAACGCACTGTCGATCTTCATCTGACGCGCGGTGTTGGGCACGTAATCGAGATCACAGTCGGGATCCGGCGTCCTGTAGTTGATGGTGGGCGGCGCAACCTGATCCTGGATGGCGAGGATCGAGAAAATCGCCTCGACCACACCCGCCGCACCCAGCAGATGCCCCGTCATCGACTTCGTCGAGCTCACCGCCATCCGCTTGGCGTAGTCACCGAACGCGCGCTTCATGGCGATCGTCTCAGCCTTGTCACCCAGCGGCGTGGACGTCGCGTGCGCATTCAGGTAGTCAATCTCGTTGGGATTCATCTGTGCGTCAGCGAGTGCATTCGCCATCGCCAGTCGCGCACCCTCGCCGTCCTCCGGCGGAGACGTGATGTGATAAGCGTCGCCGCTCATGCCAAACCCGGTCACTTCCGCGAGGATGTTGGCGCCGCGACGCCGCGCGTGCTCCAGCTCTTCCAGAATTACCGCACCGCCGCCGTCGCTCAGCACGAAGCCGTCGCGATCCTTATCGAAGGGGCGGCTGGCTTCGGTCGGCGCCTCGTTGCGCGTCGAAAGAGCCTTCGCTTGTCCAAAGCTGCCGAGACCGCACACCGTGGTGGCCATCTCGCCGCCGCCGGCAATGATCATGTCGGCATCGCCATACTGAATCGTCCGCATCCCCAGGCCAATGGCATGAGTGGAGGTGGTGCAGGCGGTGACAATGCCCAGGTTCGGCCCCTTCAAGCCGTACTTGATGGACAAGTGGCCCGAGATCATGTTGACGATGGTCGCGGGGACGAAGAATGGCGAGATCTTGCGGGGACTGTGGGCCTTCAAGTACTCGCCGTATTGCTCCTCGATGGTGCCGAGGCCGCCGATGCCGGCGCCGCACACGGCACCGCAACGCGCCGGATCCAGCTTCGCGACATCGATGCCGGAGTCGGTCATCGCCTGAATACCGGCCGCGACGCCGTAGTGCATGAACTCATCCATGCGGCGTGCGTCCTTGGGGGGGATGTAGTCCGCCACCTCGAAGCCGCGCACCGCCCCGCCGAAGCGGACCGGAAATGCAGACACATCGAAGCGCGTGATCGGCCCGATCCCGCTCTCGCCTTTCAAAATGGCATCCCAGGCCGATTTCACCGTGCTCCCCACGGGCGACACGATGCCGAGACCCGTCACGACAACTCGACGTTTACTCACGCGCTACCTGTTTGAAGATTCGACGGATGGAAGAGAGGGTGCCCGCAACCACCGTGCCGGGCCCCCTTGGACAAAGTGAGCATACCGATCGTCGGTTGCTGACTCAAAGACCGCGCACGGTGCGTGCCGGTCACACACCCAACGAGACTCAGGCCTTGTTGCGGCGCTCGTTGATGTACTCGATGGCCTGCTGCACCGTGGTGATCTTCTCGGCGTCTTCGTCGGGGATCTCGATCTCGAACTCTTCCTCGAGAGCCATCACCAGCTCGACCGTGTCGAGGGAATCGGCTCCGAGGTCGTCCACGAAGGACGCATCGTTCGTGACCTGCTCCTGTTTGACGCCCAGCTGCTCGGCAACGATGGCCTTGACCTGCTGCTCAACTGTGCTCATTAGCGGATTGTCCTTTTGTAGTCATTGGAAAAATCGGTAGTCGCCGCCGGCCTCCGGCAATCGGCCGGCGCGAAGGCGCGGTATTGTAGGGGAACACCCCCCCGGGTGCCACTTCCGTGGGAAGTACGCGAGTGATTGTTTTTTCTCGCGAAACCGAAATCCGAAGTTCCCGCCCGGGCGCCTCTCGCGCGCCCTGTGGCGCTGAGCCAACGACACCGCAGCGGTCTGTCGGTTCCCGGGGCCGGCAGGCCGCTATGGCATGTACATGCCGCCGTTGACGTGCAGCGTCTCGCCGGTGATGTAGCCCGCCGGCGAGGACGCGAGGAACAGTACCGCGGCGGCAACATCGGCTGCGCTGCCGAGGCGGCCCGCCGGGATCTGTCCCATCAGGGCGGTCCGCTGCTCTTCGGAGAGTGCCCGCGTCATATCGGTATCGATGAAGCCGGGTGCCACCGCGTTCACCGTGATGCCGCGTGAGGCCACTTCCTTGGCCAGGGACTTCGTGAAGCCCAACAGGCCGGCTTTTGCCGCCGAGTAATTGACCTGCCCCGGGTTGCCCGTGAGACCGACGATCGAGGTCAGATTGATGATGCGGCCGTGCCGCTCCTTCATCATGCGCCGCAGGCAGGCCTTCGACAGGCGGAACACGGAAGTCAGGTTCGTGGCGATGACCTGATCCCAGTCGTCCTGCTTCATGCGCAGGAGCAGCGTGTCGCGCGTGATCGCCGCGTTGTTCACCAGGATGGTGGGCATGTCGCCCGCGGCATCCAGCTCGGCGATCAGGGCGTCGATCGACTCCCCGCTACCGACATCCAGGACCGCACCGCGGCCGTTGTATCCGTGCGACGCGAGCTCCGCGGTGAGCTTCGCAGCGCCCTCCGCGCTCGTCGACGTTCCTATGACCCGGGCTCCCGCCCCCGCCAGCGCGAGAGCGATGGCATTGCCGATCCCCCGGGAGGCGCCGGTGACGAGGGCCACATCGTTCTTAAGCATTCGGGGCTCCTCGCGTGGCGGCCAGCGCGGCCTCGAGGGACGCCGGGTCTTCGAGCGCCAGGAATTCCAGTCCGGGGCGCTTCTCGATGCGCCGGTTGAGACCGGTCAGCACTTTGCCGGGACCGCACTCGATCAGCTGACCGATCCCCGTGGCGCTCAGCGCACGCACGGTGTCCTGCCAGCGGACCGGGCTCGGGAGCTGGCGCACGAGCAACTCATGCAGATCGGAGGGATCCTCATGCGGAAGGGCATCCACGGCGCTGATGAAGCGAATCTGCGGCTTGCGGATCTCGACGGTCCGCAGCCGCGTCGCGAGCCGCTCCGCGGCCCCGCGCATCAAGCTGCTGTGAACGGGCACGCTGACGGGGAGAAGCACGGCGCGCTTCGCGCCACGCGCCTTCGCAAGCTCGATCGCTCGCTGGACGGCTGCGGTATGGCCGGAGATCACGGTCTGCCCCGGCGCATTGAAGTTGGCGGGGGTCACGACCTCGCCCTGCGCCGCCTCGCGGCAGGCCTCGTCGAGACTCTTGTCCTCCAGGCCCAGAATCGCCGCCACGGCGCCGCTGCCCAGGGGAACGGCTTCCTGCATGGCCTGGCCCCGGAAGCGCACCAGGTCGACCGCCACTTTCAGCTCCAGGGCGCCCGCGCACACCAAGGCGGTGAATTCGCCGAGGCTGTGGCCCGAGACCACGCTGGGCTCGGCTCCGCCGCGCTCGCGCCACAGACGCCACGTCGCCACACCGGCTGCCAGCATGGCCGGCTGCTGCCGCTCGGTGGCGCTCAACTGATCTTCGGGTCCTTCCTGCACGAGTCGCCACAGGTCGTAGCCAAGAACCGCGGACGCCTCATCGAAAACCCCACGGACGACGGCGCCGCCTTCGGCCGCGGCGAGCGATGCCAGCATGCCGACCGACTGCGAGCCCTGGCCCGGAAAGACGAACCCAAACGACATCAATGACCCCTTGAGCGTAATGCCCGGCCGGTGAGAGTCCGGCCGGAAAAAAGAACGATTATAGCGGCTCGGCGCGCGGTTCAAGGATGAGCGCGGCAGCCAGCCCGCCGAGCGCCCCATAAAGGTGGGCATCGACCACGACGGCTGCCCCGCCATCCGCGAAAGGCAGCGCCCCCGTGCTTTGCTCGTAACCCAGCTTGACGATCAGGAAGGCGGCCAGCAGCCAGCCATCCGGATCCCGCCGCCGCAGGTGCGCCACCGTGCCCGCGGCCATGACGCCGTGCAGGGCTCCCGAGGAACCCACGTACCACAGGACTGTCGAATCCCGCAGCCACAGCCCTGCGTCGATGGCCGCAACGGCGGTGAGCACGATCAGCAGCCACTGCCGGGGGGCGTAATCGCGGGCGAAGAGCGCCCACATCAGTACCAGTCCGAGACTGTTGAGAGTGGCGTGCTCGAGATCGAGATGAACGAGGTGCGCCGTCAGCAGCCGCCAGAGTTGTCCGGCGGCGAGCGGTCCGCGCTCATAGCGCAGCCAGGCCCGGCCGGCCTCTCCGGCGAGCTCGGGGAGGAGGAGCACTGCGACGGCGGCGAGCAGCGCAAGACCGTAGCGGCCGTCGCCATTGAGAGACTTGAGAATCCGCTGGAAGGTCGTCACAGGCCGACCGGCATTCATTTGTTATCATCCCGGCCCGTTTGCAACAGCGTGGCGCGGCACGCGCACCACATCCATAGGGACCTTCAGCTCATGAGCTATCTTTCCAGGCTTCAGGGTATCAGACAGGGGCGCCTCGGCTCACGACACGCGCGCGGCTTCACCCTCATCGAGATCATGGTGGTGGTCATCATCATCGGCCTCCTGGCGGCGGTGATCGTGCCCCAGGTGGTCGACAAGGTGGACCAGGCCAAAGTCGCGAAAGCCAAGAGTGACATCCAGGCCATCGAGGCGGCGCTCACCATGTTCCGGCTCGACAACTCGCGTTATCCGACCACCGAGCAGGGGCTCGCGGCGCTCGTCACCCAGCCGACGGATCCCACGATCCGCAACTGGCGCAAGGGCGGCTACCTGCCGCGCCTGAGCAAGGATCCCTGGGGCAACGACTATCAGTACGTCAGTCCCGGCACGCACTCGAAGGACTTCGATCTCTACACATTGGGCGCCGACGGCCAGCCCGGCGGTGAAGGGGTCGACGCCGACATCGGCAACTGGAATATCACGGATTAGCGCGACGCGCTGCAGCTGCCTCCATGCGACTCCACCGCGCCGCGAGTGGCTTTACGCTCATCGAGCTGCTCGTGGTGGTCGTCATCATCGGCGTGCTGTCAGCCGGATTCATTCTTTCGGTATCCCTGACGGGCCGTGACAGCGATCTGGAAAGGGAAAGCAAGCGTCTGGTCGCGCTCTTTGATTACACGCGGGAGCAGTCAGAGCTGCAGACACGTGATTACGGCATTATCTTCCAGGACGACAGTTATGAGTTCGTCACGTACGACGTGCGGCGCCAGGTGTGGCGCAGTGTGTTCGAGGACGATGCGCTGAAACTGCGCCACCTGCCGTACGGCCTGGACTTCAAGCTGAAGGTCGAGACCCGCCCCATCGTTCTCAAGAAGCCCACCGATGCGAAGGACAAGACGCCGCAGGTCATGATCTTCTCCAGCGGTGATCTCACGCAGTTCCAGCTGACCCTGGAGCGTGATGGCGGG
>DASZVD010000223.1:0-5391 GCA_035547375.1 Steroidobacteraceae bacterium
GACGTCTGGCAGACCGGCTGGCCCGAGGTATCTCGGAAACCAACCAGCATGTACGCTCCCTCGCCCACGGTCTCGTACCCGTCCCCATCGACGCAGACAGCCTCTCGCCTGCGCTCGCCGAGCTTGCCAGGAGCACGCAGGAAACCTTCGGCATCGCATGCGAATTCCAACTGTCGGGACCGCCGGGCATCAGCGATGCGGACACTGCGACACACCTCTACCGGATCGCGCAGGAAGCGCTACGCAATGCCACCAGTCATTCCAAGGCGACTCGAATCTCGATCCGACTCGGATCGGACAACCGCGAGGTCCGGCTCGAGGTGAGGGACAACGGGGTTGGCATTCCGCCACGTCACCGGATGCATCGGGGCGTGGGCCTGAAGCTGATGGAACATCGGTGCTCGCTCATCGGCGGGAGATTCATTGCGGAGTCACGGCCGGACGGAGGTACGGTGGTCTCCTGCACACTGCCGGTGTCTGATGTCATCCATCCGCTCGTGTCAGCCTAGCCTTTGACTGGCGGGCGTCGGAGCGCTTTCGCAACACTCCCACGGCGCATCGGGCCTGGTTTGCAATCCGTGCTTTCCACGACGCCTCCTTGCGGCGGCCCGTATAGCATCCCGTGCACAACTGAGGATGCAGCCATGATCGGTATCACATTCAGTTCCGAGCAGATCCGCAAAGCCCCGGCAGAGGTGCGCCGCTGGATCGAGCAGGAAGTCACGACATCGCTCGGTCTCGAGGCGCAGGCCGGGGACTCCCGGCGCCAGATCGGGCAACTGGCCAGCTGCAGCCAAGGGGAATTGGCAGCCCTGCTGTCCTTGATCCAAGGCGTGTTCCCTGCCGTCAACGTGTTCTTCGAGCTGGGCCGCAAGGGCACGGGGTTTGCGGAGGACCGGCTGGAGGCCTATCGGCTCTCGGACATCCAGCACCATACCCGGCTGCAAAGTTGTGAGCAGGTGCTCTCCTGCCTGAATTTCATCAACGAGTCATTTCACCGGGTGAGAGGCACCACGGGTGTCTCGCTCTGCGGGTCCGACGGCGACTATTGTTTCGTCGCAACAGAGACCCAACAGAACATTCGGCGCCTGTGGGTCGAGCTGGTCGGCCATGGTGAAATCGCTGCCGAGCCGGGAGAGCCCGTATCAGGTGACGCAGCTGCGCTTCGAGAACGGCCGCCTGTCGGCGCGCGTCCTGCTGCAGCCGATAGTCCCGGCCCGCAGTCTTTGCAAGGTTAGCGGCGAGGGGTCTGCAGACCCCCTCGTCAGGCGCCGCGCTGAGTCTCATGGATCTCCAGACAGCCATCGACTCCAGGCGCTCGACACGCGAGTTCACCAGTGCGCCGGTAACTGAAGACGTGCTGCGGCACCTGATCGACGCGGCAATCCAGGCGCCCAGTGCAATCAACGAGCAGCCGTGGGTATTCACCGTGATCCGGGACCCTGCCCTGCTCGAGCGAATCGCACGCGAATCGAAGATCCACGTGCTCGCGGCACCGCCAAAGGACCTCACCGGACATCTCCAGCGGCTGGCGACCGACCCGCACTTCGACGTGCTCCACCATGCTCCGGCCTTGATCGTGATCTCGAGCATCGACGGGCCATGGGCGGTGGAGAACTGCGCCCTGGCGGCGGAGAATCTGATGCTGGCGGCCTGCGCCGCGGGACTGGGGAGCTGCTGGATCGGCTTTGCGCAACGCTGGCTCGAGACCGCCAGCGGCAAGCAGGCGCTCGGGCTCGCCGCTGAATTCAGGCCGGTCGCGCCGATCATAGTGGGCCATCCTCGAATCCCTCCTCCAGCGGTGCCGCGCAAGAGACCTGACATACGCTGGCTCTGAGCTCACCTGTCGCAGCGCGCGGCTCACCTTGCGCTCAGCCCTTACGCGCCCATACCAAAGCAGGCTGGCGCGCGGCGTCCCGCCGGGGCATCAGCAGCCGCAACGCGTAGAGGCTCAGAAGCACCCCGCCGATCGCGAACACGATGTCTCCGGGAACCCGCAGCCACACCAGCGTCTCCATCACATTGGAATGCACTACCAGGGGCGAGCGCGCGTACCAGAGCCCGCGCGAGATGGAGGCCACGGCCTGATAAATGCCGGCAGGCACCAGACTCATGAACACCATCATGGCGAGCCCGATGTTGAGACTCCAGAAGCTCCAGCTCAGAAGCCGATCCGCGTGCAGCGCGCGGTCGAAGAGACCCCGCAGGCAGAAGAGCATCAGGCCGATGCCCAGCATCCCATAGACACCGAACAGTGCCGCATGGCCGTGGGCGGGGGTGAGATTCAGGCCCTGCACGTAGTAGAGCGAAGCCGGCGGGTTGATCACAAAGCCCAGCAGGCCGGCTCCTACCGTATTCCAGAACCCCACCGCGACGAAGCACAGGATCGGCCACCGATAAGCGGACACCCAGGGCGCGGCCTTCGAGCGCTGGTAGTTGTGCCAGCCTTCCAGGCCGAGGATCGCGAGCGGCACCACCTCGAGCGCCGAGAACACCGCGCCGACGGCGATCACCGACGTGGGAGTACCGGTCCAATAGAGGTGATGCAAGGTACCCAGGATCCCGCCGAAGAGAAACACGATCGTCTCGGCGACGATCGCCCGGTTCGCGCTCGCCGCTCCCACCAGCCCGAGGCGCGTGAAGATGAGCGCAACCACGGCAGTGGCGAACACCTCGAAGAAGCCTTCCACCCACAGGTGCACCAGCCACCAGCGCCAGTACTCGATCATGGAGTAATGGGTGTGTTGACCCCAGGTGAGAGAGGTTGAATAAAACGCACCGATGCACGCGGCCGACAGGAACACCATGGCAATGAGGCCGCGCGTTTCCGAAGGCCGCCGCAGCGCCGGCCACAACGCTCGGCCCAGGAGGAACAGCCAGAAGAGCAGGCCGACGAACAACAGAATCTGCCACAGGCGTCCCATGTTCGTGTATTCGAGCCCCTGCGCGCCGAACCAGAAGTCGAAGTGGAATCCGGCGTGCGCAAGACTCCCCAGCCAGCCGCAGACGGTGGAGCCGACCACGATGGCGACGAGCGCATAGAAAAGCGCGTCCACCCCCAACCTCTGCCCGCGCGGCTCGTGACCCGCCAGCAGCGGCGCGATGTAGAGGCCGGTCGCGAGCCAGGCCGTGGCAATCCAAAACACTCCGAATTGGGTGTGGATGCTGCGGCTCACGGTATAGGGCAGAAGTTGCGCGAGCGGCAACCCGAAGAACGACCGGCCCTCCACCGCGTAATGCGCGGTGATCGCCCCCATGGCGATCTGTACGAGAATGAGGCCGATCACGACAAAGAAGTACTTGCGCGTGGCTTTCATGGAGGGCGTCGGTACCGCCAGCAACAGAGGGTCGGTGGCCGGAGGAGTGGGAATCTCCCCTTGCGGATGCGCGCTGTGCCACCAGACCATCGCGGCGATGCCGGCGATCAGGAGGATCATGCTGACCAACGTCCAGATCGCGCTTCCATCGGTCATGGTGTTGCCCACCAGCGGCTCGTGTGGCCAGTTGCTCGTGTAGGACAGATTTTTCTCGCCCGGCCTATCCGTGGCGGCGGACCAGCTCGACCAGAAGAAAAACGCCGCCAGGGCCGCCCGGTCCTCACTGGAGGGCAAGGCGTTGTCCGGCATCGCGTATTGTGCTCGCAGTGATGTCAGGGCCGGATGGTTGCCGAACAGGCTCTCGAAGTGCGCAGCGACCTCATTGATCGCCAGCGCGCGCTGGGCCGAAACGGTGATCGCTCCCGTCTTCGGGTCGTACGTGTTGGCCCGCAGCTCGGCCTTCAGACGCGCATCGAGGACTGCCTGCTCCCCGGCCCCGAGCGCCTCATAGACGCGGCCGCCGTAGCTGTGGCGCGCCAGGGTGTCACGCAGTGCAAGTGCCTCCCGGTGCAGCCAGTCCGCCGACCAGTCCGGTGCCACGTAGCTGCCGTGACCCCAGACCGTCCCCAGCTGCTGACCGCCGGCCTTGAACCAGGCCTGCTGTCCCAGACGAATCTGCTCCTGCGTGAAGAGTATCGTGCCGTTCGTGCTACGGACCACCTGCGGAATCGGTGGAGCGGCGAGATAGATCTCGCGCCCCAGCCACCCCAAGGCGGCGAACGACAAAATGAACACGATGCCCAATCCACGCCACAGCCTGCTCGCTGAACTCATGACCGACCGTCCTTTCACGCTTGCGGTGCTCGACCTGATAAGATGTATTTGAAATACTTCTTTTGGAGAGCATGCCCGCGCGGCCGGAACCGGTGAATAAGGGTTAACCCCTAAGCAGTCCCCCGGATAGACTGCGGCAGGGCAATCGAAGAGCTTCATCCAGTGCACCTGACGACTTACACCGACTACTCCTTGCGAGTGCTGATCCGTCTGGCGCTCCGCCCCGGAGAGCTGGCGACGATTGCCGGGATCGCCCGGTCCTATGACATTTCGGAGCACCATCTGATGAAGGTGGTTCACCAGCTGGGCGTCGCCGGATACATCGACACCGTGCGCGGCCACGGTGGCGGCATACGCCTCGCCAGAGAGCCGGCGAAAATCAACCTTGGGGAAGTGGTCCGGCGGAGCGAGCCGGATTTCGCCCTCGCGGAGTGCTTCCGGGCCTCCGGGCGCTGCGGCATCCAACCCTCGTGTGTCTTGAGCGGTATCCTCGGTGAAGCGCTGACGGCCTTTCTTGCTGTTCTGGACCGTTACACGTTGGCGGACTTGCTCGGAGAGCCCGAGAGGCTGGCGCGCCTGCTCAAGGTTTCGTCGGCCCGGTCGCCCGCGGTCAAGAGTGAGCGATCACGTACGGCGCGACATTGATCCGAAGCGTTCCGATGCTGGCGTCCCACTACGTCGAGATCCGTCTACTGCACATCAGTTGCGTCGCCATCTCCGGCACGCTGCTCGCCTTTCGAGGCGCGCTACGGATCGGCAACGTCGAACTCGCACATCACCGCTCGCTGCGGATGCTCTCCTATGTCGTTGACACCACGCTGCTCGCGGCAGCGATCCTCCTCACTCTCATCATCCATCAATACCCGTTTGCGAATGCCTGGTTGACGACAAAGGTGCTCCTTCTCGTGCCGTACATCGCCTTGGGAATGATCGCCTTGAAGCGGGCGCAAACGCCAGCCGGACGCACTTCTGCGTTACTCGCAGCGCTCGTTGTGTTTGTCTATATCATCGGGGTCGCGATCGCCCACCATCCGGCCGGTTGGTTTCTCCTCCTTCACCGCTAGCGCGCACAGCCTGCGGTCGGGCCGCTTGCAAGTAGCCCCCGTACCACCGAGCGGCGGACTGGTCTCTGGCGGCCGCGGGGCTTGCTAGTGCGGGACTCTACGCTTGGCCTGTAGGTGGACGGACGTCGGAACTCTCTGCGGACTTGGACGCGCGAGTTCGCGCCAGGCTCATCTAT
>DASZVD010000224.1:0-18902 GCA_035547375.1 Steroidobacteraceae bacterium
AAGTGCGACTGGCGGTCGAACGAGCCCGCGCCTTGCACGAACCAATTCGCCTGTCGGGTGCCGAGGAACACATCGGCGATCGACTCCATGTGCGAGCCGGTCGAGTCGAGCACGTCCTGGTAGCGTGCCTCGCCTTCGAAAGGCTTCTGCACCACGCGGCTCACGAGGTTGACCGAGCCGCCCATCGCGCCGGGGCCGTCGATCACGGAGGCGAAACCCTTGGAGATCTGCACGGAGGCGAGATCGATCGTGCTGAAGCGGCTGAAGTCGATACGGTCGTCGTAGGCGAGATAGACGGGAATGCCGTCCTGATAGAGCGGTACGCGCCAGCGGTCGAAGCCGCGGATCCAGATGTCGGTCTCGTTGCGCGCGCCCACGAGGCTCACCGAGGTGCCCGAGGCGAGCACGAACGCCCTGTCGAGCGTGTCCCGGTTGAACTGCCGCATGTCGGCCTGGGTGACCGTCGTGCCGCCGAGCGAAATGTTGGAGCTGGTGTTGGTGTCGCCGCCCGCGCGGGGCGCGTACACTGTCACCTGCTCCAGGCTGGACAGATCCCCTGTGTCGGCTGCGGCGGCCGTGCCGTTCGCAGCGACGCTCAGCAAGCCGAGACCCAGGGCGGAAATGGAGCCGCCGAATTTCATCACGATCCCTCTCAAAGATTGGAGTTGTACGGGGCGCGCGGCGGGTGGTTGTGAATTCTGGCTGCGGCGCACGCGGGCCCGTTACCGGCGCGGGTACCGGGAACGCGCGGTATCCAATCATATATAGCGAGCGGTTGCAACCCGCTCACCTGGCGCAGTCGCTATCGAGCGGGGGGCGCGCTATCGAGCGGGGGCGGGTGGCCGGGGCGGGAAAGGCAGATCGTTCACCCGGAGCCGTCCATCGCGATAGGACAGGTGCGCGGCCAGGGCCTGGCCTTCGAGCGCGAGGTAACCCTGGCGTTGCAGGCCCTGCAGCTGGGCCGTGAGAGCGTCCGCTTTCCCACTGCTGTCGATCAGTTTGTCGAGCAGCCCGGTGTCGATCCGCAGGTCGGCGTTCACCTGGGCGTGCTTCACGAGGGCCATCCTCAAGGCCGCGGGCGCTCCCTCGAGCTCCGCGCGAGTGAGACCCGGCGCCGCGGCTTTGATCGTGAGCTGCGCGCCGCCGTCGGGTGTCTCGAAGCCGAAGCTCGGGACTTCGATCACGGGCTCATGTACGAGGATCCCGTATCCGTCGGTCCTGAAGGCCGCCTGGACTTTGACGGGATCGGGCTTGCCGCCGGATTGCGCGGCCCGCATGGCCTGGTTGAAGGCGATCAGGGATGGCCCGTGAAGATGCTCGAAGCGGATCTCGTAAACCAGGGCGGTCGCCGAATTCCGCAGGGCCTCCAGCGAGTCGGCCGCGATCTTCACGTCCACGTCGACGAACTCGCCATGGGCGAGCGTATGGCCGGACAAGGAGACGTGGCGTGCCGCGGCCTTGCCGCTCTTGTCGCTCTCGAGTGTCACACTGTCGACGGTCGTGTTGAAGTCCCCCACGGCCAGCTCGGGCAGATAAGGCTTCGTCCGGCTCTCGAGCTTCACGCCCGCAAGGCTCAGGCTGCCGCGCGCGCCGGAGAGGCGCAGGCTCGGGAGGGCGAGCACGGTCGTGGTGTCACCGATCTCACTGCCGGTCTCGATATGGCCGTCGAGCCCGCCGGAGGAGACTGTCAGGTGACTGACTTGCCGGGATGAGAATGCCGGGCTGTGGATGTTCGTAACACTGCCGCCGGCCCATTTCACGCGGGTGTGCGCGGTGAGCGCGGGCTTGCCGGCGAAGACGGCATCGAGCGCCTTCTGCAGTTGGGGCGGCAGGATCAATTCCGTGTCGGCGGTTGCCGGAGCGACGCTGCGCAGCTGCGGGAAAGGCCCGTGATGAAAGGTAGTGCGCACGGTGAATTCCGCATCCGTGCTCACCCACCGTTTGAGGATCCCGCGCAGCCTGTAAGTTGTCTCCTGCGTCGAGGTGTAAATGCCGCGGTGGTAATCGCGTTTGACGACCGCGATGGTGGGTGTTTCGGCGATTGCCTGCCGCTCGCGGGCTTCCCACTGATGCGCGACGCTCAAACCGAAGAGCCAGGCTATTGCCGGATAAGACACCGCCAGCACAGCCGCGATGAGCGCAATCCTCGAGCTACGGTTCACCGACTCTCCCTTATCGTTGTGCGGTCGTTGTCGGGTCAGTGTAGCGGATGGATGGCGTGCAGGAACTTGTCGAGGGCGATATTACGGCCGCACAGGATCGCGGCGACCTTTTCCCCGCGATAGGCGGCGGCCGACTTGAGCAGGCCAGCGACGGCCACACCCGCCGCGCCTTCGACGATCCAGCGGTCGGTCTCCGCGAGCGTGCGCATCGCGGCGGCGATCTCGGCTTCCGTCACGGTGACCGTGTCGTCGATGACTTCGCGGCAAATGGGAAAAGTCACCGCGCCCGCCTCGACGGCGCCTGCCGTCGCATCGGATAGTGTCGGGTACTCCCGGGTGTCGATGATCGCTCCCGCCTCGAGCGCGGCGAGCATGCAGGGGGAGTTTTCGGGCCACACGCCGACGATGCGGGTCCGCGGGCTGAGCTGCTCGAGCGCCGTGCCGATGCCGCTGATGAGTCCGCCGCCGCCGACGGCGACGAATACCGCGCTCAGCTGCGGTGCCTGCCGCGCCAACTCGCAACCGATCGTGCCCTGGCCGGCGATCACGTCGAGATCGTTGTACGGCGAGATGTAGGTTTTGCCTTGCAGCTGCGCCTGCCGGCGCGCTTCCAGCTCGGCCTCGATCGGGGGGCCGTCCAGGGCGATGACCTCGGCGCCGAAGGAGCGGATCGCCGCTATTTTCCGTGGCGCGGCTCCAGCGCCCACGTAGACCGTCACGGCTACGCCGGCGAGCGCTCCAGCTCGCGCCACGCCTTGCCCGTGGTTCCCGGTCGAAGCCGTAAGAACGCCCGCGCGACGCGCTTCGGGGCTCAGCACGCGGATCTTGTTGGCGGCGCCCCGGACCTTGAACGAGCCGGTGGGCTGCAGATGCTCGCACTTGAGCAGCACGTGGCAACCGGCGGCAGCCGCGAGTCCCGGGCTGAATTCCAGCGGCGTTTCCAGGACCTGCGGCCGGATTCCAACATCCGCCGCCTCGATCTGCGCGAACAGGGGTGCCATGTGTGTTCCAGGCAGGCTCTTGGCGGTCAAAATATCATGATTGGCCGCGGCGCGTGAAAGCCGCCTCGGCCGGCTCGCTCGCCAGGAACAGCAGTGAGCAGGGCGCCCGCAACAGCAGATCCGCGGGCACTTCGCCGAAAAACAGCCGCTCGCCCGGCCGCGGGCTCACGCCCATGACCAGCAGGTCGTAGCTGCCGTGGCGGATTTCCCGGATGATCGCGTTCTCGGCTGTGCGGCGGCTGCGGATGACGCCATCCACCTCGACGCCGTAGACCCTGCCCAGGTCGACGACCTCCCTGATGGCGGCATCCGCGGTACTGTCCGGAGCAATGACCTCGCTGAAACGGGCGCTCCACTTTTGTTGTGAGGAGCCGGCAACGTGCAGGGCGGTGATGTGACCCCGTGAGCCCTGGGCGAGGGAAATGGCCAACTCGGCGCCCTGACGGGAAATAGGCGTGCCGGTGACGGGGACCAGGATGTTCAGGGGGCCGTCGTGCCGTTCGCGTTGGTCACCTCGTGCGATGGTGATGGCGACCGGGCCGCCGAAGCTTACGGCGCTGCGGGTAATCTGTTCGTCGAAGCGGCTGCCTTCCGCAGCGGGCTCGCGCCCGATGAACAACAGGCCATATCCCTTCTTCGCTTCTTCACGGATCGCGGTCTCGGCCGCGCCGGGCTCCTCGATACGGATCGTGATGTCGACATCGTGTTTGGGAGGCGTGGGCTCACCGGGCGGATCAGCCGCCCCGCCGCCGGTTTCCGCGGCTTCCGTGAGCACGGTGGCGTTGCGCTCGGCTTGCTCTTCCGCACCTGGCAGCGCGGCCGCGGTGGCGTAATCGAAGTGCAGCGCGGTTGTTGGTATCTGTCGGACGCCGGCGAGTAAGCCGACCAGGCGCGAAGCGAGTTGTCCGCTGGAGCTGGAATCGACGGCAACGAGCAAACGCTCGACGTTGGAGACGAAGCCGCGGTTCTCGAGGTCCTCGCGCTGCAGGCGCTCTCGCTCCTCCTGCCGCAACGGCAGCCTCGCGAACGCCCAGCGCAACATCGGCGGCATGGCCAGCGTGGTCACGACCGCCATGGTCACGATCGCCGTGAACAGATTCTGGCTCAATGCTCCCATCGAGAGGCCGAAGGAGGCAATGATGACTTCGGTCGAGCCGCGCGCGTTCATGCCACAGCCGACGGCCAGGGATTCGGCAAAGCTCAGACCTCCCAGGCGGCCTCCCAGAACCGCGCCGGAGAATTTTCCCACGCTGGCGATGACGATCAGGCCCATCGTGAGCAGGAGCATTTGCGGAGTGGTCAGGGCCAGCAGATTGGCGGACAGGCCGGCCATGCCGAAGAACACCGGCATGAAGAGCGCGATGATCAGGCCGCGCAGCTGCTCGTCGATGTGGCGTGTGAGAAAGGGAGACTGGCCGATCAGGATGCCCGCGATGAAAGCACCGAGCACTGTGTGCACACCGATCGCGTCCGTGATGAGCGCCATCAGGCCCGTCACGACAATGATCATGCTGATGGCAGGCAGCTCGCTGACAAAGCGATCGTTCGCCCAGCGGATGAGGAAGAAGACGATTCGTCGTCCGACCGTGAAACTCACGACGAGGAACGCGGCGGTGCCGGCGATGCTGCGAGTGATCGTCGCGAAATCGATGGCACCGTGCAGCGCCAGGCCGAAGGTCACCGACATGATGATCCAGCCGACCGTGTCGTCGATGATGGCGGACGCCACGATGACCTGTCCGACGGTGCGGCGCAGGAAACCCAGCTCGCGCACGAGCAGCGCGACGATCTTCACTGACGAGATCGACAGTGCGGTGCCGAGGAACAAAGTGGTGATGAAGCGCTTGCCGGGGTCCGGCAGCACGGCGGGCGGCAACCACTCACCGGCCAGCAGGCCGCAGGCGAAGGGAATTGCAATGCCGGTCATGGAGACGCTCACGGCCGCGCGGCGCGAGCGGCGGATCACCGACAGATCCGTCTCCATCCCGGTGAGGAGCAGCAGCAGCAGGATGCCGAGCTGGGAGACCGCGTTCAGCATGGCTTTCTGGTCCGGCGAATCCGGAAACAGGGCGTGCTGCCAGTGGGGCGCGAGCGCGCCGAATACCGACGGGCCCAACAGCATGCCGCCGATGAGCTGGCCCATGACGGCCGGCTGGCCGATGCGCTCCATGAGCTCCCCGACGAGGCGGCCGCAGATCGTCAGCGCGACGATCTGGCCGAAAAAAATGCCGAGGGACGGTTCCGCGGGTGTCATGGCTGGCATTATCGGGAACGTCGCGTCAGGTTCAACATCTCACACCGCTACCGTGAGCCGGAAGCTCCGGGAGGGGGGCGCAAGTCGCGTCCTGCATAGCCGCAGCAGGCTGCGCCAAGCTAGTATGGGTGTCTCAACGTTACTGGTGTTCCATGGCGGAATTCGATGTTGTCGTAATAGGTGGCGGCATCGCGGGAGTCTCGGCCGCTGCCGAGCTGGCGGCCACTCATCGCGTCCTGCTGCTCGAGCGTGAGCCGCATCTGGCCTACCACACGACCGGCCGCTCGGCCGCCATTTACTCGGAGACGTACGGAAACCGCGTCATCCGCTCCCTGTCCTCGGCGAGCCGAAGTTTTTTCGTGCACCCACCCGAGGGGTTCAGCACGAATCCGCTGCTGGTGCCACGGGCGTGCCTCTACATCGGCCGCTCCGACCAGTTGGCGGCGATGGAGCGCGAAGTGGAGGAGTCGCAGGCGGCCCCGTGTCCACTCGAGCGTATCGATGCCGCCGAGGCATACCGTTTGGTGCCATCCCTACGGCCCGGTTACGTGGCTGCGGCGGCAATCGAGCGCGATTCGGCGGACATGGACGTACATGCCATTCACTACGGGTTTCAGCGTATGGCGCTTTCCCGTGGTGTCGAGATTCGTCGCAACGCCGAGGTCCTTCATCTCGAGCGCGAAGGCTCACGATGGAGAATCCAATCGGGTACGGCCGCCAACACGGCCCACGATCGAGCCGACATCGTCGTGAATGCCGCGGGGGCCTGGGCCGATGAGGTGGGACGGCTCGCCGGGGCGAGGCCGCTCGGGGCGACTCCCATGCGCCGTACCATCATCATCGTCGCGCCGCCCGAGAATGGCGGGTCGAGTGCCTGGCCGGCGGTCATGGATGTTGGTGAGGAGTTTTACTTCAAGCCGGAGGGGTCGAAGCTGTGGATCTCGCCCGCGGATGAGACACCAACGCCTGCGTGCGACGTGCAACCCGATGAGATGGACATCGCCGTCTGTGTCGATCGGATCGAGCGGGCGCTCGATTTTCCCATCACCCGGATCGAGCGCTCCTGGGCGGGCTTGCGCACGTTTTGTCCCGATCGGACGCCGGCCGTTGGATTCGACGCGCAGGTGCCGGGATTCTTCTGGCTCGCGGGGCAGGGCGGCTACGGAATCCAGACGGCACCGGCCATGGCGCGCGTGGCCGCGACGTTGGCTCGCGGTGATGCGCTTTCACCGGACCTGCTCGAATTCGGAGTGGACGCGCGAGCGTTGGATCCGGCCAGGTTCCGTTGAGCCCGGTGTGAGTGCAGCCGGCCCGCCGGCGCAAGTCCACTGCGACCGCCGGCGCGAACCCGCCCGGCCCGCCGGCCGCGGGCCTACGCCTTGCTCGCCGCCTTGCGGTCGAGCCGGTAGGCGCGTAGCAGCCCTTCGGTGTAGCCGTTCGGCTGCGCGCGGCCTTCAAACACGAGGGCACAGGCCGCCGCGAATGCGATGCTGCGCTCGTAGTTCCCGCTCATGGGGAGGTAGCCGGGATCGTTGGCGTTTTGCTGATCGACGACCTTCGCCATGCGTTCCAGGGCCGCCAGCGCCTGGTCGCGAGTGCAGACGCCATGGTGCAGCCAGTTCGCCATGTGCTGGCTCGAGATGCGCAGGGTGGCGCGATCCTCCATCAGACCCACGTTGTGAATGTCGGGCACTTTCGAGCAGCCCACTCCGGCATCGATCCAGCGAACGACGTAACCCAGGATGCCTTGCGAGTTGTTGTTGAGCTCCGCCTCGATGTCGGCGGCCGACCAGCCCGCGGAGGTGGCCAGCGGCGGTGTCAGGATGTCCGCGAGCGCGGCGCGCGGCCGGCCGGCGAGCTCCGCCTGCACTCGAGCCACGTCCACCATGTGATAGTGGAGGGCGTGCAGTGTGGCCGCGGTGGGTGAGGGCACCCACGCGGTATTCGCTCCGGCCCGCGGGTGGGCGATCTTCGTCCGCAGCATGTCCGCCATGTTGTCGGGGATCGCCCACATGCCCTTGCCGATTTGCGCCTTGCCGCGCAGGCCGCAGGCGAGGCCGATGTCCACGTTGCTGCGCTCATAGGCATCGAGCCACTTCGCGTTCTTCATGTCTTGCTTGCGCACGACCGGACCGGCTTCCATGGAGGTGTGGATCTCGTCGCCCGTGCGGTCGAGGAAGCCCGTGTTTATGAATACAACACGCTCGCGCGCGGCGTACAAGCACTGCTGCAGATTCACGGTCGTGCGGCGCTCCTCGTCCATGATGCCCATCTTCAGGGTGTTGCGCGGCAGGCCGAGCAACTCCTCCACGCGCCCGAACAATTTTACGGCGAAAGCGACTTCTTCCGCGCCGTGCAGCTTGGGCTTCACGATGTAGATGGAGCCCGCGCGCGAGTTGCGGATCGCGCCGCCGTTTCCGCGCAGGTCGTGCATCGCGATCAGCGATGTGATGGCACAGTCGATCAGGGTCTCGGGCACTCCTTCGCCGTTGAACGTGATCATGTCGGTCACCATGTGATGGCCCACATTGCGCACGAGCAACAGGCTCCGTCCCGGCAGCGTCAGCTGCCCGCCGGCCGATGTCGTGTAGGTGCGGTCGGCATTCAACTTGCGCACCGTCTGTCTGCCGCCTTTCGTGAAGGTGGCCTGCAAGGTGCCCTTCATGAGACCCAGCCAGTTGCGATAGACGCGCACCTTGTCGGCGGCGTCGACCGCCGCGACGGAGTCTTCGCAGTCCTGGATCGTGGTGATGGCCGATTCGACGACCACATCGGCGACGCCCGCCGCGTCGGCTTTTCCGATGGGGTGTTGGCGGTCGATGTGGATCTCGAGGTGGAGCCCGTGGTGTTTCAGCAAGACCACCGTCGGTGCGCCCGCCGGTCCCTGGTAGCCCGCGAAGGAGTTGGGGTCAGCAAGGCCGGTGTTTTTTTCGCCCGCCAGCTGAACCGTCAAGCGGCCATCCTGGATGACGTAAGAGCGCGCATCGGCGTGCGAGCCTTGCGCGAGCTTGAAATGGCTGTCGAGGAATGCGCGGACGTAGGCGATGACTTTTCCGCCGCGCGCCGCATCGTAACCGCCGCTCGGCGCGGGACCTTCGCCGAGCGCATCGGTACCATAGAGCGCGTCGTACAGGCTTCCCCAGCGCGCGTTCGCGGCGTTCAGCGCGTAACGAGCATTGTCCACCGGCACCACCAGCTGGGGGCCCGCGATGTGCGCGATCTCGGGGTCGACGCCGGAGGTGCTGATCTGAAAGGGAGCGACTTCCGGGGTGAGATAGCCGATTTCCGTCAGGAAGCGCTGGTACGCGGCCGCGTCGAAGGCCGGCCCGGGATGTTTGCGATGCCAGTCGTCGATTTGTGATTGCAGGCGGTCGCGCTTCGCCAGCAGTTGGCCATTCGTGGGGAGCAGCTCCCGCAGCAGCTCGCCGAGACCCTTCCAGAAGGTCTCGGCGGTGACGCCCGTGCCCGGCAGAACCTCCTCGTTCACGAAGGAGTGCAGGAGAGGAGCGACCCCCAGGGGGCCGAGGGCCAGGGACGAAGCAGCCGGTGGGTTCATGGGTCTCACGCAGGGGTTGATCCGGCAGGCATGATACCGCTGGTGTGCGGCCATCGCACAGGGCTGGTCCGTGGGACGGATTGGCCGGTCCGTGGGGCGCAATCGAGCCCTCGGGAGACGGGCGCTTTGGCATAATTTGCGCGGCAGATCTGGAGAGTCTCAGGTGAAGTCACGAGTTGCGCTCGAAGCGGATGATGTTCAGGCGGCACTGGATGCCGCGCGTGCCGAGGCCACGATGAATGGCTGGGCAGTCTCGATTGCGGTGGTGGACGATGGCGGTCATGCGCTGGGCTTTCTACGGCTCACCGACGCCGCGCCCATAACGGCGCAGATCGCGTACGGAAAGGCGCGTAGCGCGGCACTTTCGCGGCGTGAATCCAAGTTTTACGAGGAAGTGGTGAAGAACGGCCGTACGGCATTTCTTTCCGTCACGGACTTCACGACCCTGGAAGGCGGCGTGCCGGTGATCATCGGCGGCCAATGTGTCGGGGCGTTGGGTGTGTCTGGCGTGAGGTCGGATCAGGACGCGCAGGTTGCCGCGGCCGGGGTGCGGGCGATAGCGTCTCGCGCTTGACGCCCGCTGGGTGGAGATCGAGGAGGCCTCAAATCCAAAGCTGGCGCGTGGGAGGCACGTTCGTCGCGCTTTGCGTGATTTGGGGCCTGCCTTACTTTTTCATCAAGATTGCCTTGACCGAGGTTGCGCCGGCGTGTGTGGCGTGGGCGCGTGTCATGCTCGGCGCCGCGGTGTTGTTGCCGCTTGCCTGGAAGAGAGGCGCGCTGGCGACGATGGGACGCCACAAGGGCGCGGTGTGCGCGTTCGCCTTGGCCGAGCTCATCGGTCCGTTCTTCCTGATCGCACTGGGTGAGAGTTGGGTGAGCTCGTCCTTGGCGGGCATCCTGATCGCCACCGTCCCGCTCATCGTGATCGTGCTCGGGCCTGTGTTTGGGACTCACGAGCCGCTCAGCGCGCGGCGCCTGATCGGGCTCGTGACCGGCCTGAGCGGTGTCATGGCGCTGCTGGGCTTCGACACTGTTCACGGGACGCTCGGCTGGATCGGCGTGGCGTGTATCGTGGTTTCGACCATCGGTTACGCATTGGGATCGCTCATCGTCCAACGTCATCTGTCGGATGTCGACGAGATGGGCGCCGTGGCCGTCAGTCTGGCGTTGGCTTCCGTCGCGCTTTTGATCCCTGCCGCCGTGTCGATGCCGAGCCGCGTCCCGTCCCCTTTGGTGTTGATTTCGATCATCGTGCTCGGCGTGGTCTGCTCGGCGCTCGCGCTGTCGCTTTATTTCTTCCTGATCTCCCACGTGGGAGCGGCGCGTGCTTCGGTGATCACCTACGTGAATCCCGCCGTGGCAGCCCTCTTGGGTGTGCTGGTGTTGCACGAGTCTTTCGGCCCGGGCGCCCTGCTCGGCCTCGCGCTGATTCTCGTCGGCTCGTGGCTGGCCACCCATGGCCGGCCCCTTCCCGTGCGCCCTGCGCAGGACTGACAGGGTTCGAAGCGAACCCCGTTCAGAGAGCCGGCGCGCAGCGCCGGTGTGAGAGAGACCTCCGGTGTGGGAGAGACCGCTCAGACCAACTGGATACCGGCGCGCAGCAAGTGCGTCGGGGCGGCACTCGGTCCGACGAGAATCTCCACTTCTCCCGGCTCGAACACCGGCTCGAGGTCCGCGCCCGGAAACTGCAGCTCCGCGGCCGGCAGGCGCAGGGTGAGCGTGCCCGACTCGCCCGGCTCGAGCGTGAGCTTGCCGAAGCCTTTGAGCTCCAACAGCGGGCGAGTCACGCGCGCCACCTTGTCGTGTGTGAACAGGAAGACCGTCTCTTGCGCCGCCCGCGGCCCGTCATTCCTGACTTCGACCTGGACCTCGATCGTATCGCTCCGGGAAGCGCGCGCCGGTGTCACCCGAAGATTGGAAAGCACCGCGCGTCCGTAAGTCAGGCCGTGACCGAACGGAAACAGCGGCTCATTGGGAACGTCGAGGTACCTGCTCGTGTAATGGTCTTTGGCGTGCGCGGGACGGCCGCTCGGACGCTCACCGAAGAACACCGGAATCTGGCCCACGGCACGCGGCCACGCCATGGGCGTTCGGCCGCTGGGTGAGACTTTCCCCGTCAGCACATCCGCGATGGCGTTACCCGCTTCACTCCCGAGAAACCAGGCGGCGATGACGGCATCCGCTCGCTCGAACAACCCTGGGACGACCAGGGGCCGCCCCGAGAACAAGACCACGACGACGCGCTTGCCCAGGTGCCGCGCGTGGGACAGGACCGCTTCGGCGAGCGCCGGCTGTTGTCCCGGAAGATTCAGCAGGGCACGGCTCGCCGCCTCACCGCTCATGTTCGCGGCTTCACCAACACATAACACGACCGCATCGGCTCGGCCGCAGAGCTCGATCGCCGCGGCGATCCCGCCCGTGGCCGCGCCATCGATATCTACGCCAGGCTCGTAGAGGACATCGCAACCCGCCGCCGCAAGCCCGCCCAGTACGCTGACGTGTCGAGTGGGGTCCTGTGCGGCACCCCACGGGCCTCCCATTTCGCCCGGGGCATCAGCCAGTGGTCCGATGACCGCAAGGGAGCATTGCGTCGGCAGAGGCAATGTGTCCTGGTCATTTTTGAGCAGGACGATGGAGCGGGAAGCCACTTCGCGTGCGATGCGACGTCGATTCGCGACTGCGGCGGCGGACTCGGCCCGAGCGCCGCGTCGATAAGGGTCGTCGAAAAGGCCGAGACGCTCCTTCAAGGTCAGCACCCGGCGAACGGCAGCGTCGATTTCCGCCAGGGTCACGAGTCCGCGCTCGAGAGCGATGGGGAGTCCGCGGCGGTAGGCATCGGACATCATGTCGATGTCGACACCGGCCTTGAGAGCGAGGGTCGCGGCTTCGACCAGGTCGGCCGCAACCCCGTGATTGAGCAGCTCGCCGATGGCGTTGTAGTCGCTGATGATGACACCGTCGAAGCCGTGCTTCTCGCGGAGCCAGCCGCGCAGCAGGCCGACATGGATCGTCATCGGGATGCCGGCGAGATCGGTGAAGGAGGGCATCACCGTCGCGACGCCGGATGCCAGTGCGGCGGCAAAGGGCGGTAGGTGCACTTCGTGCAGCGCGCGCTCGGAGATGTCGACGGCCGCATATTCTCGGCCGGCGGTCACGGGACCATAAGCGCAGAAGTGCTTTGCACAAGCGGCGAGTGCATCGGCTGCGCCGAGATCATTTCCCTGGAACCCACGAACCTTCGCCTCCGCGAGGCGTGCTCCCAGCCAGGCGTCCTCGCCCGGTCCTTCCACGCAACGCCCCCACCGAGGATCGCGGGACACGTCCAGCATCGGCGCGAAGGTCATGGCGAGTCCGTCGGCTGCGGCCTCCTTGGCCGCCTCTCGGGCCGTCAGTGCCCAGGTTTCGGGGTCGAAGGCGGCCATCTCGGCCAACGGCACCGGAAACAGGGTGTGGTGGCCGTGAATGATGTCGAGGCCGATCAGCAGCGGAATACCCAGCCGGGAGTCCTCGACGGCCAGGCGCTGCACCTCGTGCACGTGCTCGGCGCCCACCATATTGAGGAGGTTGCCGAGGGTGCCGTTGCGGATCGACTCCGTGGAGTCGCCCGCGATGACGGGGCCCGTGACCGCGTAGCCTGCGGCGGTCATGGTGAGCTGTCCCAGCTTCTCCGCCAGGGTCATGCGGGCGATGAGGGCCTCGATCCGGCTCATGCCCTGAAGCCTGCGAAGTGGCGTCCGGGGGCGGTGCGAGGCGGGGTCCGGGGGTGGCGCGATGCGGCTCCGTTAACGCTTTTTGACCCTATTGCTAACGAACCGGTCCCCTTGAATGGCAAAATGACGCCGCTCCTGTCAAAACCCGGATGTGATGATAGATCGGTCGCAACAAGAAATCGCCAGCGCCACAGCCGAGATCGACGAAGCCGCGCACGCCGGGCTCGTGCCGCAGCTCGGAATGATGATCCGGGCGCTGCTGGCTTCGCCGCTGCGCAATCAGCTCGTCGCCCTGGGCGCGGCCGTGCTCACCGTCATCATCGCCACGGCCTACGGGCAAAATCGCCTCAACAGCTGGAACAAGCCTTTCTACGATGCCCTGGCGCGCCGCGACCTGCGGGAGTTCGTCCTGCAGCTGGGGGTGTTCGCCCTGATCGCCGGGGGACTCCTGGCGCTCAACGTGGGGCAGCGCTGGCTGGGCGAGATGTTGAAGCTGAAGCTGCGCGCCGGGCTGGCCTACGACCTCATCGGCAACTGGCTGCAGCCGCGCCGCGCCTTCCGGCTCGCCAACGCCGGCCCGATCGGCGATAACCCCGACCAGCGCCTGCACGAGGACGCCCGCCATCTGGCGGAGCTGTCCGGGGACCTCGGGATCGGCCTGCTGCAGGCCTCGATCCTGCTCCTGACCTTCGTGACCGTGCTGTGGGGCTTGTCGAGCGGCTTCGTGCTCACGATCCATGGCCACCGCTACGGGGTTCCCGGATACATGGTCTGGGCGGCCTTCCTCTACGCCGGCACCGGCTCGCTGTTGAGCTACTGGGTCGGCGGCAGCCTCATCAACCGCAACGCCGATCGCTACGCCCGCGAAGCGGACCTGCGCTATGCGCTCGTACGCGTCAACGAGCACATCGACGCCATCGCGCTCGCGGGAGGTGAGGCCGACGAGGAGCGCCGCATTGAAGTTGATCTGCGCAACGTGCTTGCCGCTACGCGTCGCCTCGTCACCGGGCTCACGAACCTCACCTGGGTCACTTCGGGCTACGGCTGGTTCACGTTGGTGGCGCCGATCCTCGTGGCCGCGCCGCTGTACTTCGCGCAGACCCTGTCGTTCGGGGGGCTCATGGTGGCCGCCGGCGGCTTCACCCAGGTGCAGTCCTCGTTGCGCTGGTTCGTCGACAATTTCAGTGTCATCGCCGATTGGCGCGCGACGTTGCTGCGTGTCGCAAGCTTCCGTCGCGCCGTGATCGCCACTGACGCCCTGCACGACGTGGAGAGTCAGATTACCTTCGCCACCGGCGAGCCCGGCCAGATCGTCATCGAGGACCTCGAGATCGCCTCGCCGGCGGGTTGCACGATGCTGGCGGAGCGTCACGTCAAAGTGAAGGCCGGCGAGAGAGTGCTCATCGTGGGTGAGCCGGGGACCGGCAAGACTTTGCTGTTCCGGGCGCTGGCGGGCCTGTGGCCCTGGGGCGCGGGACGTGTCTCGCACCCGGAGGGCGAAGAGCTGTTCTACATGCCGCGCACGCCGTATCTGCCCCCCGGCACGTTGCGCGAGGCGCTCGCCTATCCGGCGGCGGTCGACAGGTTCGGCGACCAGGACTACAGCGGCGCTCTCGCCCGTCTCGGCCTCGAGACCCTGCAGCCGCTGCTGGATGTCACGAAGCGTTGGGAGCGGGAGTTGAGCGAGGATGAGCAGCAGCGGCTGGCCTTTGCCTCGTTGCTGTTGCACGCTCCGCACTGGGTTTTGATCGATGAGGTGCTCGACTCGCTCGATGACGAGGCGCTCGAGCGGGTGACCGATGTCCTGAGGAAGGATCTGGAGCGCACCGGCGTCGTTTATATCGGTCGCGAAGGGACGCTGGACGGAATGTTCTCCCGCGTGGTGCACCTCATCAAGGATCCCGCCACGCGCCGGCTGCCCCGGGCCGGTGTCGTCGCGGCGCAGGCCGAGACCGTCGCGGCCTGATTCAACAGTCCTTGCGAGGAAAGCCCGTGCCGAAGGCCCAGACCGGATCGATGGATGACGCCCTTGCCGGGAGCGCGCTCGCCGGGCTATCCGAGAATGAGTTGCTCGACGCGGTGCAGCGCCGGACTTTCCGGTTCTTCTGGGAAGGCGCGCAACCCGACAGCGGCATGGCGCGGGACCGGATCCCCGTCGGGCCCGCGGATCGCGAGGATCTGGTCGTCACCGGCGGCACCGGCTTCGGCGTGATGGCTCTCATTGTCGCGGTCGAGCGGGGTTGGGTGACTCGTGACGAAGCCCTAGCGCGGCTGCGCGTCATGTTGGACGTGTTGTACCGGGCCACTTGCTATCACGGTGTGTTCGCGCACTTCATCAATGGGCGCACCGCTGCGACGATTCCCTTCTGGCGCAAGGATGACGGCGGCGACCTCGTCGAGACATCGTTCCTGATGATGGGGCTGTTGTGCGCGCGCCGGTACTTCGACCGTGACACGGCACTCGAGCGGGACGTGCGCGGCCGTATCTCGGGCTTGTGGGAGGAGGTCGAGTGGACCTGGTACACCCAGGGGGGGCGCAAGCTGCTCTACTGGCACTGGAGTCCCAACAACGGCTGGGCCATGGATCACGAGATACACGGCTGGAACGAGTGCCTCATCACCTACGTGCTGGCGGCGGCAGCGCCGCGCTATGCCATCAATCCCAACGTTTATCATCGAGGCTTCGCGGCCGGCCGTGACTTCGTCAACGGGCGCTCGTATTACGATATCCCGCTGACCTTGGGCGGGCCCTACGGCGGCCCGCTGTTCTTCACGCACTATTCGTTCTGCGGGCTGGATCCGCGCGGCCTGAAGGACCGCTATGCGGACTACTGGGAGCAGAATGTCAGCCATGTGCGCATCAACTATGCGCACTGCCAGGCGAATCCGGGCAAGTTCCGCGGCTACGGCCCCGGGTGTTGGGGGTTGACCGCGAGCGATGATCCGGACGGGTATTCGGCGCACGCGCCTGACAATGACAACGGCACGATCGCCCCGACCGCCGCCCTGTCGAGCATGCCGTACGCACCCGCCGAGTCCTTGCGCGCATTGCGGCATTTCCTCACCTTGCAGGACGGGCGGCTCTGGAGCCGCTACGGCTTCGTCGATGCCTTCTGCGAGCAGCGCGACTGGCGGGCCGAGACCTTCCTGGCCATCGATCAGGGGCCGATCATGGTCATGATCGAGAACTACCGCACGGGACTGCTGTGGAAGCTGTTCATGAGCGACCCCGACGTGCAGACGGGCTTGCGCCGCCTGGACTTCACCAGCCCCTGGCTGGGCGGCGCGGAGCGACGCTGATGGACGGGCTCGATCGCTGGATCGAGCGGCAGTACCGCCACGCGGCGGCGGCCATGCTGCCCAGCCTGTCCGCGGTCGGTATCGTGAAGCACCGCCCTGGCTTCGGGCAGACGGTGACGCCCCGCCGGGGCTCCATCGTGGCCTCGCCGGTGCTGGCTGCCTACGACCCGGACCCCGATTACTTCTTCCACTGGTTCAGGGATTCGGCGGTGGTGATCGATGCGTTGCGCCTGTTGGCCGCCGACGGCAGCCTGTCCAGGGCGGCTGCGCTCGAGTATTTCAGGGACTTCCTGGCGTTCAGCCTGTCGTTGCGGGCCCTCGACGGTCGCGCGTTGGTGGCCGCGCCGGCGTGGCGGGCGGGTGTGCAGGCGGACTTCGAGAAATTCGTGCGCTCCGACGCCGAGCTCGCCACCGTCCATGGCGAGCGGGTCGCCGCCGAAGCCCGCGTGAATCCCGATGCCACGTTGGATATCTCCAAGTGGGCGCGGCCGCAACATGATGGGCCGCCGTTACGGCTGATTGCGGTGTTGCGTTGGCTGCGCGAGATGCCGCTCGAGCGGGAAACGAGCGAGCGGGCGGCGGAGTTGATCCGGTCTGACATTGCCTTCGCGCGGGCACGCTGGCGCATCCCTTCCTTCGACATCTGGGAGGAGGAGAAGGGGCATCACTACTACACGCTGCGGGTGGCCGCGACGGCGTTGGAGGAGGGCGCCGCCTGGCTGGAGACCAACGGCATGGCGCAGGAAGCGCAGCCCTGTCGTGAGGACGCGCGAGCCATCGTACAGCGGCTCGACGGCTATTGGCTCGAGGACGCGGGCTACTATCGCTCCCGGATGTTGGATTCGGGAGAGCGCTCCACCAAGGAGCTCGATATCGCCGTGATCTTTTCCGCCATCCATGCGAGTGGCACGGGCGAGGGCGCTCATACGGTCCACGATCCCCGTATGCAGGCCACGCTTCGCCGGTTGGACGCCCTGTTTGACGGGGCGTATGCGATCAACAAGAGCCGTCCCGCCGGGCGCGGCCCAGCCATGGGGCGCTATGCGGGCGACGTGTATTATTCGGGTGGCGCTTACTACTTCTCGACGCTGGCGGCGGCCGAGCTCTGTTATCGGGCGGCCGCCGGCTCGCGCGTGGGACGTGACGAGAGCCGGACCCTGACCGATCGGGGTGACGCGTATCTCGAGACGGTGCGTGCCTTTACGCCGCCGAGCGGTGACCTGTCCGAGCAGTTCGACCAGAAAACGGGCGAGCAGACTTCCGCGAGGCACCTCGCGTGGAGCTATGCGGCCTTCATTTCCTGCGTCGTTGCCCGCCGTGATGCCTACCGAAGCCAAGAAAGCGTCGCGCCCGGCGCCTGAGGGCGACGAGGCCGCGCAGGCGGGGCTGTTCCAGCAGCTCGGTCTCATCACCCGGGCGATCTCTCATTCGGGGGTCGCCCGGGTGTTGGCCTGGCTCGTGCTCGGCCTCGTGCTGGTCATCGTCGCCACCGCCTACGGCCAGATCCGGCTGAATGCCTGGAACAAGCCTTTCTACGACGCCCTGTCGCGGCGCGACCTGCACGACTTCGTGGTGCAGCTCGGGGTGTTCTTCATCATCGCCTTCGGGCTCCTCGTGCTGAACGTGGCGCAGAAGTGGCTCGGCGAGATGTTGAAGCTCAAGTTGCGCGACGGCCTGGCGCACGATCTGGTGCGTGACTGGATGCTGCCCCGGCGCGCCTTCTGGCTGGCCAACGCCGGCCCCATGGGCGTCAATCCCGACCAGCGCATGCACGAGGACGCGCGCAAACTGTGCGAGCTGTCGTCCGATCTGGGAATGGGCCTGCTGCAGGCCTCCATCCTGTTCATTTCCTTTGCGGGCATTCTCTGGCAGCTGTCGCAGGACTTCGTCTTTCGCTTCGGCGATCGCGACTACGCCGTGCCGGGCTTCATGGTGTGGGCGGCGGTGCTGTACGCGGCGGCGGGCTCCCTCGTGAGCTACTGGGTGGGCGGCAGCCTCATTAACCGTAACTCGGAGCGCTATGCTCGGGAGGCGGACCTGCGCTTCTCGCTCGTGCGCGTCAACGAGCATCTCGACGGCATTGCGCTTGCGGGCGGCGAGCCGGACGAGCGGCGCCGCATCGAGCTCCATCTCGGCAACGTGTTGGTCGCTACGCGCCGGATCGTCACGGGACTGACGAATCTCACCTGGGTGACGGCCGGGTTCGGTTGGGTCACGATCGTCGCCCCGATCCTCGTGGCGGCGCCGATCTACTTCGCCGGCAAGATTTCCTTCGGCGGCCTCATGATGGCCGCGGCGGCCTTCACGCAGGCGCAATCCTCGTTGCGCTGGTTCGTGGACAACTTCAGCGTGATCGCGGACTGGCGCGCCACCTTGCTCCGCGTCGCGAGCTTCCGCTACGCGCTCACCCATACCGAGGCGCTGCGCGAGTTCGACAGCCGCATCGATTACTCCGAGGGCGAGGCCGGAACGATTACAATCAGCGACCTCGAGATTGTGTCAGCGTCCGGCTGGGACCTGCTCAAGGAGAAGAAAATCAATGTGCAGGCCGGAGAGCGCGTGCTGGTGATCGGAGCGCCCGGAACGGGGAAGACCCTGCTGTTTCGCGCGCTCGCGGGCCTGTGGCCCTGGGGCTCGGGCCGCATCACCCATCCCCGGGACGAGCCGATTTTCTATTTCCCCCGCGGCACGCCGTATCTGCCGCGCGGCAGCTTGCGCGAGGTGCTGGCCTATCCGGCGAAAGTGGATGCGTTCGATGCCGCCTCCTTTACTCACGCCCTGCGGCGGCTCGGGCTGCAGCGGCTCGAGCCCCTGCTCGATGAGACGCAGCGCTGGGATCGTGAGCTCAGTCAGGATGAGCAGATCTGCCTGGCGTTCGCTCGCATCGTGGTGCAGCGGCCCCGCTGGGTGCTCGTCGAC
>DASZVD010000225.1:0-17778 GCA_035547375.1 Steroidobacteraceae bacterium
GGCGCTTTCAGTCCGAGCGATCAGGTCATCGTCGGAGAGCAGCGCGGCGGGCCCAGTACACGCTCCGAATCGTTTCGGTTCGGGTTGTAGCCACGCAAGGAACGGTGGTCGTGGTCGAGCCGTTGATAGAACTCAGGCACGTGATGCGTATCTATCGGCTCGGCGATACGCAGGTGCGGGCGCTCGACGATGTGAGTCTGCGTGTTCTGCGCGGCGAATTCGTCGCCATCATGGGCTCGTCGGGCTCCGGCAAATCGACTTTGATGAATGTCTGCGGCTGCCTCGATCAACCCAGCGCCGGCCAGTACCTGTTCGAGGGCACGGAGCTCGTACATCGGAGCGAGCCCGAGCTCGCGAGCATCCGCGGCGAGCGCATCGGCTTCGTGTTCCAGAGCTTCAATCTGCTTCCGCGTACCAGCGCAATCGAAAACATCGCGCTGCCGCTGTTCTACTCGCGCTCTGGCCCGGCGAAGCACGCCGAGCGGATCGCCCGGGCGCGCGCCGCGCTGACGGAGCTCGGTCTCGCCGGCCGCGAAAACAACAGCCCTGCGCAGCTTTCCGGCGGTCAGCAGCAACGGGTCGCGATCGCCCGTGCGCTGATCAATCGACCCGGACTGCTGCTCGCCGATGAGCCCACTGGCAATCTCGATACGCGCACCTCGCACGAGATCATGCAGACGCTGCGCACGCTCAACCGTCAACAGAACGTCACCGTGATCGTTGTCACGCATGAGCGCGATATCGCCGACTATGCCGACCGGATCATCACCATGCGCGACGGCAAGATCGTCGGCGATGAGGTCAATCGCACGCCGACCGCCGTCCCGACGGCCCTGCCTGCAGCGCCGGCCGCCCCGGAGCACGGGGTGAAGCAGCCTGCAGGAGCCGCCCCGACACTCGGCTTTGCCGGAATGATCCTCAGCACCGCCGCGCAGGCAGTCGGGCGCAACAAGCTGCGGTCGGTGCTCACGACACTGGGTGTATTCATCGGGGTCGCGGCGCTGATCGCGATGGTCGCCGTCGGCCAGGGCGCCAATCAGGCAGTGAAGAAGCAAATCGAGAGCTTGGGTACGAATCTGCTGGTGGTCCTGCCGGGTGCGACCACCTCGAGCGGCGCGCGCGTCGGGTTCGGCAGCGCCTCGACACTGACGGTGAGCGATGCGCAGGCGTTGCGCCGTGAGGACAGCGCGATCGCAGATATCGGGTACCTGATCCGGCAAGTCAGCCAGGTGGAGTACGGCAGTCAGAACTGGACGACCAACATCCAAGGGGTGACCCCGAGCTACCTACGCGTCACCAACTGGCAGATCGCCGCGGGGCGCTCGTTCGAGCGGAACGACGAGAGCAGCGCGGCGATGGTCGCGCTTCTCGGTCAGACCGTGTACCAACAGCTCTTCAACGCTTACGAGAATCCCATCGGCGCCCGCATCCTGGTAAAGGGGGAAAGCGTGCGCGTCATCGGGCTGCTGGCTCCCAAGGGCCAGAGCACTTATGGTCAGGACCAGGACGATGTGGTGATCCTACCCTTCACCACCGCCGAACAGAAAGTGTTGGGTGTGGCGGCGCCGAGCCAGGCACAGAGCATCGCGACGACCACCGTCTCCAATGCCACCGTGACCGTCACGACGACGGCGGCCGCCTTCCCTCCACCTCCTAATCCCTACAACCTCACGGCACGCCTTGCCGGCTACGTGAACCAGATTTACGTGCAAGCCGTGAGCCAGGAGCTGGTTCCGGCAGCGCTGCAGCAGGTGACCGACACTCTGGCGCGCCGCCACCGTGTCCGGCCGGGCAGTACCGCGGACTTCGCGATCCGCAATCTCAGCCAGATTGCTCAGACCGCCGAGAGCTCATCGCGGATCATGGCATTGCTGCTGGCGGTGGTCGCTTCGATCTCGTTGCTGGTCGGCGGCATCGGCATCATGAACATTCTGCTCGTATCCGTGACGGAGCGGACGCGCGAGATCGGCTTACGCATGGCGATCGGGGCCCGGCGGCTGCACGTGTTGCTGCAGTTCCTGACCGAGGCGATCTTCCTGAGCGTCGCAGGTGGCATCGCCGGAATTCTCGGTGGCGTCACCGTCTCGGCGCTGATCTCCGCGGTCGCGCATTGGCCGACCTTGCTGTCCGCGGTGGCCATCATCGGCGGTTTTGCCTTTTCTGCGGCAGTCGGCATTTTCTTTGGGTACTATCCGGCCCGCAAGGCTTCCCGTCTGAACCCGATCGAGGCGCTACGTTACGAGTAAGGTGCAACAACCTCTTGCCCCACGCGGGGACCGGCACGTCGCCGTCGAGCAGCTCACGCGAGGCCAGGCGAAACGCGAGCTCAAGGAGCTCGCTGCCGAGATCTCCGCACATGACAGGCGTTACTATCAGGAAGACGCGCCGTCGATCTCGGATGCGGACTATGATGCCTTGCACGCCCGCAACGAGGCCATCGAAGCGCGTTTTCCCGATCTCGTACGGCCTGACTCACCGTCCCGCCGGGTGGGGGCGGCACCGGCAACCTCTTTCGTCAAGGTGCACCACCGTGTTCCTGTGTTGTCGCTGGACAGCGCGCTTGCGGATGACGACGTCCTGCGATTCGCGCAGCGGATCCACCGTCTGCTGAAGATTGCGGCCCAGCCCGTCGTCTTCGTCGCCGAGCCCAAGATCGACGGATTATCCGTCTGCTTACGTTACGAAGGGGGCCGGCTGGTCCAGGGTGCGACCCGCGGCGACGGAACCGAGGGCGAGGAGATTACCGCCAATGTCAGAACGCTCACGGACATTCCCCATCATTTGAAATCCCGGCACGTTCCCGACGTCTGCGAGATCCGCGGCGAGGTCTACATGACCAAGTCCGCTTTCCTCGCCCTCAATGAGCGGCAGCGAGCGGCGAACAAGCCTCTCTTCGCCAACCCCCGCAACGCCGCAGCGGGATCGCTGCGGCAGCTCGATCCGTCGATTACCGCATCACGGCCGCTCGGCTTCTTCGCCTACGCCTGGGGCGAAATGAGCCGAATGCCGGCCGAGACGCAAGCGGGAATGGAGAAATGGTTCGCCTCCTGCGGCTTCAAAACCAACCCTCTGACAAGAATCTGCCGCTCCGCCGAGGCGCTGCTCGCCTTCCATCACACGCTGGAGCTGCAGCGGGGTACGCTCGAGTACGACATCGATGGCGTCGTGTACAAGGTCGACCGCATCGATTGGCAGGAGCGGCTCGGCTTCATCGCACGCAGCCCCCGGTGGGCGCTCGCGTACAAGTTCGCAGCCAAGCAGGCGACGACCGTCGTTGAATCGATCGACATCCAGGTGGGTCGTACGGGTGCGCTGACTCCGGTCGCCCGGCTTGCCCCTGTTACGGTTGGCGGTGTCGTCGTGCAGAATGCGACGCTGCACAACGCTGACGAAATTGCGCGCCTGGATGTTCGAATCAGTGATACCGTGACTATCCAGCGCGCAGGGGACGTCATTCCACAAGTGCTCGGCGTCGTAATCGCAAAGCGCCCGAAGCACTCGAAGCCATACCGCTTCCCACGGACGTGTCCGTGCAATCTCAAGACGGCAGTGGTCCGCGAGACCACCGCACTCGGCGAGCGAGGGGCGGTCTCACGGTGCACCGGGGAGTTTGCCTGCCCTCACCAGGCGATCGAACACCTGAAACACCTGGCCTCGCGTCGCGCCTTCGACATCGAAGGCATCGGAGACAAGCAGATCGAGCTTTTCTTTGCGCGCGGCTGGGTTCGAGAGCCGGCGGACATCTTCACCCTCGAGGCCCGCAACGGGAAGATCCGGCTCGAGGAGCAGGAAGGCTACGGGCGGGTATCTGCCCGCAAGCTCTTCAGCGCTATCCGCGCCCGGCGGGTGATACCGCTGGATCGTTTCATCCATGCGTTGGGTATCCGTCACGTCGGCGAAACCACGGCACACCTCCTGGGCCGCGGGTGCGGCTCATGGCTCGTCTTTCACGAGATCTGCACGAAGCTCGCCAAGGGCGATACCGCCGCGCGGCGGCACTTGCAAACGATCGGCCATATCGGCAATACCGTTATTGACAGCCTCGCCGAATACTTCAGCGAGAAGCACAATCGAAGCCTGGTCGAGCGGCTGACCCGGCAGGTGAAAATCAACGATGTGCGACCCGCGGCCAATGACAGCCCGATCGCCGGTAAAACCGTGGTGTTTACCGGCGCTCTCGAGCGCATGACACGTGAGGAGGCGGAGGAAACAGCGGAACGCCTCGGCGCCAAGGCCGTGCGCTCTGTATCGAAGCATACTGATTACGTGATTGCCGGCCCGGGAGCCGGGACCAAGCTCGACAAGGCCCGAGGACTTGGTGTACGGGTGCTCTCGGAGGACGAGTGGTCCAAGCTCATGGGGGATGCCGTCGCACCATGAAATCAGAGCACACTCCCCGCGCAGCTCCCGCCGCCTCGGGGCGGAAGGTCGTCAGGCTCGCCGGTACGGCAAAGCCAGTACAGAGACTGCGCCGGATCAGTTTTGGCGCCACGGCTGCGATCGTCACCAGCATGGGAGTAATCGTGGGACTGAACGCCGCGACGGCTCAGAGAGCGACCATCATCGGCAGCCTCCTCATCATCGCGCTGGCCGACAACTTGACCGACTCCCTCGGCGTGCACGTCTATCAGGAATCCGAGCGACTCGCCG
Source organism: Steroidobacteraceae bacterium (assembly GCA_035547375.1). Lineage (GTDB taxonomy): Bacteria > Pseudomonadota > Gammaproteobacteria > Steroidobacterales > Steroidobacteraceae > 13-2-20CM-66-19. Next base: position 4,651 of record DASZVD010000225.1, read on the forward strand.
AGCAGCAGGCGTTTCGAACCACGGTCGCCAATTTTGCGACCCGCCTGCTGGTCTCGCTGAGCTTCGTCGCCATCGTGGCGCTCATTCCAACAGCCGCGCGGGCGATCCTCGCATCCCTCGTGTGGGGCTCGCTGTTGCTCGCGGGGCTGAGCTATCTGCTGGCGAAGGAGCGCGAGGTTGCCGCCTGGTCCGAGATCTGCAAGCACTGCGCGGTTGCGGCAATCGTGATCGCGCTCAGTGCAGCGATCGGGACCTGGATTCCCAGGTGGCTCGGCGGCTGAGGATCAATAACGGCCCGGCCCCCTGCCCCGCCGCCGCTGCTCCCGCCTGAAATAGACGAGCGCCACGGACAGCAACAGCGCGGCGAGCAGAAACAACCCGAGACCGAGTGCTCGAGTCAGCTCGACGGGATCCTCGATATCGATCGTGAAATGCATCACGCCCGCCGCCTCATCGCTACGTTGAAGTGGGCTTGGTCCACCCCATCCGCTCCCTCACCACCGGGTCGTTCAGAAGGAGCTCCTCGTCGGACAGGCCTTCATCATCCGGCTCACGTTCGTCATCGTCACGTGCAACGTCCCGGTCCTCCGACTCCACACGAAGCGGCTCCACGGGCTCCTCCCAGTCCTTCGCGCTCATTTCCGTATCCGAGTAGCCGAGATCATCGACCTCGACATCGTCCACGGGTCCCGTCCAGTCCTCGGGCGGCTCCGCGAAGCTCAAGGGCAACCTGTCCCAGGCCTCCTGATCGATCTCATCGAGGTCCCCGTCGAAGGTCTGTATCTCGACCGTTCTCGAGCTATCGTCGAGACCCGTCACCTGAAAGACCTGGCCCTTATCCAGGCGCGAATACCACTGCCCGATGCGCGCGCGACCGACGCCAGAATTCATGAGCCCCTCCTTTCACGTAAAAGCATGGATGGTTGTGGAGAATCTGCTCCACATCGCGCCGACGTGGAATACGAACAACTGCGGATACGGGCCGCCTTCGGTCCCCTGCGATCTCATCCGCGCCGGGCATCCAATGCGGACCCCTCCTAGGGGTCGCCGCGATCGATGGCCGCACCGCGACCACTGACCGCACGAAGGTAAGTAAATATCCTGATCGACTCCGGTCTCGCATTGGTTGAATGTCTGACCGTCATGACGGACCTGTTCGAACCTGTGCAATTGGGCGCCTACCGGCTGCGAAACCGTATCGTGATGGCCCCGCTCACGCGTAGCCGCGCCAACAGCGACGGCACTCCCACCCCGTTGATGGCCGAGTACTACGCGCAACGTGCCTCGGCAGGTCTGGTCATCGCGGAGGGAACCAACATTTCCCCTCAGGCCCGCGGTTACGCTTTCACGCCGGGCCTCTATGACTCTTCACAGGTAGCCGCGTGGCAAGCTGTGACAAAGGCCATCCACGCCAAAGGAGGCCATGTCTTCGTGCAACTTTGGCACGTAGGCCGCATTTCTCACCCCTCCTTGCAGCCGGATGGAGCGCTTCCGGTGGCGCCGTCGGCTGTGCGCCCGAGCGCTACTGCTTACACCGAGACGGGGTTCGCGCCCTGTGTGACACCTCGGGAGCTCAAAACTGAAGAGATACCGCTGATCATCGAGCAGTATCGCCTTGCCGCCGGCAACGCTCTGGCCGCCGGTTTCGATGGCGTCGAGATTCACGCCGCCAATGGATATCTGCTCGACCAGTTTCTACGGGACAGTACGAATCAGCGCACCGATGCGTACGGTGGATCGCCGGAGAAGCGCGCGCGCCTCCCGCTGGAGGTCGTGGAAGCCGTCGTCGATGCGTGCGGGTCCGCCCGCGTCGGAATCCGCCTCTCCCCACTGAGCCCGGTGAACGACTGCGCGCTGGATAGCGATCCCGAAGCCACTTACGGCGGCCTGATCGATCGGCTGAATCCGCTCGATCTCGCTTACATCCACGTGATCGAAGGGATCACGCAGGGGGCTCGCGAAGTGCCGAACGGGTTCGATCTCCACAAGCTGCGGCGGCGGTTTCACGGGAGTTATATTGCCAACAACGGCTACAATCTGCAGCTCGCCATGAGAGCCCGCACGGAAAATCGGGCCGACCTGATTGCCTTTGGCCGCGCCTACATCGCCAACCCCGACCTCGTGGAACGTCTGCGCCTCGGTGCGCCCTTGAATGATCCCGACAGGGAGACATTCTTCGGCGGCGGCGCGCACGGCTACACCGATTATCCGGCGCTTCCACCTCGGGCCGGTCGAGACTGACGAAGTATCCCTGATATCGGGAGAGTAGCCGTGCCTGATGCGTCCGCAGACACTCTGGCTGACATTGTTCGCGCGAGACACTCCGCCCGCGTGCCTTTCGATCCCGATCGTGAGATTCCAGGTGCGGATCTGCAGAGGATCCTGGAGTGCGCGCGCTGGGCTCCCACCGCGCACAACATGCAGAACTTCGTGGCGATAGTCCTTGATGATCCCGCGCTGCTCGCCAAGATCGGGGCCATCCGTGCTGCGCCGTCGGAGACATTCCTGGCCGAGAACTATTGGCAGCTGTCCTTCTCCGAGGAAGAGCTGCTGCGCAAGGGGACGGGGCTCCTCGCCAGCCAGTTTCCGCCGGCCTGGCGCAAGCCCAACGCGAAGCCTGCGGATGCGATCGAGGCTGACGAGTTGCTGGCGAATCGCTCCCTGCAAGGCTGCCCCACCCTGCTGGTCATGCTCTACGACGGGAACAGACGCGCGCCGGCCTCGGAAGGCGATGTCCTCGGCATCATGAGCCTGGGCTGTGTCATGCAGAATATCTGGCTCATGGCACAAGCGCTCGGCGTCGGCCTGCAGATCCTGAGTGTCTTCAACACCGGCGCGCCTGCAAAGGCGCTGCGCCTCCTGTTGGAGATTCCCGATCACATGAAGATCGGCTTCTGCTGCAGGCTCGGGTACCCGGTCGAGAGCCCCGGCAACTACCTGCGCGTGCGGCGGAGCCCGGGGCAATTCATTCACCACAACCGGTACTCTCCGCCGACGCCCGGGATCTAACCGTCCTTTGGTCAATGGGCTATTCGAGCAATGGTCTATTCGAGCTCAAACCCGCCGCGCTGCGCCCAGCGTTTCGCCTGAGCGATGGCAATGCGGATGGCCCTGCCCTCCTCGTAGCCTTCAGCCAGCAGGGCGTTCGCGATCTCGATCGCCTTCGTGCGCACGTCGGGGGGAAGATTCACCATCGAGCGCGGAAAATGGCTTTCGTTCCAAGGCATGGCCGGCAACCTGCTCCGGATCGTTCCCTGCAGTGTGCACGGAAGGCCTCCGCGTCGACATCCGCACGGTTACGTATGCCATCGGCGGCTTCCATCTTCAATCCAACGCCGCGCGTGTAGGTACTATTCCGCACTGCCCGCGGCTCCTTCCCGGGCTAGCTTGTGTCAAAGTTCCGAAGCGTGCGCTTGGAAGGGCGCGGCTACACCGGTAGGAGGAATCATGAAGCTTCCGCTGCAGATCACGTTCCGCCAAATGGAGCCCTCTTCGGCGCTCGAGACGCGAATACGCGAGCTCGCCACGCGATTCGACAAGTTCAGTGACAACATCATGCGCTGTCATGTGATCGTCGAGCCGCCAACTCATCATCAGCACCAGGGAAACCTGTTTGACTTCAGGATCATCATCACGGTGCCTGATGCCGAAATCGCCATCCGACACTCTCATCCAGCCGATCACTCTCACGAAGATCCGTACGTCGCCTTACGGGATGCCTTTCGTGCCGCGCGACGCAAGCTCGAGGACTACGAGCGCAAAAGACGGGGCGACGTGAAGGCCCATACGCAGGGGCGCCCGGAGTAGCGTCAATCGATGCGCACGCGCGCGAATACCGCGAGCTTGATCGAGTCCATCGCAAGGGTGAACGCCAGGGTCGTGCCGATCAACATGCCGATGATCCATAGCGGCAATCGCGCCATAAGGATACCGAACGCGGCGAAACAGCCCATTAGCGTCACGTCGCACAGGGAGGCGAACACCACGATCGGTGCCGGTCTCGAGCGCCAGAGCCGGCCGCGCTCGCGCAACACGTAAACGTTCCCCTGTCCGGCGAACCCCAGCATGACGAAGGTCAGCGTTTGCATCTGTTCCGGTTCGAGGTGGAGCGTGAACCAACACAGGCTCAGGATCGTCAGCAGGTACAACAATCGGAACGAGCCGAGTGGAAGCGCCGCGAGCATGAGATTGCGCACGCGCCATGCATTCGGATAGGACGACGGACGTGCGTGGTCGGCGGCACGCGCCATGGACACGAAATCGTTGGTCAGCATCGCCAGCGCCTGAAGGAACGGCGTCAGCACGGCATGGCCTGTCACGATCAGTCCGAAACCAAAGACCAACAGCGTGATGCATTTGTTCACCAGGATCATCAGCGTGAACGTGAGGACGCGCTGAAACGCGGACCGACCCTCATTGATGCAGGCGACGATACCGGAGAGTCCGGGCTCGGTCAGCACCACGCCGGCTGCCGCCTTGGCCACGTCGGTGGCAGTCGAAACCGCGATGCCCATCTGTGCCTGACGGAGCGCCGGCGCATCGTTTGCGCCGTCGCCGCACATGCCCACCGCGTGTCCGCGACGTTGGAATGCCTTTACCAGCTGGAACTTCTGTTCCGGAAACACTCCCGCGTAGACGGCAAAGTCGTCAGGGCCGACGCTTTCAGGAATAGCGCCCGGTGGGCACACCGGTCCGTCGAGTCCGATACTGCGTGCCACGGTCCCCGCCGTCGTGACCGCATCGCCCGTCACCATGACCGGCTGCACGCCAAGCTTGCGCAGCTCGCTCAGCAATTGCGCCGAGTCCGGCCGTGGAGGATCGCCGAAAGCGATCAAGCCAATGAGCTGCGGCGAACCGGCGGGACCGGCGGCCACGGCCAGTGTTCGATATCCGGCGCGATCGAGTGCTTCCACCTGCACAGCAGCTTGCGGGTCGATCGGAGAGAACGCGCCAACCGCCGCCGGTGCGCCCTTGATGATCCTGATCGTGCAGCCCTGATCCAGGGCGGTCGCCTCGGCGGTTTTGGATGCAGGGTCGAATGGCGTAAAACTGACAGCCGTCTGCGGGGCGCGCGTGCTGCGTTTGCCGTCATTGGCCCGCTTGCGGATCGCGCTGTCGATCGGATCCCGGCCGTCGATCGAGCTTGCAAGCGCCGCATAGCCAAGCACGTCCGTCTCGTCATAACCGCGCTTGAGTGGACGGATTGCGGCAACCGCCAGCTCATTCAAGGTCAATGTACCGGTCTTGTCCGTGCAGAGCACGTCGATCGTGGCGGCCTCGTGCAGGGCCGACAACCTGGTGAGCAACACGCCCTTCTCTGCCAGCGCCTTGGAGCCCACGGCCGCGGCGAGAGTGAATGTTGCCGGCAAGGCTACCGGCACTGCCGAGAGCATCGCGGTGAGTACCAGCAACGTGATTTGCTGGAGGCTGATATGGGTGGCCAGCGCATAAGCAACGATGCCCACCACGACCGCAAAATTCACCACTGTCAGATTGCGTACGACGCCGAGGACCGCCTTCTGCTCCGCGCTCTCGACATTCGCCACGCTCACCAGCTCTGCCGTACGACCGAAATAGGTTCGCGCACCCGTGGCCACGACTCTTGCGTCTGCCTCACCGCGTCGTACCAGCGCACCGGCGTAGGTCGTCTGTCCGATTTGCGTCTCGACCGGGATCGACTCGCCGGTCAACGTCGATTGATCGACCAGCAGCGAGCCGTCGAGGAGCTTGACGTCGGCCGGGACCACATCGCCCAGAGAAATCTTGACGACGTCGCCGGGAACGAGATCGGCCGCAGGAACGGTGATCCATACCCCATCGCGCTTGACGCACGCCTCGAGCGCGAGCCGCTGATTGAGCAGTGCCAGAGCCGCGCTCGCGCGGTTTTCCTGAAAGACGCTCAAAATGACGTTGAGTAAGAGGAGTGCGGTGATCAGAGCGCCGGTGAGGCGCTCGCCAATCGCGATCTGCAGGACGATCGTCGCTTCCAGCATCCACGGCACCGGCGCCCAGAAGTGGCGCCCGAGCCGCAGGAGGGGGTTGGCAGGCTTTTCGACGATCGCATTCGGTCCGCCAGCGGCGCGTCGGCGGCGGGCTTCAGCAAACGATAAGCCGACCAATTCAGATGCAATGTCACACGCCGGCGCGTCGGCCGTCCGATCGTTCATGGCAGAGCTGTCCGCGACATCTGTTCGCGATCATTTCCGCAAGCGTGACCGGACCGAATCGCGCAGGTCGGCAGGCCCGCTAGCGACCGCGTGAGCTTGCGCATCGCCAGGCTGTCGGATCACGAAGCTTGGCGATCGTGCGCGGGCCTTGCATCGCGAGGGTCGCACACGCTAGGCGGAAACGATACGCGAGAGCGCGAGAGCGCGCGGCGCGAGCCCATCGGGCTGCTCCAGAAACCCCACGCGAGTGCCAACCTGAAAGGCTTCTCGCGAGCACGGCTCGACGCTGTTCAAGTTGAACAGAACCAATCGGCCATCGTCCGCGTCGATCACACCGAAGAGACCCTGTGGATCGAGGTCACTGATCGTTCCGGTAAGCCTGGTTCCGGTGAGCATCGTTGCGCTATACATGACTCGACTCCCCGTGCGGTTCACGTCGCGCGGTTTGCGCGCTCGTGCGGTCAGTCACGCGTGAAATGCTGCCAGCAAGCGGGACACGGTACTCTAGGTAGAAACCACGACGAGCCGAGGCGCTCGCTCTGCCATTGCCGTTCCCAACCGCGCTCGAGTCTCGGGCGGATGCGTAGCGGCTCCCGCGGCCATGGGCCAGCTAAAACTCTACAGGTGGCTCGCTCTCCGCCGCGCTCAGACGACATCTGGAACAGACAAACTCGCCGCGACGAAGGGCCTTGAGCTCTCTCAATGCCGCGAGAATGTCCGTGTCGTAGCGTGTACCGAATCCTTCCGCCTCGCCGTCGGCGATCAGCGCATCCAGCACATCGGTGGTTTCTTTCTGTGTTGAGCTCATACGTGCAATGCTCCTGACAACTCATTCAATCGAGCGCGCTCAACGCCGTGTTGGAATTCGTTCGATCGGCCGATACCTTCGGGGGGTCCCGTGACATTTGCAGACGCCAGTTTTCATCCGGCGGCGAGCGCCGGGTATACGTGGAAATATGGATATTGCCCGCTGCGCCGGACCTATAGATTCGAAAGGTCCCGACCACGGCCTGAAGCCTGGCTTGCGGCACGATCGCCGTAATTGTCCGTATGGTCCATGACCGCCCCCGAGTGCAGACTCAGCCGCTCGACCGAATCGAGCTCGGAATCTTCAAGTCACAGACACACACCCATGGAGTGAGGCCGACATGAACTCGTGCAGACCGAAGCAGAATCCGGCCTGCGAGATGCAGGGGTCGCGGAGGTTCGCAATCGACGCGGACTCGCTTTCGCGCACCGCCTCGCTTTCGCGCCCCACCCCACTTTCGCGCACCGCATGGGGCGGCTGGGCGACGAGCGTGCTCCGCTACTGCGGTGTGGCGGCCCTGCTTGGGCTTAGCGCTGCGCCGGCGGTGGCTGCGGCGGCCGATCGCGATTCCGCGTTGGTCGGGAGGGGCGCGCAAATCGCTCAAATGGTCTGCTCGAATTGTCACGTGGTCACCGATGATCAGCGCTCTCCTCCACGACTCGCTCAAGCGACTCCCAGCTTCAGGGAAATTGCCAACCGCCCGGGAACGAACCTGAAAGCGCTGCGCCGCTTCATCGCGACGACCCATTGGGACGGGAAGACCGTTCCGGTTACGATGCCGGATCTCTCGCTGACGGCGGAAGACGTGACGGCGGTTTCGCAATACATAATGGCTCTTCGCCTCCAGCCGCCGCACTGAGCTTTCCCCGTTATCCCGTTACCCCGTTACTGCGCAGGTCGATTGCCACGACGGCGGGGTTGCGCCGCACCCGTCGCGGTTGCGTTTCGCCGCTGGCGATCCGAGGGAATCAAAATCAGAAGGCCGGCACAACCTGCGAGCGCGGAGCCCGTGCCGTAGTAGAAGACGGCGGCGTGACTGACGTGGTCCCACAGCACGCCGGCAACGAGACTGGCAACCAGCTGGATCAGCCCGACAGTCGCGCTGTACCAACCGATGCCGCTGGCGCGCAGTTCCGCGGGCACGAAGTCCGAAGCGAATGTTTTCCCCACGGCGCGGAAGACGCCCTGATGTATGCCATAGAGAACGAACGCGGTCGCGACCAGGAGAATATCCGGCGTCAGCGCGAACCCGAGATAGCAAATCAGGAAAACGAGGAACGAGACCAACAGGAGATTGCGCCGCCCCCACTTGTCGGAAAGGAGGCCGGCGGGATAGGAGACAAGGGCGGCGACAAGGTTGAATGCGGCGTAGATGACGATCGTCATCTCCAGCGACAGTCCTGTTTCCCGGCTGCGCAGGATCAGAAACGCATTGCTGGAGCTTCCGAGTCCGAACAGGGCGGTCACGAGGAGGTAGGTCCGGTAAGGCCGCGGAAACTGCCACAAGCGGATATCGAGCCTGGACTTCGCGCCGCCCGCCGCCGTCGGGCGCTCCTCGACGAGAAGAACCATGAGGAGCGCCGCGAGGCCGGGTATGACGGCCAGGTAGAAAACGGTCCGCAGCTCCACCTGCGAATCGAGCAACAGCAGCGCCAACACAGGACCCAGGAATGCGCCGGCATTGTCGCCAAAACCCTCGAGCCCGAACGCCCGGCCGCGGTTTTCCTCGGCGACCGAGGCGGCGATGAGCGCATCGCGTGGTGCGGACCTGGAGCCGGCACCGAGCCGATCCAGCAGCCGCGCGCCAAATACCCCCTGCCAGCTGGCAGCCAGCCCCATGAGGGGTTTGGCGAGCGCCGCGAGCAGGTAGCCCATCAGAGCGACAGGCTTACGACGCTGCAGCCTGTCCGAGAAAGCTCCCGCAAGGCCTTGCGCGATGTTTTGCGTGGCCTGAGCAAATCCATCCACCAGCCCCACGATGCTGCCGCTGGCTCCCAGCGTTTGCGTCAGGAATACCGGCAGGATCGGGTACAACATCTCGGTCGAGATGTCGCCGAAGAGACTCGAGAGGGCGAGGAGGAATGTGCTCCGGGACAGTCCTGTGAAATATCGTCCGATCGAGAGGCTGCTCACCCGCAAATCCAGGTCAGGATGGCGGAAACCGGGACAACACCTTCTCCACGGCATCCCGGATGGGAGCCTCCGACCGCTCGATATCCGATCGTGTCAGCTCTTTCTTCGCCCAGCCGTGCCAGACAGGCCGGTGGCTGTGCCCGTCGAAGATGTCGATGGAGAGGGTCCCCTCCCGATACTGCCGCACATCGACGCTCGAGCCCCAATACGGCCCCCACCAACCCGGGCCCCAATACCCGGCCCCATATGGAGCCGGGTAAGATTCCACATCCATACGCTCACGCGAGCCGATCGTGAAGTCCACTACGAAATCGGCCGATCCGCCCTCGCTCACGTTGGTGTATCCCTTGCGCGTCAGCTCGGCCTGAATGGCATCGCGGGCACGTTGCGCGACCAGCGGATTGCGAGAGCCACGGTGCGTGCGCTCCATCCATGAGTAGGTGTGGTAGCCGGAGAAGCTGGCTGAGTGATCGAAATCACTTCCGACCCGAACCGACGCACAAGCCCCGAGGATGAGGCCAAGGGATGCAAGGCTCAGCCACCGCCCGGCGGCACCCCATCGGAAAGTCCAACGTCGTCTCGACGGCCTCTCGATCATCATGGCTCACCTCCGATACTATGAGGCGTAGTGTGAGCGGGTAGACGTCCCGGGTAATCCGTATTCCTGCGTATCCTTGCACCGCAATCGGTGCTCCCGATACGAACTCCCGCCTATTCGTCATGAGGGGTTCAGGGGTGAGCAACCATGGAGCTGACCATCCGATCGGGTAACCGTGTGGCACCGGGCGCCCTGCCGGTCGAGGTCGTCGAGCGCAAAGGCGCTGGACATCCTGACTCGGTCTGCGACGGGATCGCCGAACACGTGTGCGTGCGCCTGTGCCGCTGGTACCTCGAGCGCTTCGGGCTGATCCTGCACCACAACGTCGACAAGGTCCTCCTTTGCGGCGGCGCTTCGCGGCCGGGTTTCGGTGGTGGGCACGTGCTCGAGCCGATCGAGATTTATCTGGCTGGCCGTGCCACTACCGAGCACGCCGGCGTGAAGATCCCGGTGCACGAAATCGCGGTAGACGCGTGCCGGGATTGGCTGAGCGCGCACTTCAGGTACCTCGATGTCAACAGAGACGTCCGGATCATCTCGCGCCTGCGTCCTGGCTCCACGGACCTCAGCCGACTGTTTACTCGTAGCGCGGGCAGGCCTCTTGCCAACGACACATCGTGCGGCGCCGGTTTCGCTCCACTGACGGATCTCGAAAAGGCGGTGATCGAAGTCGAACGGACGCTCAACGATCCAAGGACGAAAGGCGTACACCCGCAGATCGGCGAGGACATCAAGGTCATGGGCGTCAGGCGAGATGGCGCAATCGAGCTGACAGTCAGCTGTGCGTTCGTCGGGCGTTTCGTGGCGAGCCTCGAAGACTACGTCACCAAGAAGCAAGCGGCCGCCAGGCTGGCCGTCGAGGCTGCAAGGAAGGTGACGGCGTTGCCGGTGCGAGTGGCACTCAACATGGCGGATGATCTGGCAAGAGGAGACGTCTTCCTGACGGTCACTGGCACCTCAGCCGAGGCCGGGGATGATGGGCAGGTGGGCCGCGGTAACCGCGTTGCCGGAATCATCACCCCCTATCGTGTCATGACCCTGGAGGCGGCGGCCGGGAAGAATCCGGTCAGCCACGTTGGTAAGCTCTACAACCTCCTGGCGATGAGGATCGCCCAATCGATCGTCAGGCAGCTGCAGGGCGTCGATGATGTGGCCTGTGTCATGGTCGGCCAGATCGGTCGGCCCGTGGACGAACCACAGCTCGTTGATATCGACCTGGTCACATCAGCCGTGCCGACCGAGCTCACGCGGCGTGTGACCGACCTCGTGCACGCAGGACAGCAGCAATTGCGCGATTTGCGTGATGAGCTGATCACAGAGCGACTCTCCGTTTACTAGGAACGGACGCAGCAAACGGGCCGATACCGGATCCCTGGCCGGCCATCCGCATCAACACGAATGGCGAAAGGCGTACAGTCATCGCTCGAGGTCACATGCCCGGAGATGGCTCGGAGCGGGCCGACGTTTATACTATGATAGCGAGCGCCGGCCGTCCGGCCGGCGCAGGAGCATTCCGTGCCCGACGACGAAAAGAAACTGACTGAGTCCCCGCCCTCTGACGTTCCCATCTGCGGAATCGGCGCCTCCGCAGGCGGCATCGAAGCACTGAACCAGTTCTTCGAGGCGCTTCCCGCGGACCTCGGCCTCGCCTACGTAGTCGTCGTGCACCTCGCCCCCGACCGCAAAAGCGAGCTACCCACGATCCTCTCCCGGCGCACCAAGATGCCGGTGGTGCAGGTCGGGGATCACGAGGTAGCCGCTCTGCGGCCCGACCACGTGTATGTCATAGCGCCCGACCGCAAGCTGATCGTCACGGACACATCCGTCGGAGCGGAGCCCTTCGATCAACCGCGGGGCCATCGCATGGCCATCGATCTACTGTTTCGCTCGATCGCGGAGGCCGGTGGAGATGGGTTTGCGTTGGTCTTCTCTGGAACCGGCGCCGATGGGGCAGCCGGCGCGAAAGCTGTCAAAGGACGCGGCGGCCTCGTGCTCGTCCAGGACCCGGAGGATGCAGGCTACGGCGAGATGCCGCGCGCCGTGATCGCTACAGGGGTTGCTGACGTGATCCTACCCGTGCGTCAGCTGGCGCAGCGCCTCTCCGAGCTCGCACGGAACAAGCCTCAAATCCTACCGCTGCTGCAGGCCAAGGAGACGCAGCCGATCGCGGACACCGAGGAGAAGGCGCTTCGAGACGTGTTCGAGATCCTGAGGAAAGCGACCAGTCACGACTTTTCCAAATATAAACGCAGCACGGTCTTGCGACGCCTGTCGAGGCGCATGCAACTCACCGGCCAACTGTCGATCGCCGACTACGTGCAGTACCTGCGCGCGCACCCGCCGGAGATCCAGGCCCTCTTTGGAGATTTCCTGATCTCCGTGACCAGCTTCTTCCGCGACGCGGAATCGTGGGCCGCTCTGCAGACACAGATCGTCGGGCCACTCCTGGAGCAGATGGAGCCCGACGATCAGATCCGCATCTGGGTCCCGGGCTGCTCGAGCGGCGAAGAAGCGTATACGGTCGCAATGGTGTTTCAGGAGGAAGCCGAGCGTCGCAAGATCGCGATCAATCAGTTGCTCATCTTCGCCACTGACGTCGACGAGAAGGCGCTCGCCACGGCACGCGAGGGGCTGTTCCCGCAGTCGATCACCGCGGATCTGTCGGAAGCGCGGCTTGAGCGCTTCTTCCGCCGCGAGGACGAGCATTTCCGCGTGGTGAACGAAGTACGCGACCGTATCGTCTTTGCGGCACACGATCTCCTTCGCGATCCGCCGTTCTCCCGATTGCACCTGATCAGCTGCCGCAATCTCCTGATCTATCTGGATCGGGAATTGCAGGATCAGGTCATGGGCATATTCCGCTATGCGTTGCGCGAGCAGGGGTATCTGTTCCTGGGCGCTTCCGAGACCGCCGACGACGACCTGTTTCAAGTGATCGATACGCGTCACCGCATCTTCCTCGCCCGATCGAGAGCCGGAGCGCGGGTACAGTTGCCGGAGCTGCTCACTACACCGGGCCCACGCTCGGTCCGGTACGGGCGCGAGGCTCCACCCCCCAGCCGAACCACGGCCCTCGAGCTGCACCTCGCAGCACTCGAGCAAACCGCCCCTCCCAGCGTGCTCATCGACGATCGCGGCAACGTCGCACACATATCTCCGTCAGCCGCGCGATTCTTCCTGCAAAGCGGCGGTCCGCCGGCCCGCCGGTTGACCGATCTCATCAGGCCCGAGCTCCGAGATGAGCTGCACGTCCTGATCAACCGGGCCATGGAGCATCCCGAACCGCAGTTGTCAACCTTCCTGCCGGTCACCTTCAACGGAAGCGCCCACCAGGTCGCCCTGCTCGCGCAACAACGGCCGCCCACCAAGGAGTCGCGGGAGCAGATTCTGATCACCTTCCTCGATGGGGGTGTGGTCGCCAG
>DASZVD010000226.1:0-9568 GCA_035547375.1 Steroidobacteraceae bacterium
GATGGCTGCCGATTGGGCCCCTGTCTCGCGGGCTGCGGGAAGCTCATCTGCGTGGGTCTCAATTACCGCGATCACGCCCGGGAGGCCGGGGCGGCGATTCCCGAAGAGCCCGTGCTCTTCATGAAGGCCACGAGCTGTATCTCGGGTCCCTGCGATCCGATCGTCATCCCCCCGGGGGCAACGAAAGTTGACTGGGAGGTCGAGCTCGGCGTAGTCATCGGAGCGGTGGCGAAGCGCGTCCCGCCCGAGCGGGCGTTGGATCATGTTGCCGGCTACTGCGTCGTGAATGATGTGAGCGAGCGTGGCTGGCAGCTGGAGGGCACGGGCCAGTGGCTCAAAGGAAAGAGCGCGGATACGTTCGGCCCGATCGGTCCCTGGCTCGTGACGACCGATGAAGTCCCGGACGCGCAGGCTCTCAGACTCTGGCTGGCGGTGAACGGCGAGGTGCGGCAAGACAGCAGTACCGCGCAGATGATCTTCCCGGTGCCGCTGTTGGTGAGCTACATCAGCAAGTTCATGACTCTCCTGCCGGGGGACATCATATCGACCGGCACCCCGCCCGGCGTCGGTCTGGGCGTGAAGCCGCCGGTCTACCTCCGGCCCCATGACACGGTCAGGCTCGGCATAGACGGTCTGGGTGAGCAGTGTCAGCAGGTAGTCTGAGAGTCCGTTCGCACTCGAGTGCGCGCCCGCTCGTGGTGATGGGCGCGTTTGCCATGGCCGGCAACACGCCCCTGGTCGCTCAACCCATGGTCATTGGTGCGCTGGTGGACCTGCGGGGCCTGACCGAGTCGCAGGCGGGAGTCATGGCTTCCGTCGAGCTGGCGGGCCTGACGCTCGGCATTCTGGCGATGCTGCCGGCCGTTACCCGGATCAGGCGACCCGTGCTCGCCGTCTTCGCGGTGGCGATGATCATCGCGGCCAATGTCACGACCTGCTGCCTGAGCGGTTTCTGGCCGCTCCTGCCGATCCGCTTCCTGTCCGGAGTCGGGTCCGCGGCGGCGTTCTGTGTCTACATGAGCCTGGCGTCGGCGTCGGAGCGCCCCGAAAATGCTTTCGCCGTCGTGAATGCGATCTCGATCGCGTACTCCGGTGTCGTCAATCTGGTCGCTCCGTACCTGTTGAGCGTGGCCGGGTTGGCGGGCATCCTCGGCGTGCTCTCAGCAGTGACCGCGCTTGCGCTGGTCACGCTCCCCTGGAGTGGGCTGGTCCCGGCGGGCGGTGGCCCGACGGCGGCGTTGGCGCGCAGCGCGGGCCAACCGGAGCCGTGGCTGGCGCTCCTCGCGATGATGCTGCTGCTATACACCGGGCACGGTGCGATCTGGGGGTATCAGGAGCGTATCGGCGTGGCAACCGGTCTGAGCGAGCAGGCCATCGGGAGATCGGTGGGACTGTCGATGCTCGTATGGGGCGTCGCGGGTTCCCTGCTCGCGCGGGCGCTTAGCCTGTCCATCGGGCGCATGTGGCCACAGATCGTCTCACTTGGCGTGTCCTGCGCGGCCACGCTGGTCCTCGTCTACGTCGATACACCCTGGTCCTTTACCGTCGCGTGCGCACTCATCGCGTTCTCGTGGTTCTACGGCTTGCCCTACCAGATGGGCTTGCTCGCGGCTCGCGATCCGAAGGGGCGCGCGGCGTTGGCGGGCATCATGATGTCGACGGGGGGCATGGCGCTCGGTCCTGCGCTCGCCGCCTTTCTGATTTCCGGCAGTGCGCACCAGCGTATCGGTGTGTTCTCGTGCGCTTGCTACCTGGGCGCGCTGGCGATAGCGATCCCGGCCACCCGCAGTCTTAACCGTAAAACACAGGTTTTGCCGGCATGAGCTCGCCATCCGCTGTCATTTCTCAATACGAGTTCCGGGGTCGCGTGGGACTGGCACAGACCACGATTACACCGCCGGAGGGTATTTACGCCCGCCTCTGGGGTAGTGCGAAGCACGACATAGCCGATGGCGTCGATCGGCCGATGCTCGCGCAGGCCTTGGCTCTCCGCGCGCAAGGCGGGACGGAAAAACTGGTCCTGGTCACCCTGGACGCCATCGTGCTATCGACGGATGACGCGACTCGGATCCGCGAAGCCATCATGAAGCGTCTCGGGGTCTCATCGGAGCAGGTGATGCTCCACCCGTCGCACACGCACAGCTCACCCCCGCTGGCGCGGCGGCACGCAGACCGGCCCGGCGGCCATCTCGTTGCGCCGTATCTGGATTCCTTGCCCCAGCGCTGTGCCGATCTTGCGGCTGAGGCGGAGGCCTCGTCGTTTGCCGGCGTCCTGGGTTGGCGCTACGGAGTGTGTGGTCTCGCCTACAATCGGGACGCCGTTGACAACCCGTCAGGACGAGGGGTCTGTGGCATCAATCTCGAGCGGCCGGCGGACAATACACTCTTGGTCGGCCGAATCACCGATGAGCGCGGCGTCGTGCGCGGCGTCATCGTGAATTACGCCTGTCATCCGGTATCGCTGGGCGGTGGTAACCGGCTCATCTCTCCGGATTACATCGGTCCGATGCGTGAGCTCGTCGCGCACGAGACGGGTGCGCCGTGTCTGTTCCTGCACGGGGCATCCGGTGATCTCACCCCGCGGCGCAGCTACGAGTCGGTTGTCGAGGCGGCGGAGCAGAACGGCCGGGAGCTGGGCTTTGCGGCCCTAGCCACCTTGAGCGGCATGCTGCCTCCCGCTGCAGCGCTCACCTATGTTGGGATCGAAGAGTCCGGTACCCCGTTGGGAGTATGGGGGATCGCGCACAAGGATGACGTTCCCGAGGATCTCAAAGCCAGATCCACCACGTTCTCGCTGGCCCTCAAGGACCTGCCGCCCCGTGAGGCGATCGTCGCCCGCATCCACTCGACTGCGGAGCGCTATCAGCTCGAGCGGCTGGAGCGCATGTTGGCCATGAAGGATCGCCTCGGATCCGACGTGACCGGCCCGTTGCCGGTGACCGTCTGGCAGGTTGGAAATGCGTTCCTGGTCGCGACGACGGGTGAGCCGTACAGCCGGTTCCAGATCGAGCTCCGCAAGCGCTTTGCGCGTGCCGCGGTGGCCGTGCTGAATCTCACCAACGGAGCCACGAACTACTTGCCCGAAGCGTCCGCCTACGAGCGTGATAACTATCCCGCGCGGGTTACGGAGTACGCGGCCGGATGCCTCGAGCAATCCATCGAAAGGACAGCGAGCATCATCGAGCAGCTGGAGAGGTCAGGCACATGAGCGCGGCGGTCCCGGAACACGAAGAGGGAATCGACGATCCGTTTGCTGTCTGGTTCGCGCCGCAGGTCAACCAGGACCTCATCCGCAGGCTGATGCGGCGTACCAACCTGCGTGCACTCGCAACCGTCGGCGTCTGGCTTCTCCTGTGCGTGCTCACCGGTGCGCTCGTCGTGCTCAGTGTGCACACACTCTGGGTCATCCCCGCCATGCTTTTGTATGGCGCGATTCTTGGGTTCTCCTACGCGGCCTCTCATGAGTGCGCACATGGCACGGCGTTTCGCGCTCGCTGGCTCAACGAGACCGTGTTCTGGCTGACGTCGCTCGTGTTCATGGAGGAGCCCCTTTACAGGCGCTACGCGCACGCCGCGCATCACACTCACACATGGTTCAACCCGAGTGATCCCCAGAAGCCTTATGGCAACCCGATGTCTCTGTCCCGGTACGCGAACGCGACGCTCGGTGTCACCTTCTATTTCGATGCCGTGCGGCAGCTCGCGCGGCACAGCGCCGGGCGGTTTACCGCCGAGGAGCGCGAGTTCATCCCGGACACGGAGCGGCCAAGAGCCTCCCTGAACTCGCGCGCCATGCTGGGCGTGTATTTCGGCCTGGTAGCCTACGGCATCGCCTTCCAGAGTCCATGGCCGTTCGTGCTGTATTTCATTCCCCGGTTGCTGGGCGGTCCCATTGTGACGGCATACATCAATACACAGCACATGTGCATGGCCGAGGACGTCTACGATCACCGGCGGACCACACGCTCGATCCGCTGCAACGCCGTGGAACGGCTGTTGTACTGGAACATGAATTTTCACATCGAGCATCACCTGTTCCCCGCCATTCCGTTCCACGCGCTCCCGGCGCTCAATGCCGAGATCGCAACCCAGCTGCCGGCTGCGAACCGGGGTGTCATCGGAACCAACATCGACATCGTGCGGGCCATCGTGCGCCAGCGCACGGATCCCTCGTTCAATCTCTCGCCGGTGCACTAGCTCATGTTGGAATGGGTGCGCATCCCGCTCGACCACGAGGTGCCGGAAGGCAGCATGACCCCTGTCACCCTTGCCGGCAAACGGTTGATCCTCTATCGCACGCGTGCCGGCTACTTCGTGTCCGAGCGCCGCTGCACCCACCAGGGCGCGGATCTGCTGCGAGGGTATTTCGAGGACGAGACCATTGAGTGTCCGGTGCACCAGGGCCGGTTCAACGTCCGTACGGGAAAGGCACTCAGCGCACCGGTGACGCTCGCATTGAAGACCTACCCGGTCAGGGCCGAGGGTGAGGCCATCTTCGTCGAGCTTCCCGGGCCGGCCGCCGGGCAGCCGTAGCCGCGCTCACGCAGGGGATCTGCCGATGCCCCGGGTAGACTCGCCGATCTGCAACTGAACGGGCAGGGTGACCGTGCGCTTCGGGAACTTTCCGGTCTTGAGTCGCGCAATGAGTTGTTCCCCGGCCTGCCGGCCCAACCCGTACGCGGGCGAGACGACGGTGGTCAGCGTGGGCGTCGTATACTGCCACGCGTCGAACCCGTTGAATCCTGCCACAACGAGCCTGTCGGGTACCCGGATGCCGGCGCGCTCGCAGGCCTTCAGTGCAGCGACCGCCATGGAGTCGGTGGCTGCGACGATGGCGTCCGGGGTCGCCTGCCGCAGACTCTCAGTGACGACCTGCAATACATCCTCGAAGCGTTCCGAAGGCGCGAGCAGTGTGTGAAAGAGGATGCCGGAGCTCCCCTGGACCAGGGCCTCCCTCAAGCCCATTTCGCGACGCTCGACCGCGCACCATTGCAGGGTGGGTCGAATGAACAGGACCGACCGGGGCCGCTTGGCGAGAAGATGCTGCCCGAGCTGCCGCCCCCCCGAGAAATCGTCCTGATTGATCATGGCGACGTTGGGCCCGGGAGACTGGAACACTTCCTGAAAGACGACGACCGGCTGATTGAGTCGCTGCAGGTTGGCCAGGTGGCGCCGCCTCAGGGGCTTCGGCCCGCACAGGATGGCGCACAGCGCGGCATTGCCGGCCTTCCGCAGGATCGTGGCGCTCTCGAACCGGTCCGGCTCGACACCCTGCACGTCGAGCGTGTAGTCGAGGCTGCTCAGGTAATTGCTCAGTCCGCTCACGAGTCGCGAGATGAAGGGATCGTTGAGGAACGCCGGGTCGCTGTCGGCGATCACTATGCCCACGGAGCGCTCTTCAGCCAGGCGCAGGTTCCGGGCGCTCGTGTTGGGACGATAGTTGAGCCTGGAGATCGCCTCGGCGACGCTCTTTCGTGTGGAGGCGCGCACGGGTTTGCCACGCACGAAATTGGACACGGTCATCACCGAGACGCGCGCCGCCCGCGCCACGTCGCTCAGGGTGGCACGCTGCGAGGTACGACGACGTGAAGCTTGTTGTTCTTTCACCCGCTTCTCATTGAGGCTGCTGCGGCGCGTAAGTGGGGCAGGGATTGTCTCAGTCGATCTGGGTGGCTGTCACGGCGCCGTCAATGGTCAGCTCGGCACCGGAAATATAGCCTGCCTCCGCCGAGGCAAGGAATAGCAGGGCGGCGGCGATGTCATCGGGAGTGCCCATCCGGCCCAGGGGCATGCGCCCAACGAGCTCGCGGCGGGCGCTTTGCGGATCCGGCATTGCCTGCAGCGCGCGATCCATGATAGGCGTGTCGATGTAACCCGGGCAGACGGCGTTGACCCGGATCCCGTGGGGCGCCCCGTCCTTGGCAAGGCAGCGTGACAGCATGAGGATGCCGGACTTGGTGGCGCAGTACGCCGGTGCGCCCACCCCCCCGACCTGCCCCATGATCGAGGCAATATTGAGGATGACACCGGCGTTCTGGCGCTGGAATGTCGGCCACACGGCCTTGGAGAACAGGTAGGCGCTTCGCAGGTTGGTAGCGAAAACCTTGTCCCAGTCGGCGACTTCGAGCACGCCGATTCGCTTGGCCATGTTGATGCCCGCGTTGTTCACCAGGACGTCCGCGCGCCCCGAGCGCTGCAGGATCTGCTCCACGCTGCGGGCCGCGGTGGCGGGCTCGGCGACATCGGCAGGCAGGCCGACAAACTCGCCGCCGCCGTGCCGGATGCACTGTTGCGTAGCCTCCAGGCCGCGCGGGTCGAGGTCGACCCCATACACCGTGGCGCCTTCCTGCGCGAAAGCGATCGCCGCCCCGCGGCCGATGCCGTTGCCCGCGCCCGTGACGATGACAACACGCTCCTGGAAGCGTTTTCGGGAATCCACGTACTGCATGAGGGCTATCCGGTCGGAAACACGACAGTGGAGAACAGACACATGGCCGCGATTATTGCCGCCACGAATCCAGCTGACCAGAGCACCGGGCTCTGCCACCAGCGCTGCCCCAGTCCTTCGCGGAGCATGCCTGTGCTATCCCACAACGTAACGGCCGGCGCGCTTGCCTGCGAGGCGCTGGCGCGCGGCCATGCACTGCCGAGCATGCACAGGGCCAGGGATGACAGCCAGGTGATCGCGGCCTGATTGGCGAACGGGTAGAACCAGCCCGGCATCGCCATTACGCTCCCGAGCACCTTCATTCCGACGCCGATCGCGAAACCTCCCACGATGGCGCAGAGCGCGCCCACGGCGTTGGCTTTCCGGGTCAGCAGGCCGAGCACGAAGATTGCCGCGAACGGCGGTGCAAAGAAGGCATTGAGGGTCTGAATGTACTGGAATACGCCGCCGCCGTAAGCGCTCAGCCACACGGCAATCAGTATCCCGCAGACGACCGTTGCAGCCGAGGCTCCAATGCCGAATCGCACCAGTTGCCGGTCCGTCGCATCCGTCCGCACGAGCGGCAGATAGATGTCCAGGGTGAGAATCGTCGCGGTCGAATTGACGACGGAGGTGATGGTCGCCTGCACCGCACTGAACAGAACCGCGAGCAGCAAGCCGCGCATACCGGCCGGGAGCAGCTCCTTCACGAGGAGGACATAGCCCCTGTCGGCCTGGTGCTGCGCGTCGAGCCAGTCGCCGCTGAGATACTGCGGGTGCAGGGTGAACAGTATGAGGCCGGGGAGCACGGTGATGAGCGGCAGCAGCAGCTTTGCGTAGCCGGCAAAGACGATCGACATGCGCGCGTCCCAGACGCTGCGGGACGCAAGAATCCGCTGGACGATGAACTGGTTCAGGACGTTGTACCAGATGGACACTGACATCACGAGGAAGAACAGGCCCGTCCAGGGGGCGAGCGGATGATCGGCGGGCTGCAGCACCGAGAGCCGGTTATAAGAGCCGGTGCTGCTGATGTGCGACAGGATATGCTGAACCGCCGTGTGCCAGGCACCGGACAGGGCGCGGTTGCGTTCGATCACGATGCGCAATCCGTCGAGAAGGTCACCGTGTCCGCTGACTGCCAGCAGGCCCAGGATCGTCACGGCCAGGGCGCCGGTAAACTTCACGGCCGCCGTGAGCACGCCCATCCATGCGACCGTGGACATTCCTCCATAGATGGCCCAACCCCCGGCAAACAGCCCCGTGAGGACGATGCACAGGACCAGGGGCCAGCCAAAGAAGCCGTTCAGCGCCAGGCCGCCCGTGTACAGCACGGCAGCCATGAAAATGACGACGTTGGCGATCACGGTGATGAACGCAAAGATCTGGCGCACGACCGGACCGTAACGACGTGACAGGAACTCGGGGATCGTCACGACCTTCGACGACAGGAGGAAGGGGATGAAGATGAAGATCATGAAGATGAACGTGAAGACGTTCAGCCATTCCCACAAAGCCGTGACGACGCCCAGCAGGTAGCTCGCGCCCACCATGCCGATGAACTGCTCGGTACTGATGTTCGCGGCAACGTAGCTTGCGCCCACCACATACCAGCGGAGCTTGCGCCCGGCGAGGAAATACTCCGTCGATGAAGAGCGTTCACCGCGTCCCGACAGCCATCCGACGAGCGTGAGGATGAGAAGAAAGAAGAAAAACTCGCCGTAGTCGAATACGTTGAGTGACAGGGCTGAATCCTGGGGCACGGGCTCCTCGCGTGTTTACGGACTCGTCAATGGGGGAGTCCGGTTGCCGTCAACATCTCCCGGATGACGGTGTCGGTGGCCGCCAGCACGATCTCCATGGAGCCCTTGGCATAGTAGGTCACCCGTACCGGGTAGGCGCCGACCGAAAAATCGGCTTCGGGCGGCAGGTAGCTCGCATAGCCATTCACGATGTTGAGAACGGCGATGGCGGCGGACGGGAAGCGGCGGCGCAGCTCCCGCTGGAACGCGGAGTGCATCTCCGCCGGCGTGCCGACAATGAACGAATGCCCCAGTTGCCAGACAACGAAGGAGAACTCTCCCTCCGGGCCGTCACCGACGGTCTGGCGCGCAAACAGGCGACGCATGAGCCGCTCGACCATGTAGCCCTCACGGGCCTCGCTGATCGCCTTTCTCAGCTCATCGGCGCTGGGCATGTCGGCGATCCGGAGCCGTACGGTGACGCGGCGGGATGCGATCGTAAGAGGCGCCGGCGCCGGTCGCTCCTTCCACAGTGCCAGAGGGGTTCCGGATTCCTCGGCGCCTGCGAAGTCCAGCGAGGTCTGCGCAGGAAACAGGGAGGTCAGCACTGCCAGCGCGGCGTACCCCAGTTCCTCGCCATTTCGGTCCGCGACCGCGGGGTCACTCTCGAAGCTTCGCCGCGGGGCCTGGTCACCGGAGGCGCCGTGGAGGAAAACGCAAGGGGCCCCGCCGGTTGCCTTTTCTACGGTCTCGCGCGTGGCGCCGACGTAGTCGGGTGATACCTGTGTGTTGCCTCCGCCCAGCGAGATCGGATGGCAGGCGTAGTTCACCAGGGTGGCGCGGGTCTTTCCGGCCGCATCGCAGATCCGGCCCACGAGCAAGGTGCCGTCCGCAGGGGCCGCGGGATTGATCCCGCACAGCACGCGTCCATCGGGAGCCGGCAGATCCCGGTTGAAGGCGAGCGCGCACTGCCCGGCGCGCCAGGTCACCGTGGCCGGTGAGCGCGCTTGGCGTGCCTCCTCGATGAGCGCGAGGCAGGTGCGGATCAACTGCTCCCGGTAAGGCTGGATGTACTGCCCGCCCGGACGATCACTGAGCTCCGGCGCGGTCCGGGGCGCGCTGTGCGTGTGTGACAGGTGCAGCATCAGCTGGTGCGCCTCGAGCCCGGCCCCGGCCAGGATGGGATCCAGGATGCCATCCGCATCCTGCTTCGAGCTCCACCAACTCAGATCCAGGCTGAGTAACACGCACAGCCGGTCACCGGCGGTATCCGAGAAGGCGACGCAGCTCGCCAGCAGCGGCCTGTGTAGTCCCGTGGCCACGTCGTGCTGCGCGCTGCCCCAGCAACGCGCGAAGATACCGGGTGGAGGGTTGATGTCGTGCCTCGAGATGCCCACGA
>DASZVD010000227.1:0-38589 GCA_035547375.1 Steroidobacteraceae bacterium
GAGGGAGCTGCGAAGGCCGAGCTTCCCCAGGAGATCCAAGGTCGCGCCGCCCACTAAAGGGGGGACGGTGGCAGGATAGGCGCCGGAGACTTCCGCGAACCGCAGTGCACGTTCGGGTCCGTAGAGGGGGCGACGCGGGGAACGTCGCCGACATTATTTTGGTCTCGGCAACCTTTGACGCTGCGCTTGTCGAGCCGATGTTCCCGAAGAGCATCCGGCAGCTTGCCACTGGCAATCATGACATCCAAAACATACTCAAGCGTCTCGATGTCAAACTCAGGGAGCTTGCGCGCCAGCCGGTAGTCTCGCTTGAAGCGCGGTAGAATGATCAGCTCTCGAGCCAACGGAGAGCCTCGCGACCGCTGCGGAAGCGCCTGCCCTTTCCGTCCGCTTCCTCCCGGAGCGACTCCTTCAGTGCGACTCGCAGTTTCGCCACCGAGTGTCGAGCATTTGCGCGAGCCGCCCACTCCTTTAACGCCGCTTCCGCATTCCGTTTACTGGTATGCCTTGAGCGCCTTGATCTCTTGCTTACTGAGCTGAACAGTTATGCTGGTCATTGAAGGTCTCCTAGAGGCCGAGCGAATTGCCCGAGCACAGCATCGTGTTTGTCAAAGATCCTGTTTGGACGATCACATCGGACATTGCGTCACTCCCTGTAACGCGCTCGCCAACCCACAGCGTGCACCAAGTACCCATAAGATACAAGGGAGCAAAAATCGGTTTTGTGGCACATTTCATTGAAGCCGCTAACGTGAGGATTACATAGGTCAACCTCCGCAACCTTGCCCATTGAGCAACGTGCTCGCTATGCTGCGAAAGCCCGTGCGCCGCCATGTCGTTCGTCGTGTAACCAAAGCGACGTAACGCGGCGTTGAGCGTGTGTCGGACATGGGTCGGGCGGCGGACCGCACTGAGGGGAAACAGGTACTTCCTGATCGAACGAAGACAAGAGGGAGCCAACCGGAGCGCAGAGCGCGCGACATGCGTCCCTTCGTAACCGTCAATGGACCGAACCAACGCACCTATCTTGGTCGGCTCGGTGATGCTGGCGAAGTGATCACCGACCGGTGGTGGCAGCGCTCCGCAGAGGTCGGCGGCGGGATCGCGCTCAGCTCGACCCGTAGCAACGGCGTACCGGAAAATCTGTCCGCAGTTTTGAAGCGCACGAAGTGCCGTATCCAAGGCACCGCACACCTCAGCGCGTCGCAAACAAGCGAGCCGCTCCGGCGGGGAAACGTCACGCGCGGGAGCCGGATGGGTTGATCAGCAAGGGTGCAGCCCCCCGCCGCCGGCGAGCTCGTAGGGCTTCTCCCGAGGCTTAGCGTTGCGGATCGCGGTATCGATGAGTAGGGGTAGCAAGGCTCGGGGAAACCGGCCTACCCCACGGCTACCCCCCGTATGCTGGGCTGCCAAGAGACAGCCTGGGAAACGAGTGGCCCGGAAATGCCTTAGCAGACCGGCACTTGCGCCGCCTGCAGGACTTCCTGCAGCACCTTGGGATGAAGGATTGGTGGAGCCAGTCGGGATCGAACCGACGACCTCTTCCATGCCATGGAAGCGCTCTCCCAGCTGAGCTATGGCCCCACGCGAGGCGCGGGAAACTACGCACCCCCCCGGGCATTGTCAAGGCCCGACTCCGCGAACACAGATGGTCAAACCACCGGAATCACTTAGGCGCCTGCGGCGCTCGCGCTAGCACCGCATCCAGGCGGGCAAGCGTGCGCTCACGACCGAGGAGGGCCAGCGTCGCGTCAATAGGTGGTGAGACCGCGGTGCCTGTCACGGCGACACGCACCGGCTGTGCAATCTTGCCGAGCCCACTTTGCAAGCTCGTGGCAAGCTCATTGAGTACTGCGTGGATGGCTTCCGCCGTCCACTCGGGCAGACCGGCGAGATGCGCGCGCACCTTGGCGAGGACCTGTGCGCCATCTCCGGCGAGATGCTTAGCCGCCGCCTTCGGATCGATCTCGACGCTATCGATGAAGAAGAAGCGGCTGTTCTGCGCCATTTCCTTGAGCGTCTTGGCCCGCTCACGCTGGGCGAGGATCACGCCTTCCAGCAGCGCCCGATCGTCGCTATCGACGCCGAGGCGGCGCAGCTGCGCGCGCAGGTACGGCACCAGAGAGGCAGGCGTCGCCCGCATCATGTGCTGCTGATTCAGCCACAGGAGCTTCTCGGGATTGAAGGCGGAAGCCGCCTTGTTCACATCGTGAATATCGAACGCGGCGATCATCTCCTCGCGCGTGAACACTTCCTGGTCACCGTGCGACCAACCGAGGCGCACGAGGTAATTGAGGAGCGCATCCGGCAGGTAGCCTTCCTCCTCGTACTGGAGGACGCTCACCGCGCCGTGCCGCTTTGAAAGCTTTGCGCCATCGGGGCCAAGGATCATCGGCACGTGCGCATATTCAGGCACGGAAGCACCCAGCGCGAGCAGCATGTTCATCTGGCGCGGTGTGTTATTGAGGTGGTCGTCGCCGCGAATGACGTGCGTGACGCCCATATCCATATCATCGACGACCACGCAGAAATTGTAGGTCGGCGTGCCGTCCGAGCGCGCGATGATGAGGTCGTCGAGCTCCTTGTTCTGGAAAGTCACCTGGCCGTGGACCATGTCGCTGACCACCACCACCCCATCGACGGGATTGCGGAATCGCACTACCGGATCCACTCCCGGACGAGGCTCGCGTCTGTCGCGGCAGATCCCCGTGTAGCGCGGCTTCTCCTTGCGGGCGATCTGTTCCTCCCGCATGGCGTCCAGCTCCTGCTTGGTGCAGTAGCAGTGATACGCCGTTCCTTCAGCCAGCATCCTCTGGATGACCTCCCGATACCGGTCGAACCGCTGAGTTTGGTAGTACGGCCCCTCGTCCGCGGTCAGCGAGAGCCACGCCATGCCCTCGAGAATGACGCGCACGGCCTCGTCCGTCGAACGCTCGCGGTCGGTGTCCTCCACACGCAGGATGAATTTGCCACCCATGTGGCGCGCATAGAGCCAACTGAACAAAGCGGTGCGGACGCCCCCGACATGGAGCATGCCGGTGGGACTGGGTGCGAATCGGGTAACTACTGCCATGAGCCGGGGGTCATTACTTAAGGGGTGTGCATGGTACCAAGCAGCGCCAGGGCACGCTTCGGCGCCGGCGGCGGCCGCCTCCCGGGTGGATTGCAGGCCAATCCCTGATCAATTATGTGAAATCAGGCGGTCACACGCCCGGCGGTCGGCAAGCGTCAAGCCAGCGCTCACGCACGTGCGATAAGATGCCGACCGATTCCAGGCTTGCGCCGAATGCGCCACCCCGACTGAGCCTCATCGGTTGCCGCGTCTATCATCTCGCCGATGACATCCGATCGATGAGTAAAGACGAGCTACGCGATGAATCGAAGAGAACTGCTCCTGGGCGCGATGGCGACCGCCTCGCTGACTCCCGCCTTGGGGGCACCGCAGCGCCGCCAATATGAGACCCGCTTCGACGGTGCCGAGCTGCCCATCTCGGAGGGCGGCGCCTGGTCCAACAACGGACGCGACTGGGCGCAGGTGCGCAAGCACAACGGTCTCGCCTACGGAACACAGACAGGCTACGACGGATACAACGATTCCTATGCGTTGCTCTCAGGATTCCCCCCCGATCATTCCGCCTCCGCAGTCATCCACCTGAGCCCCGACTTGGACCCGCGCTGCGTGCACGAAGTCGAAGTGCTGCTGCGCTTCAGCGACGCCCCGCACCACGCGACCGGCTACGAATGCAACCTCGCCTACGATGGTCACTACTGCGAGATCGTCGCGTGGAACGGCGCCATCGGCGATTTTACGAAACTAGCACGCGGCTCGGTTCCGGCCGTACGCACCGGCGACGTGCTGACCGGCGTCGCGAAAGGCAATGTCATCACGATCTATATGAATGGGCGCGAGGTCGTGCACGCTGTCGATTCGCGCTTTCGAACAGGGAATCCGGGCATGGGATTCTTCCGCCAGCCCTGCGGTAGCAATTCGGACTACGGATTTTCGAGCTTTACGGCGACGTCGCTCTAGGGGTGGATTGCGGTTGCCATACGTCAAACGTGTGCGCAGCGGCCTCGATAACCTGGACGATTACCGAATCGTGACGCGAGCCTCGGTCGGTCCGGAACCGATCCACCAAAATCTGCGCTTCATTCCAATTTCCCAGGAACAGCGCTCACCGTGAACAGCAAAGGATTGCAGCAGATCGTACCGGTCATCGCGATGACCCTCGCCCTGGCGGGCTGCGGTGGCGGTGGCGATATTGGCAGCAGCAGCGGCGCGAACGGCAGCGGTTCGAACGGCAATGGCTCGAGCGGCGGCGACTCGGGCGGCTCGACCACCACGAACGCCTCTCCCGGCGGTATCTGGCGCGGCACCGACTCGATCAGCGGACTGCAGGTCATCGGGTTGGTCGACGAATCCGGCGACTTCAACTTCATCCGCTCCGACGGCGTGCAGTATGTTGGCTCCGCGACCGTATCGACCAACACCGTCACCGCATCGTTCGAAGGATTCGTGCCGCTCGGAGACACCTTTACCGATGGCTCGACCCACGGCACGGGCAATCTGTCGGGGACGATACAAGCGCGAACCTCCATCGACCTGACATCGCAGTTCAAGACCGATAACGGCTCGACTTCGAGCGGCACGCTGGATCTGACATTCGATACCTTGTACAACCGCGCATCCTCTCTGGCCACGCTGGCGGGCAATTTCACGAGTCCGAGCAGTGGAGTCGTGGTTACCGTCAGCAGCAACGGCACCATCTTTTCGCAGGACGCCTCCACGGGGTGCGTGATCAACGGCACGGCCTCGATCATCAATGCCAGCTACAACGCGTATCACGTCGAGTTCACCTACGCGAGCTGCACCGGGCAGGCGGCTGTGTTGAACGGGGTCCAATTTGCCGGCCTCGCGACCCTGGACAACGAAGTCTCCCCGGAACAGGCCGTCATCGGCGTCACCGGCACGTCCTCGAGCGCCAAGTACGCGGTCACCCTCCTGCTGAATCGCAGCTGATCTTTCACGGGCGTCCCATTGCCTCCCGGGCGGCCGGTCTATAGACTTGCCGCCCTTCCCGACTGCGCGGTTAGCTCAGCGGTAGAGCACTGCTTTCACACGGCAGGGGCCACTGGTTCGATCCCAGTACCGCGCACCATCCCCTGATCTCCTTGGATTTCAGCCCCTTGGGGGCCCTTGGCCTTGCCGCAAGGCTGGGCATGCTACCTCGCGTGGGGAACTCTTTATGGCGGTGTGGCCGATGACCGCATTTCTGGAGCCGCGCGGTTGTTCCCGGTCTCCAGCCGATCCTGGCGTCGTAGCTCCGCGAGGATGGCCTCGCGACGCGTCTTGGGGTCGCTGATCTTGTCCGCCCTGAAGCGCCTGACTTCGGCAGCGGTGTAAGGCTTGAAATTCACCGGCAGGCGCTCGGCGGAGAATCGCCGCAAGACCCAGTTGAGGAGCCGCGCCGCCGTCGCATCGTCGAGCCGGGATTGCGACAGGCCGGGCACCTCGATCAGGTATTCGCGTCCGGGCTGCGTCCGGACATAGCGCCCCGCCTCATTCAGATTGGGGATTCCCGCCTCAGGAACACCCAACCCGCCGGCGCCATGACAACCCGAACAGTTCAGGGTGTAGAGTGTCTGCAGCGGTTGCGCTGCGCGGACATCCGCGATAAGGGCAAAACAGGCTGCCGCAAGCAACACGCGACGAACGGATCCTCCGGCCTTCCCGCTCCCGGCAACCACGCGCACGGCTTCAGCCCGCCACCCCGACGATGACCGACACGGTGCAATGATACGAGGACTGGCTGTTGGCCATGCACCAATTGACATCGTTATGAATCGCCATCTCGTAGCCGGGGCGCTCGCGCACATTGGCGCTGCAATAGCATTGCCCGCACGATGAGCGCCCGCAACAATCCGAGTAGCTGACCAGATAGCTCTTGCCGTCGTGAGCGTTGAGACAGGTCCCGACCCAGCTCACCTTGGAAACCTCCGTGCCGGGCGGACATTGTGTGCCCGTCCCGCCGCAGCATGAGCACAGTTGACCGTCCATGGCGCAATATTTCCAGTAGTCGCACTGGGTGGCATCCGTCTGATGAGGGTCGGTACGACCATAGGTGCGGTCGATGGGCAGCAACGGCATGAGCGCTCCCCCGACGAAGAGCCTACCCAGCGTCGAGAGAACACCGCGGCGTGAAGTTCGCCGCGCCAGTGTGCGGCTGGCCTTTTCGGCAGTCCGATCGAACAACGACATCGCGCCTCCCCTACTCCACCCAGATGGGCCCGCCGCCTTCCAGCAGGTCCGGCTTGCTGGTCCCGAGGACCTTCAGGGTGTCGCCGTCGTACCGGGTGACCGAGCCCTGAATGCCTTCCTTGACATTGACGCTGAAGAGCAGCGGGTGAGCTTCCTTGCTGACCTGCAGGTAGTTCGCGCCATCCGATTTGACCCGCCCGGTCACGACGTGCCGGGCGACGTCCACCTTCCAGATTTCCTCGGCAGGAGTCTTGTGACTCCCCTCGACGCCGTTCGGGTGCATTCCAACATAGAGCTGCCCGTTGAAGGGGCTGTAGGCGATGTTGCCGTAGCCGCCCGGCCGCCAGCGCGCCGCCTTGTCCGCGGCGCCTATGAAGCTCCACGGGGTGTCCTGCTTGGCCACGTCGCCCGAGAAATCGATGCTGTGGACGTTGCCGAGAAATGAAATGAAGAGTGTCCGCTCGCCCATTTTCACACCGGTAATGAACAAGGCGTCCTTGTCCGGATCGAACAGCGTGCTGCTGCGCCTGCGCCCGACTTCCTTCCCGTGGGTGTCGAAGTCGACGGTCAACGCCGTGCCATCGCCGCAAAGCGTAGCGAACCGGCCCGGTAACTTCGACGACGCATAGATACCGAAGCAGCCGGCCGTCTCGATCTCCGACAACACCGCCTTCGTGGACAGATCGATGACCGAGACGGAGGTGGCCGGAGTGGCGTTTTGCACCAGGAGGTATTTCGCTCCGGCGGATTCCACCAGGAACACGGAATACTGGTTCGTCATCGCGCGCTTGGGCGCCAGAAGCGTCTCGCTGCGCGGGATCAGGGTCGAGGTATCGTAATACTCGACGACGTCGGTGCGCGCACCGTGATCGCCGCGCGAAAAGAAAGTGGTGGCGTTGAAAAGGGTCTTGTGATCGGCCGAGATCGCAAAGCTGCCGAACGAGCCGTTCGACATCTGGCCGAGGATCGCGAAGGTATCGCCGTCGATGACGTGAATGCGGCTGTCGATGGCGTGCGCGGGAGGAAACTTGTCGACGATGTAGAGGCGATGCCCGTTGTCGGGCTTGAGCTGGGCAACGCCCGTGTGCTCGATCGGCAGGTCGGCCCAGGCCGCCCTGGCGACCAGTGCCAGGACGGCAGCCACGCCCGCCGCGAGCCGGGTGCGCGGGCTCATCGACACAACCCCTCAGAAGGACACAACTCCTCAGAAGGCATAAGTCAGATCGATCCCGCCCGTGAGCGGCTGGTTGGTGACCACCCGGTTGAACGAGGCGTTCGTCAAGGTCAGCTCGGTCATGTTTTCCAGATAGGCCTGCTTGTTGAACACGTTGTTGACGAAGAACGCAAGCCCCCAGCCCGAGTCGGAGCGGATCCCGGCGCGCAGATTGGTGAGATCATAGGACGGCAGCGGTGTCAGCTCGCCGGTGGGGAAGCCGGCCGGGAACGTGAGGTCGAGACGCCTGTCGACGAAGGTGTTCTCCACGCGGGCGCTGAACGTGTATTTATCGGTGAGCGGGTGCTCGTACGTGAGATTGACGTTGGCGGTGAATTTCGGCACGTCCGGCAACACGTCGGAGGGGGTTATCGTGTAGTGATCGCCCGGTGAGAGCGTTGCATGGGTGTAGCCGCCGGAGATCCCGAGCTCGAATCCGGCTCCCAGGAGCGCGCGCGCTTCGAGCTCGCCGCCGAAGATCCTGGCGTTGCCGTTGTTGTCGTTCAGCAGATAGTCGTTGGGCAGCTCCAGCAGCTGGACGTTGCTCCAGTTCTCGTAATAGACGCTCGCGTTCACGGTGAGGCGGCGATCGAGGAACCGCGCCTTCTCACCCAACTCGTAGCTCCACAAGGTGTCCGGGTCGTAGCTCTTCGGCCACTGGCCATTGGGGTATTTGAACGGGCTCACGGACAGGGGCACCCCGCCCGGAGCCCACAGCGGGCCGGTCGTCGGCAGCGGCTGGTTCGCGCCGCCGGGACGATAGCCCTTCGACGCCGTGACATAGACCATCAGATCCTTGTCGAACTCGTAGGACAGATTGAACTTCGGATTCACGCCTTCGTGATTTTGCGACACGGAGTCCACGGACGGCGTGGCGCCCCCGAGCGGCGAGCCAAAGCCGGCGAAGTGATCGTAGAACGAATAGTCGTAAGCATACCAGCGCAAGCCGACGGTGGCCTTCAGATGGGACGTCAGCGCATACGTGCCCTCGCCGAAGGCCGCATACTGCGAGATCTTCGTCGGATTGGTGAGATTCCAGATCGCGTTGGCGGTGGCCGGCCCGAAGGTGCCCAGGTCGACGTAGGCGGACGGGTTCTGCACGGCGGTATACAGATTCCACACCGATTGGAAGTGACTGTAGAACAGGCCGCCCACCCACCTGAGGGGCCCGTCGCCGGTGGAGGCCGCGCGGATCTCCTCGCTGAATTGCTTGGACGGGTCGGTCTCCGTCCCCTGCACCGGGCCGGTGCCCCCGGGAAGGTAGTAGCTGAGGGTGCCGGGGGCATTGATCTCCACGCCCGACAGGGGATTGTTGAAATTCTCGCTGCCGTCCTGTGACTGGATCGAGTTGCGGTTCCACTGCGCCGTGATGGAGGTGATATCGAAGGAATCGAAGTTGTAATTCACGGTCAGGCTGTAGACCTTGATCTCGTCGGAATACGGCTCCGCGACACCGAAGGGCTGGTAGTGGGCTTCCGTGCCGGGGACGCTGTCAAAAGAGCTCGGTCCCTCCTGAGTAATCCGCTGATAGAAGACCGACGGGGTGATAGACAGCGCGTCGGTGGGCTTCCACAGCATGGTCACGCGGACGCCATACAGTTGCTCTGCGTTCGATCCGTGGCGCACGGACTCCACCGGCGCGGCCAGGACAGCGCCACGCGTGGCGCCGCCGTTGGTCGGCAGCGGAAACGGATTCAGGACGATCCGGTCGATCCAACCGCTGGTGTGCGCTTCGGAGCCGACGATGCGCAGCGCCAGCTGATCATTGATCAACGGCAGGTTGAGCATGAAATTGTCGTTGTGATTGAAGCCGCCGCCGTCGGTGCCGGACAGGATGCTCTCGAAGCTTCCCTGGGTCTGGGTCAGGTTGGGCTGGTTGGTGACCAGCTTCACCGTGCCGCCCATCGAGCCGGAGCCATACAGCGTGCCTTGCGGGCCGCGCAACACTTCGACGCGATTGAGGTCGTAGAGCGTCGGGTCGATCACGACCTTGCCATTTTGCGCGCCCGCCGGCGCCGTCATCGGGACGTCGTCGAGATAGAAACCCACGGTCGCGGAGTTGCCGCCGCTCGAGGTCATGCCGCGCATCTCGATCTCGGTCTGGCCCGGGCCGTTGCTCTTGAGTGAGACCCCGGGCGTGGCAGCCGCCAATGTCGCGACATCCGCGATGCCGCGATCCTGCAGGTCCGTCCCGCTGACCGCCGTGATGCTGATCGGTGTCTCCTGCACCGTGGAGGCACGCTTCTGCGCGGTCACGACGATCTCGGCTAGCCCGCCCGAATCGTCGGCGTTCGCTACGGTCTGCGCACTCGCCAGCGGCCCCCACAGGCTCATCGAGCCCGCAAGCACGGCAGCGCCCGCATAGCGCGGTCGCCGCGGAGGCGGCCCTTGCTCCGGGCCCGGCGCGCCGCCCGGGTGGGCTCGTTTCAGGAGGACGCGGACCAGCGCCGCGACCGATACCCCCGCGACGATCGTTTGCGTCGCCGTCTCATGCACGATACCGCCGAGCCGCCGGGCTGCCATAACGTTCCCCGCTCCGTTGTAACTTGTTGGTTACTTATAAGCAAAGGAACGCGACGCTGTCAACTGCCGCGACGGGAGCGCCCGGCGGGGCGGCCCGGCGGCGCGGGAAAACCCCTGGTGACGTAGTAAGATAGACACGCGGCCCGGCGAGTCGGGCGGGCCTTGCGGATGCGAGGGGGGTTGAGTTGACGCGCGAGCGCGAAAGAATGAGGGGTGGTGAACGCTTGTCCAAGTCGGATTCCAAGACGCCGCCAGCGGAAAAGCCTCAGGCGACCCCGGCGCAGGCCCGCCGTGCGGGCGCCCCCGCGCGATCGCGTACCGGCCAACCCCGCCGGGGAAATACGCGCGATCCGGAGTCGACGAGCGCCGCGATCCTGGCCGCCGCCGTGCGGGAGTTCACCGAAAGGGGTTATGAAGGGGCCCGGGTCGACAACATCGCCGCCCGCGCGGGCGTCAACAAGCGCATGCTCTATCACTATTTCGGCAACAAACAGGCCCTGTATGTCGCCGTTCTGGAAGGCAGCTATACCGCGATCCGCACCGCCGAGCACGGCCTGCACCTGTCCGACCGCGACCCGGTCGAGGGCATGGCCGATCTCGTGCGCTTCACCTGGCGGTACTACCTCGCGCACCCCGAGTTCCTGAGCCTGCTGAACACCGAGAACCTGCACCGGGCGAAGTTCCTGAAGCGCTCGGCGCGTATTTTCGAGCTGAACTCGCCCCTGATCGAGCGGATCTCGGTGCTGCTCGGGCGCGGGGTGGAGCAAGGCGTGTTCCGCGAGGGGCTGGACGCGCTCAAGGTGTATGTGTCCATCGCCGCCCTCGGGTTCTTCTATCTCTCCAACCGCTGGACGTTATCGACGGTCTTTCGCCGTGACCTGATGGCCAAGGAGGAAATCGAGAGCTGGGGCCAGCACATGGTGGACGTCACGTTGTCCTTTCTACGCCGCGGCTGAGGCGGCGGTCGCAGTTGACAGTGCCGGCGGCTCGCGACTATAAGTAACCGTATAGTTACAAACTGGAGAGGGCATGGCAGTCCAGCGACTCGGCATCATCATGCACGGCGTGACCGGCCGGATGGGCTACAACCAGCATCTGGTGCGCTCGATCGCGGCGTTGCGGGCGGCCGGCGGCGTGGCTCTGCCCGATGGCGCGCGGGTCCTGCCGGACCCCATCCTCGTCGGCCGCAATACCGACAAGCTGGCCGAAATCGCGCGGCGTCACGCCATCTCCCGCTACACGACGGACCTGGCGGCGGCGCTCGCCAATCCTGACGACAAGATATTCTTCGATGCGGGCTCGACGCAGATGCGCGTCGAGCTGCTGCGCCGCGCGATCGAAGCAGGCAAGCACATCTACTGCGAGAAGCCCATTGCAGAGACCCTGGCGGAAGCGCTCGCCGTGGCGCGCCTCGCCGCGGCCCGCGGGGTGAAGCACGGCGTGGTGCAGGACAAGCTGTTCCTGCCCGGGTTGCGCAAGTTGCGCATGCTGGTGACGGCCGGCTTTTTCGGCCGGATTCTCTCGGTGCGCGGTGAGTTCGGCTACTGGGTGTTCGAGGGCGACCTGCAGCCCGCGCAGCGTCCGTCCTGGAACTACCGCAAGGCGGATGGCGGCGGCGTCATCCTGGATATGCTGCCGCATTGGCGCTATGTGCTCGATCGCCTCTTCGGCCGCGTTACGGCGGTCAGCTGCCGCGGCGCGACCCACATTCCCGAACGCATCGATGAGCACGGGAAGCGCTACGCGGCCGACGCCGACGATGCCTGTTATGCGACCTTCGAGCTGGAAGGGGGCATCATCGCTCAGATCAACTCTTCCTGGACGACGCGAGTCAACCGAGACGATCTCGTCACCTTCCATGTCGACGGCACCCACGGATCGGCCGTAGCGGGCTTGACCCGCTGTGTAACCCAACACCGGACGAATACTCCCCGGCCGGTGTGGAACCCGGACGAGCCGCAGACGATGAAGTTTCTCGAGCAGTGGGCCCCCGTGCCGGATACCGAGGTATTCGACAACGGCTTCCGTCTGCAGTGGGAAGGTTTCATTCGCCACGTGCTGGCCGACACTCCCTGGGAGCACGACCTGTTCGAGGGCGCCAAGGGCGTGCAGCTCGCGGAATTGGCCCTGCAGAGCTGGGCCGAGCGCCGCTGGGTCGACGTCCCGGTGTTGAGCCGCTCGAGCGGTTGAGCGCGGATCACCCAACGATGACGAGCCTACTTCTCCCCACATCCGGCCGGCGTATCGAGCGCTATACGATCAGAAATACGGCGCTGCCGAGCGGTGAGGGCACCGCGCCCCCCACCTTCAATCGCGTGGCTTACGCGGCCGCCCACGTCGTCGTCGACCCGCTTGCCGCAGCCGATCCGCAGCTCGACTCGGCCATCGATTGGGAAGCGACCTTGAAATTCCGCCACTATCTGTGGGATCTCGGTTTCGGTGTCGCGGAAGCCATGGATACGGCCCAACGCGGCATGGGCCTCGGCTGGCCCGCTGCGCTCGAGCTGATCCGGCGCACCCTTCTCGAGGCCCGGAGCCGGCCTGGTGCGTGGGTGGGGTGCGGCGCCGGAACCGATCATCTGGCCCCTGGAGCGGCAAGGACGCTCGCGGACGTAAGCGCCGCTTACGAGACCCAGATCGAAGCCCTCGAGGCGCTCGACGGCCGCATCATCCTGATGGCGAGCCGCGCGCTGGTCGAGGTCGCCACGGGACCGGAAGACTACCGAAGCGTCTACGGTCGCATCCTGAGGCAGGTGCGACATCCGGTGGTGATCCACTGGCTCGGAGAAATGTTCGATCCGGCCCTCGCAGGATACTGGGGCACGCACGATCATCTCGAGGCGATGGACGTTGCGCTGTCTGTGATTGCTGAGAATACCGCCAACGTCGCCGGCGTGAAGATCTCGCTCCTCTCCAAGGAGAAGGAGATCATGATGCGCCACCGTCTGCCGCCTGGAGTGCGCATGTACACCGGCGACGATTTCAACTATGCGGAGCTGATAGCCGGTGACGACCGCGGCTACTCCGACGCCCTGCTCGGTATCTTCGACGCTATCGCGCCGGCCGCGTCGGCGGCGCTTACGCGACTTGCGGCGGGCGACACGGCGGGATTTCACGACCTGCTCGCCCCCACCGTACCCTTGTCGCGGCACATCTTCGCCGCCCCTACGCGCTTTTATAAGACGGGGATCGTGTTTCTCGCCTACCTCAACGGCCTGCAGAATCACTTTCACATGCTGGGCGGCCAGCAGAGCGCCCGCTCGTTGCAACATCTCGCCGAACTGTTCCGCCTGGCGGACACTGCCCGGGTGTTGCGGGATCCAGAGCTGGCCGCGCGACGGGCCGCCAATGTGATGGCGCTCGGCGGCGTTTCTTAGCGACGGAGGGTCGTGTGCACGTGCAGGGTCTCTCCATCAACCTCGCAACCGTGCGCCAGCAGTACGGCTTCCCGGCGGCGGTCGACGCCTGTCTCGCTCAGGGAATCACGGCAATAGCGCCCTGGCGCGATCAGGTCGAAGCCATCGGGCTCGAGGAGGCGGCGCGGATCGTGCGGCTCAACGGCCTGCGGATCACGGGTTACTGCCGCGGCGGCATGTTTCCCGCAACCGACCGAGCCGGCCTGGGCGCCGCCATCGATGACAACAGGCGCGCCCTCGATGAGGCCGCCGCGCTCGGCGCCGATTGCCTGGTGTTGGTGGTGGGCGGCCTTCCCGGCGCGTCGAAGGACATTGCCGCGGCTCGCGCCATGGTCGCCGACGGCATCGCAGTCATTTTGCCGCACGCACGGGCCGCCAAGGTCCCGTTGGCCATCGAGCCGTTGCACCCCATGTACGCCGCCGACCGGGCGTGCGTCAACACGTTGGAACAGGCGCTCGACCTATGTGACGCGCTCGGTGCTGGTGTTGGTGTCGCGATCGACGTCTATCACACCTGGTGGGATCCGAAGCTGAGAGCGCAGATCGCCCGCGCCGGACGGCAGGGCCGGATTCTCGCCCATCATATCTGCGACTGGCTCGTGCCCACCCGCGACCTGCTGCTCGACCGGGGCATGATGGGGGACGGCATCGTCGACCTGAAACAGTTTCGCGCCGACATCGAGCGGGCCGGTTATCACGGGCCCCAAGAGGTGGAGATCTTTTCCGCGCTCAACTGGTGGAAACGGCCGGGTGAGGAAGTCATCGCGACCTGTATCGAGCGC
The DNA here is from genome assembly GCA_035547375.1 of Steroidobacteraceae bacterium. Classification (GTDB taxonomy): domain Bacteria; phylum Pseudomonadota; class Gammaproteobacteria; order Steroidobacterales; family Steroidobacteraceae; genus 13-2-20CM-66-19. Next base: position 14,194 of record DASZVD010000227.1, read on the forward strand.
TTTCGGACCGTATGTTGAGATCGCGGCATCGGGAGAATGGCATGAGCTTCGAATCGCGTAATCCGACAACGGGCGAGGTCATCGCCCGGTATCCCGAGCACACGCCGGCGCAAGTCGAGGCTTGCCTCGGGCGCGCGTGGTCCGGCTGGCAAGCCTGGTCGGCCACGCCGCTCGCTGAGCGCGCGGCCTTCCTGGATCGGCTCGCGGAGGCCCTCGAAGCCCGCGTCGACGAGTTTGCCCGGCTCATCACGCTCGAGATGGGCAAGCCTTACGCGGAAGCGCAAGCGGAAGTCAAAAAGGCCGCCTTCGGAGCACGGCACTTTGCCACGACCGGCCCAACCTACATCGAGGCGCAGCCCATTCCCGGAACCCCGGGTCGGGTGATCTTCCAGCCGCTCGGCCCCGTGCTGGGCATCATGCCCTGGAATCTGCCCTTCTGGCAGGTGCTGCGATTTTTCATTCCGGCGGCACTGGTCGGCAATACGGTATTGGTCAAGCACGCCGAGAGCGTCAAAGGCTGCGCCATCGCACTCGAGCAACTGGTGCGGGACGCCGGCGGCCCGGACGGACTGTACGTGAACCTGATGGTTGATCGTCAAGCCGTGCCTGGTCTCGTCGCCGACGCGCGCATTCGCGCCGTCACGGTGACAGCAAGCGTCGGGGCAGGCCGTGCAATGGCCGCCCTCGCCGGCCAACATGGCAAGAAGGTCGTGCTCGAGCTCGGTGGCTCTGACCCTTTCATCGTGCTCGATGACGCGGATCTGGCCGTGGCCGTGCGGCTCGGGGTCATCGCCCGCTTCGCCAACAATGCCCAGAGCTGTATCGCGGCGAAGCGGTTTCTGATCGCTGAGCCGCTCTTCGAGGAGTTCGCCGCGCGCTTTGTCGCGGCCGTCAAGGAGCTCGTGGTCGGCGACCCGATGGAGGCCACGACGCGGCTGGGGCCCCTGGCACGCGGCGACCTCCGCGACACCGTCCGCCGGCAGGTCGAGGCCGCGATCACTCAAGGCGCCCAGGTCCTCACCGGTGGCCGGCTCATGCCGGGCCCCGGCTATTTCTTCGAGCCCACCGTGCTCGCGGGACTGCGGCACGACGCGCCGATCGTCGCCGAGGAATGCTTTGGGCCCGTGGCGCTGTTGTTTCCGGTTCGCAACGATGCGGAGGCGATCCAGCTCGCCAACGCGACGGAGTACGGGCTCGGGGCGGCCGTATGGAGCCGCGACCTGACGCGGGCCCAGCGCGCGGCCGAGCTGATCGAGGCGGGCGCCGTGTTCATCAACGACTTCGTGCGCTCCGATCCGCGTGCACCTTTCGGCGGGGTGAAGAATTCAGGCTTCGGACGCGAGCTCGGCGCGCTCGGCGCCCGCGAGCTCGCCAACGCCAAGCTGATCTGGCAGGGCCAGTGAGCCCGCTGCGCTCACGCCAACAATACAGCATCTTCGCGTGGTCCCCCGTCAATGACTTCCGCAGGGCATGCTGTTGCAGTAACCCGCCGGGTGCGGAGCCTCAAAGGGCAGTCCCGGGGCGGTCTCGGACGGCGGCCTCGCGCGCACCTCAGCCACACACGGGACAGCCGCACACGGTGCAGCCGCGCGTGAGGCAGCCGCTCGAAACGCGGTCGTCCACAGCAACGCAACACTCGCCGAATAAATGTTCATGACTCGCTCCTGATCGCCCTCGATCATTCCCGCAACGGCCTTCCAGATCTCCCGTCACTCCCGAAACGGGTCCTCGAGCCGCATTCCAGCGCTCCACCGTCAAACTCGCAAATGATTTGTCCGGCGGTGTCGGATAACCTAAACTCATGTCAACACCACGATCGACGACGCTTGCCACCCATGCCCGCACGGCGCTTTCCTTCACTGCTCGCGCTGCGCGCGTTCGAGGCGGCGGCACGACGGCTGAGCTTCACTGAGGCGGCACGTGAGCTGCACGTGTCGCAGGCCGCGATCAGCCGCCACGTACGCGGCCTCGAAAAGGACGTAGGCCGCGAATTGTTCCGCCGCCTCCACCGTGCCGTTGAGCTGACATCATCGGGTAAGGGGCTCGCGGCGGAGTTGTCGGCAAGCTTCCAACGCATACAGCGTGCTGTAGAGGCGGCACGCGGAACGGCAACGCGCCGGCTCAGAGTGTCGGTCGAGCCTGCTTTCGGTGCCCAGTGGCTGGTGGCGCGGCTGGAGCGCTTCTCGAGCGCGCACCCGGAAATCGAGCTGGAGCTGGAGACGTCCACCGAGCTTCGCACGCTCGGGCGGGAGACGGATGTCGCGATCCGCTACGTGGAGGCCGGCGGACGGCCGCCACGTGGCAAGTATCGCCGGCTGTTTTCCATGGATGGAGTGCCGGTCATCGCCGCATCCAGGCGGCGACCCGCGAATTGGGTCGAGGACACTGCCGTCCTCGGGCATCGGCTGCTGCACGACGACAACGGGCGCGCGTGGCGAAGCTGGTTCGAAGCCGCCGGCCTGGACGGTTTCGACCAAGCGAAGCATCTCTACTTCACGGACTACGCGCTCACCATCGCCGCGGCGGTTCGCGGCCAGGGAGTCGCGCTAGGATCGGCCGCCTTCATCGAGAGCGAGCTGGAGACCGGCCGCTTGGTGCAACTGGGTCACACTCGAGTTCCCTTTGGGGAGTACCTGCTGCTCGAATCGACCGAGCGCGCCACGGCCCCGTTGCGTGCCGCCTTCGTGAGCTGGCTGGACAGCGAGATCAAGGCGCCGCCAGCACCTGCTCGTAAACTGACAAATGGGCCTGCGAGAAGCAGCAGAAAATGACCTCCCGCACGCCCGACAGCCGCTCGAGCGTCTCCCGCACCGCGCTCACGGCAACCGGAGTCGCAAGCTCGATGGGATAGCCGTAGACACCCGTACTGATGCTCGGAAAGGCGATCGTCTCGCAACCCTGCGCGGACGCGATTTCCAAGGCTTTCCGGTAGCACGAAGCCAACAGCCCGGGCTCGCCGCTCGCGCCGCCGTACCAAACGGGACCGACCGCGTGAATCACGTAACGGGCTGGCAGGCGATACCCCTTCGTCAACCTGGCGTCGCCGGTATTGCAACCGCCGAGCGTGCGGCATTCCTGCAGCAGCTCGGGACCGGCGGCTCGATGGATGGCTCCATCCACGCCGCCGCCACCCAACAGCGAGGTGTTGGCGGCGTTCACGATCGCGTCGACCTTAAGGATCGTGATGTCAGTCCGAATTGCGCGCAGCGCCGCTGCCATGCCTGCAGTACTCTCGATACCTTCAGCGCCGCGCCCGACCAGGTCCGTGCGTTTACCAGGTCAAATCGTCGGGTACTACGAAATCCTTATACGGATCGTTCGCGTCGACGGTGCCTTGCGAGGCCTGGGTAGTTTGGGTCACCACCGCATGCTCATCGCGCTCCTTGATACGCGCGATAATCGCTTCGGGAACTACGGCATAGTGGCCCTCGTAGCGAACGACGGCCACGGTGCCCTTTATGAGCTGCTCGCGGAGCACCGGCGTGACGGGAAGACGCGCGAGACGGTTCCCGTCCGCGAAATTGAAGTACTCATCGCTTTCGACGGGCGGCAGGCGGTGCTGCTCGATGAGCTGCTTGATCTCGGTACGCCGCGCCTTGGCGGCCTGCTTCTCCTGCAGGCGCCGGTTCAGCTCCGTGTCGCGCGCAGCTTTCGCCGCAGCCGCTTTCGCGGCCGCCAGCTTTTCAGGAGAGACCGGGGGCGGCTGGTGCCGCGGCGGGGGTCGCTTGGCCTGCGACGCCGCCTTCGCCTGCTTTTTGGTGCCGAGACCGGCTGCCAGCAGCTGGTCGCGCAAAGACATGCTCATGTGAATCCCCGATCGACTCGCCCCAATGAATAGGCGGCCGGCATGAGGCCGGCCGAGGCCCTATCTTACCCAAGGCCGTATGGCGATTTCATGTTCCGGCCGTCGCCGCGACCTCAGCCGCGGCAGGGGACCACACCGGGCGGCGCACGAGCGTGCTCTTGCCAAAAAGCGATTCGACCAGATCCACCGCCAGCGCGGCAGTCTCGTTGCGCACGTCGAAGGCGGGGTTGAGCTCCACGATGTCCAAAGACCCCAGCCGGTGAGTGTCGGCGATCATCTCCATGCACAACTGCGCCTCGCGATACGTAGGACCGCCGGCCACGGTGGTGCCGACACCCGGAGCGATGTCGGGATCGAGGAAATCGACGTCGAAGCTCACGTGCAGGTGCGTGTCGCTGTCGAGATCGGCGAGCGCGTGCTCCATCGTCTGGCGCATGCCCATCTCGTCGATATAACGCATATCGAACACTTCGAGCCGCTGTTCATGGAGAAAGCGCTTTTCGCCGTCATCGACGCTGCGGATGCCGATCTGCCGCACCCAGCCGGGCTCGATCGCCGGGCCCGATCCGCCGATCCGCACCAGCTCCGGCGGCCCAAACCCGCACAGGCACGCCACCGGCATGCCGTGAATGTTGCCGCTGGGCGAGAGCGCGCTAGTGTTGAAATCCGCGTGCGCATCCAGCCACAACACCCGCAGCTTCCGGCCCTGCTCCCGGCAATGACGCGCCACCGCGCTGATGGACCCTATACTCAGGCAATGATCGCCACCCAGCAGGATGGGTAGCCGATTCAGGCGCAACTCCGCAAACGTCGCCTCGTGGACGGCGCGATTCCAGTGTGTCACCTCGGGCAGATGGCGATAGCCGGCGTGCGGCGGCTGCCAGGGATTGCCGGGACCGTTGAGATTCCCGAGGTCGAGCACCTGCAGCCCCCGGTCACGCAATGCCGCCTGCAAGCCCGCAACACGCAACGCCTCCGGCCCCATGGATGCGCCACGAGCGCTGGCGCCTATATCAGTCGGCGCGCCGATGAGGGTCGCTGTCCGTGCCGCGCTCATGCGATCACCGCCTCGGGCCTGCGCACGCCCGAGGCCGTTTCGGGCGCCAGAAGCGCGAACAGATCCTTGGGGTTCTCGAGATCGGGAATGAGGTCCACCTGCCGCGCGCCGCGCAACTCCTGATGAATGCGCCGCAAGTAGCGCAGGGCGGAGAAATCCTCCAGCGCAAAGCCCACCGAGTCGAAGATCGTCACTTCGCGCTCGGCCGCGCGCCCCGGACGCCGCCCCGCCAGCACGTCGGCCAGCTCGGCCACCGGGTACTCCGCCTCCACCTGTTGGATCTCGCCCTCGATCCGCGACTGCGGCTCGAACTCCACCACCACCCGCACATCGGGCCGCCGCAGGATGTCAGGGTGCAGCTCGGTCTTGCCCGGACAGTCGCCGCCGACCGCATTCAGATGCATGCCGGGCTCGATCATGCCGGGAGCGAGGATCACGGCGTTGCACTTGTCGGCCGTGACGGTCGTGACGATGTCCGCGCCGCGTACGGCGGCCGCGGTAGACGAGCAACGCACGACCCGCAGCCCATTCAGGCGCAAGGCCGCGAGGTTCCTGTCGAGCTTCTGCATGGCAGCCGGATCGGTGTCATGGAGCCGGATCTCGCGGATCCCCAACATATGATGGAAGGCGATCGCCTGGAACTCGCTCTGCGAGCCGTTGCCGATCAGCGCCATCACCCTGCTGTCAGGCCTTGCCATGCGCCGCGCGACGAGCGCCGAAGTCGCCGCAGTACGCAGCGCCGTCGTCAACGTCAGCTCGGACAGCAGCACCGGGTAACCCGTCTCGACGTCAGCCAGAACACCGAACGCCGTAACGGTCAACAGGCCTACGGACGTGTTCTTCGGGTGACCGTTGACGTACTTGAAGGCATATGACTGGCGGTCCGATGCCGGCATCAGCTCGATCACACCAACCGCCGAGTGCGTGGCGTGCCGGGGCGATTTCTCGAACTCGTTCCAGCGCAGATAGTCCGTCTCGATCTCGCCCGCAAGCTCCTCGATGAAACGCGCCACACCGCGCCGACCCACGAGCTCACGGACGCGCTCCATACCGATGTAATCGACCATGTTGCTTCTCCACTGGAATACGGCACGCCGGCGTGGGGGCGCGGCCGCAGTAAGCGCATCCTGAGTCCGACACGCTCCTGAAGACGCATGGTCTTACCGGGCACAGCCAAATAGCAGCCAGAGGACTGCTCATAAATGCTATTATGATGAGCAAAATGCCAGCATAAATTGGCGTTTCGCCAAATGAGGTCCGGCTTGGACGAAATCGACCGCCAGCTCATCTCGATCCTGCGCAATGACGCCCGCACCCCCGTGGCCTCGTTGGCCAAGGCGCTGCGCGTCTCGCGGGGAACGGTGCAGAACCGCATGGCCCGGCTGGAGGCGGACGGCACCATCGCGAGCTACACCATCCGGCTCAAGCCGGACGTGGAAGAGCATCGGATCTGTGCCTTGATGACCGTGGCCGTCGAAGGCAATCGCGTCGACGCCGTCATCAAAGCGCTGCGCGGCGATCCGGCGGTCACGACATTGCACAGCACGAACGGCCGCTGGGATATCGTCGTGGAATTGCGGGCGGACAGCCTGGAGGCCTTCGACCGGGTGCTGGGGCGCATCCGCCTGATCGAGGGCATCTCGCAAAGCGAGACCAGCCTCCTGCTGTCCACTTTCAAGTAACATGACCGATCCGACGTAGGCGCGGTCACGAGACATGCAGTTTTCAAAGTTAGTGGATCGTATCGGCGGTGAAGGCTCAGACGCCTGGCGCACTCACTACGAGGCGGCGACCGCGCGCGAGCGCGGCGAGGACGTCATCATTCTCAGCATCGGCGACCCGGACATTGCGGCGCCGAAGGCCGTGATCGAGCGTGCGGTCGAGTGCTTGCGATCGGGCGACACCCACTACACTCCCGCGCGCGGACGGCGCGCGCTTCGCGAAGCGATCGCAAAGGCCCACATTCAGCGCACCGGACAACAGGTCGATGCGGACAACGTGATCTGCCTCTCCGGCACGCAGAACGCGTTGTTTGCGGCGTCGCTGTGTGTTGCGGGCCCCGGCGACGAAGTCATCACCTTCGAGCCCCTCTACACCACCTACACCGCGACCATCGAAGTCTCGGGAGCGCGCCTGGTGCGAGCGCCGAGCGGCCCCGGCTTGCGCCCCGACATGGCCGCCTTGGAGTCGCTCGTCACGCCGCGCACTCGCGCCATCTTCTGGGCGACACCCAACAATCCCAGCGGCGTCATCCTCAACGAATCCGAGCTCGCCGCGCTCGGCAACCTCGCGCGCCGACACGACCTCTGGCTGGTCTCCGACGAGGTGTATGCGGGACTGGCACCGGGCGGAAGGGTTCCGAGCCTGGCGGCGCAACTCCCCGACCGCGTCGTGACGCTCGGCAGCCTTTCGAAGTCCCATTCCATGCCCGGCTTTCGCGCGGGCTGGCTCATAGGCTCGCGCGAGTTCGTCGCACACGTCGAGTCCCTGTCGATGTGCATGCTGTTCGGGCTTCCCGGCTTCATTCAGGAAGCGGCGCTGACTGCGCTCGCCATCGCACCGGAGACCGAGAGCCGTCTGCGCGAGTTCTGCGACGTGCGCCGGGAGCGCTTTGTCGCAGGGCTGCAGGGCATTCCCAACGTCCGCACTTTTGCCCCGCAGGCGGGCATGTTCCTGCTGCTGGACGTGAGTGACACCGGCCTCACGGGGTATGAATTCATGCGCGCGCTCTACGAGCGCCGCAAGGTATCCGTGCTGGACGGCGCCGCCTTCGGACGGCAGACGGCCCATTTCGTGCGAATCTGTTTTGCGACGGACGAGGCCACCATAGAGGCGGCCTGCCGGCGCATCCGGCAGTTCTGCGAGCTCGACCTGCCCGCCATTCACTTTGCGTCACAAAGTTAATACCCCTAGAATCATCCCATGACGGATCCCAAACTGGAGACCGTGGCGGAGCGATCGGGCTTCCGCTCGACGGGCCGAACCGGAGAAGTGGAGCGACTGTGCGAAGCCTTTGCTCACGAGTGGCAGGATGCGGTCCGGTGCATCGAGTACGGGCGGTCTGCGGAAGGGCGCCCGATGCTCGCGCTCCTCGCCTCGCGCGCGGACCCGCTTAAAGTCCCCGTACTGATGATCCAAGGGGGCATCCATCCCGGGGAGAGCGACGGCAAGGACGCGGGGTTCATCACGCTCCGCGAGATTCTCCAGGGCACGGAGGCGCCCGGGGTCCTGGATCACATCGCTATCCTTTTCGTCCCGGCATTCAACGTCGATGGCCACGAGCGCTTCGCTCGTTGGAATCGCCCGAACCAGCGGGGCCCGGAAGAGACGGGTTGGCGTGCGACCGCGCAGAACCTCAATCTCAATCGCGATTACATGAAGGCCGACGCGCCGGAGATGCAGGCGATGCTGGGACTCATTCGCGAGTGGGATCCCATCGTCTGCGCCGACATTCACGTCACCGACGGCGCCGATTTCGAGCCGGACATCTCCCTGCAGGCCGAGCCCATCAACCAAGGGGATCCCGCTCTGCACGAGAGCGGCCGCGAGCTGCGCGACCAGTTGATCGACAAGCTCACTGCCCTGGGATCCCTCCCCCTGCCCTTTTATCCGGACCTCGCGGAAACCGACAATCCCGCCTCGGGCTTTCTGTTGACCGTCTACTCGCCGCGTTTTTCCACGGGCTACTTTCCGCAGCGGAATCGCTTCACCGTGTTGGTCGAAACGCATTCATGGAAGGATTACGCCCATCGTATCCGCGTCACGCGCAACACCATCATCAGTCTCGCCGAGCTCGTCGTCGCACACGGCTCGCGCTGGGAAGTCGAGGCCCACGTCGCGGACGAGCGGTCGAGCAGAATCGGAGGCTCGGACGTCACCCTCGATTACAGTTCGGGCTGGCGCGAGCCAACGCAGGCTCCCGGAGCGACTCCAGCAGCGCAGGATGCCGAGATGATTGAATTCCGTGGCTACGCCTACACGCGCGAGCCGTCAGCGATCTCCGGCGCGCTGGTCACGGTGTATGACCCCACGACTCCGCAGATCTGGCGCGTGCCTTACCGGAACCGGGTGGAGCCGTCGCTGATTGTGCGAGCGCCGCTTGGAGGATATGTGGTCCCCAGCGGCTTTGCGAAAGAGATTGGCGCGAAGCTGGCGCTCCACGGCATCACGTTTCAGCCAATCAGCGAGGACTTCGACGGAGTGCGCGCCGAAGTGTTTCGCGCGACGAGCGTTGCGTTCTCGCCTGTACCCTTTGAAGGTCGTATGCGCGCGACGTTGTCGGGGAACTGGATCCGCGAGACTCATGACATCGCCGCCGGAGCGCTTTTCGTCCCCATCTCGCAGCCGCTCTCGCGCTTGCTGATGGCACTCCTCGAGCCCCGGGCGCCCGATTCGCTCGCCTCCTGGGGATTCTTCAACGCCTGCTTCGAGCAGAAAGAGCACATCGAGCCTTACGTGGCTGAACAGATCGCACGAGACATGATCCAGGCACAACCGCAACTGCGTACCGAGTTCGAGCGGCGGCTGGCGGAAGACGCCGCCTTCGCCGGCGATCCGAACGCACGCTTGAACTTCTTCCTCAGCCGCCATTCCTCGTGGGATGACCGCTACAACCTCTACCCGGTGCTCAGAGTGGACGAGCTCCTGGCGTCGGCCGATTCCAACGCATGAGAGCGTCTCAGTGGCGAGTCCGGCTGCTACCGGGATTATTGTCGATCACATGCCTGCTGGGCTCCGCGGTCGCGACCGCGCAAACGCAACAGGAGCCGCAGGCGTCCCCGAGTCAGCCCTCTCAGGACGGCCCTCCCATCAGCCCGCACAACTGGGCGTATACGGGCACTCCCCCAACCCCCGACACGACGCAGGAACACAGTGAGTATCAGGGTGTTAGTAGCGGCTTGTGGCAGGACGTCAAGGACTACTACACCGCCCCGCTGCACTGGGACATCAAAGACTGGGCGTTCTTCGGCGGCGCAATCGCCGCAGTCGCGGCGGCCCATCACTACGACACCCAGGTTCGCACTCACTTCATCAAACAAGGCGCGCAGCCCATCGGGGGCAGCACCAAAGACCTGCAGGACGCCGTGCCGGCACTTGCCGCCGTCGCAGGGACCTGGCTCTACGCCGGGCTGGTCAACAGCTCGGACGGCCACCGGGAGGCCTGGGAAATGGTCGAGGCCGGCGGACTGGCCACGGTCACCAGCTACGCCTTGAAGTTCGCGGCCGGCCGCGAGCGCCCGGATCAAACGAGCGATCCCAACAAGTGGGGCAAGGGCGGCAGCTCCTTTCCCTCGACCCATGCGGCCGCGGCGGTCGCGATAGGCGCCGTTCTCGCCGAGTCCGGCAACGACGAGTACCGCTGGATACGCCGTGCCCTAGGCTATGGAGCCGTGGCCGGCTTCACAGCCTTCGAACGCCTGAAGCACAACGCCCACTGGTTGTCGGACGACGTCGCCGGCGTAGCCATCGGCGGCGCGACCGCTCACTTCATCCTCGAGCGCAACAAACCGCGGAGCGAATTGAACGGCTCAAACCTGTCGGTGGTCCCTATTCAAGGCGGGGCCATGCTGACGTACAGCATGACGCTCGACTAGACGGTCAGTCGTGGATGCGGATGCGCCGCTCCTCCACGATCCACAGGGTACCCTTCAGGGCGGTTTACGGGTCGCGACGGGCATCTCCGCCCGCCCATCGCACAACACCGTGACACGGATCGAGCGAGCGAGGCACGTCCGCCACGAGCCCCATCGTGCGAACAAGAGCGAATGCGCGGATGTCTGCGCTGGGCAGGTGCTCCTGTAGGCGCATGGCAAGAGCGAGGATGGTACGGCCCTTGGTGATGACGTCATCGACGAGGACGACCTTCCTGGGATAGCGGGCCGTTCGGTGCAGTGCGAAGGACTCGTAGTGCTGCTGGATGGTAGGTCGGTCAGTGTTGAGGGCTGTCGCGGACTTTCGCACCGGGGAGCCGCGCTGAGCGCCCCGCCACACTGCGATACCTAATCCGACGCCGTGCAACGCAACGGCCAGGCGTTCGGCGGCCCATATTTCCGCAGTTGGAGATCCGCTGCCCGGTACAGGGATCAAAGTCGCCTGATCGAACAGTGCAGCCAGAAGCGGATCGCATCGCGCCAGCGCGGCGACCTGTCCCGCGTACCTCGGCAACCATTCGGAATCGGCCGATTTCAGACGCATGCAGAGCTGTCGAGAGGTTTCGGAAGCCGGTCCCGTTCCACGAGGCGAGTAGATGTAGGCGGAAAAGAAGGCCACATGGCGCAGGACCGGACTAAAAGTCGTCGTCTTCCCGCCCGGGTTGCGATTCTTCTTCCCGCCCGTGCTCTTCCTGCCGCCCGTGCTCGTGGCGACTTTCCGCCTCCTTCGGGCGGATGCGCAGCCACTCCTGCACCGCCTGGCGGCGCACTTCGTCGAGGTTTCTCGGATCGATGGCCTGCGCCGGGGCCGGAGCCGGAGTTTTCTCACTGGCTTTCTCACCGGCTCTCTCGCGATGAGCGGTCACTCGGGCGCGATAGTCATTGCGCAGACTTTCCGCCACCTCTTTGGGAACGCCCTGCCTCTCGATTCGGTAGAACTCCATCGGCACGTGAACCAGCGGCTTCCTATCGATGCCCTGTGCGGCGAGTGAACGGTGATCTACCCGCGCTTCAATGTTCGCCTCGCGTAACGCATCGTTCGTCAGGGTTGCCCACCGTTCACGCACGGCAGTGAACTCCTCACTATGGGTCGTGAGGCCCAGCTTCGCGCGCGCCACCGCCTGCATGTCGAGGCCCGCCTTGGCACCCAAGCCGGCCTCAGTGACTTCTCGTGTGGTCGTCAGCAGATGCGCATGGAAGTTGTTGGAATCAGGACGGTCCGGTCTGGGGTCGTGGATCGCCAAATCGACGACGACGTTGTAACGATCCGCCAGCTCCCGTGCAAAGGAGCGCGCCAGAGCCAGGCGTTGTGGAGGATCGAGCTCAGCGGGGAGCATCACTTGGAACTCCCGCGCGACACGCGCGTTGCGGCGTTTTTCTACCGCTTCGGCACTGTTCCAGAGCGTGGTCCGGTCTCGCGCCCACTCCACGCCGGAGGATTCGAACCGCGAAGGGAGCAGGATTTCCGCATGCCGGACATCCTTGCGGCTCGCGTGGTTGTGTACGTCGCCGCTGCGGTGGTCCTGAATCCGCTCACCCGCTCGATAGGCCGCCGCTCCGGTGGCACTGTGTCCGGCAGAGCGCTTGATGGACTGGATATGGAGATGATAAGTGGCCATGCGCGCATCCTTGCCGCTCAACGAGATAACACCACCCGCAGCCATTCACGCGAAGAGGTGACCTTCAGATACCCGTTGAGGTCGGGAAGCTGCTCGAGCTCGGAGGCCATGACGGCCGCTTCCGTCACGCGCTGCTCGCTGACACTCGTCGAGTGGCGGCCGGCTCGCCTGGCCAGGAAGCCTTCGCGATCGCGGCCGCGCGAGGTCTGACGCCGGATGACCTCCCGATCACCTATCAGGCGCGAGGCGAACTGCGAAGTACCACCGTGCTCACTGCCCGAGCAACGCAGGATCAGTGTGTTTCCACAGTTTTCGACGATGGTCTGCGCTTCGCCGGCGCCGTAGGTGCTGGACACCTGCGCGATGGACTGGAACCCGAGCACACAGCGCCCGCCGAACTTGCGCAGCCGGGCGAGCGCATCCTTCAGTCCGTCGATCGCCCCAAGGGCATCCAGCTCATCGACCACGAACCACAGGTGTTGGTCGTCCTCCGGGCGGATCATGGTTTCGACGATGGCCAGCCGCATCCAGGCGGCGATGATCGAGCGCAGCGCCGCGATCTGTCCCGCCTGATAGGGAATGAACAGGACACCGTGTCCCGATTGCACCCACCGTCGCACCGAAAACGGCGGCGCGCGTTGATCCTTGATATACGCGAGCGCCGCCGCGGCAGACCCGGCGACGGAGCGGATGGAGCCGAACATGCGTGCGTTGTCCGGGTCGAGGAAGGGTTGCGCAGGACTACCCGCCACGATCGGGCGCAACTCCGTGCTGGGTGCGATCATCAGCAGCCGCCACAGCTCACCCACATCACGCGGACCGCATTGATGGCAATGCCGGACGACCGCTGCCAGAAACGTGCGGGCATACCCACGCCACTCGCGACCCGCCGCATCATCCGTCGAGGCAATCAAACCGCCGGCGAGGTGCTCGACGTCATACGGCTCGCTGATCTCAGCGAATGGATCCCACTTGACCGTGTAGCGCTCGAAGGGATTCAAGATCACGTCGCCGCGGTAACGCTCATGAAAGGACGTGAGATAACCACCGTCGGGATCAGCGATGACGGCGCGGTCACCGCGCGCGAGCGCGGTCCGCAACAGCTCCCGGATCGCCGTTGATTTGCCCGTTCCCGTCGTGCCGATGAGCTTGAAGTGCTTGGTCTCGTCCGCGGGCCTGATCTGGAGGCCCGCCAGGGTCACCGCACCTTCCGCTCGGGACGACCGATTCAGGCGCGCGATGGTGCGTCGGGCACTGCGGCCTTCGAGGATTTTCGCGCCCCGTTTGTGGGAATCTTGCCCCCGAAGTCGGAACACGAAAAGGAGAAGGAGGATCACAAGAGCCGCGCTCACGACGATCATGGTCAATATCCTTTGACAATCAGGTAGTCCCCCGCGGCGCCATAAACAGGTGCCTTACGATCGACCCGAACGCAGAGCCGGTCGCTTCCACAACGACGCAAATCGACGCGGCCGCCACGCTGTTCAAGCCGCGCAACACTCGCCGCAAGCACCTCCCGCTTCGCTCGCATCGCCGCCAACTCTGCCTGCGTAGGGATCAGCCAGAAAAAAGTGCCCAGCGGAACTGCCGTACACAAGAAGGTGATCCCAACACTCCAGAGGACCACACGAAGATTCGCGGCGCGGCTGACACCCCGCAGCGCTCGCTGGGCTCGCTGCCCCTCCTGCATCAAATCTTGCAACTCGTCGATCACGGCCTGACGGACTGCCTCACGCACGATGGTGTCTATTTCGCGCACGTGCGCCTCGAGGTGCGTCATCGTTTCCGCCGCCATTGCCTGCTGGGCGTGGGCAGCCTCGACCAGCAGACCGACCTTCAAAGTTTTGTCTTCCATGACTACGGCTCGAAATGGGCGGAAGAATCAGGATCCCGGGTCGCGCCGGCACGCTCCGGCACGCGGGCACGTCGTGTCGGCTCATCCGTAGCGGCAGCGGACGGGGGCGCCAATCTGACGCGGCGCCACCGCGGATCGGACGCAAGCTTCAGATACCCTCGGAGATCCGGCAATTGCTCGATTTCCGAATCCAGTACGGCAGACTCGACCGCCAGGTGCTGTGAGCGGGTCACGACGGACCGCAGCTCGAATGCCCGCCGCGAGCGGGATTCGGAAGTCCGCATCACCTCCCGCTTCCCGATGAGCTGCGAAGCAAAGTTGGAGGTGCCGCCGTTTTCGCTGGCGGAGCAACGCAGGATGAGCGTATTCCCGCAGTTCTCGACAAGGGTCTGCGCCTCGGCGTGGCCGTAAGTGCCGGACACCTGCGCGATCGATTGGAACCCCAGCACACAACGTCCGCCGAACTTGCGCAGCCGTGCCAACGCGTCCTTCAGCCCGTCGATCTGTCCGAGGGCATCCAGCTCGTCGACCACGAACCAGGTGCGACGGTCGCCTTCGGAGCGATTCATGGTCTCGAAGATCGCCAGACGCACCCAGGCCGAGATGGTCGAGCGCAGAGCGGCGATCTGCCCGGCGCGGTACGGAATGAACAGCACGCCCCGTCCCCGATTGACCCAATCGCGCACGGCCAGAGGCGGACCCGTCTGCTCTCCCACGTAGGCCAGCGCTCCGACAGCGGAGCTCGTAACCGAACGGATCGAGTCGAACATCCGGGTGTTGTGCTCATCCAGAAAGGGCTGCGCCGGCGTGCCGGCCACGAGTACCTTGAGCTCGCGGGTAGGAGCCGTGACGATCACCCGATAGAGCTCGCGCACATCGCGGATCTCCCCGGACCGGGTCTGGCGAACCACCGCACTCAGGAAGGTCCGGGCATAGGCACGCCAACTACGCTCGCCACCGTCCTGGTCGGGAATCAGGGAGCGTGCGAGCTGCTCCACGTCATAGTCATTCGTGATCTCGCCATACAGATCCCACTTCGCCGACCGGGAGTCGAACGGGTTCAGGATCACGTCACCTCTGCGTGCGTCGTAGAAGCGCCTGAGATAGCCTCCGTCGGGATCAGCGATGACAGCACGGTCGCCCCGCCGGAGCGCTCCACCAAGCACTTCGCATATCGCGGTGCTCTTCCCGGTACCTGTCGTACCGATGAACTTGAAGTGCTTTGTCTCGTCGGCGAAGGGGACCTTCAATCCGGCCAACGTGACGGCCGCTTCGCGTGACGCGACGTGATCTCTCAGACCTTCTCGTGCCCGCTGTCTCCGACCGCTCGAAGACTCTTCAGAATCCGCAACGAGCGAGCCGCGCTGATGGGTCGCTCCCGATGTGTCCCGGGCCAGTACCCGGCCACAGACATAACCCAAACCGGCGTACACCCCGATCCCGGCGATCAACTCGAGCAGGCCACCGCTCACGGCTCCCCAGCCGTGCAGCATTGTCGAGACGGCCGAATCGGCAACTCCGGCCGCCACGGTCGCCGGGACCGCAAGAATCGGACACCGCAGCAACTTTCCCAGGGGGGCGTGACGTCGGATCGCGGTGAACAGCATGGGCGCCTGAACGGTGCCGTAGGCGAATGCGAGTCCCGACCACCCGTGCGTCAGCGTCTCGAGCATCTCAATGCTCCGTCAGTCGGCTGCGGCGTTTGCGTGCAGGCTGATACCAGATCTCCTTGATGAATCGCTCGCGCCTATCGACACCGCACTGGATGACGACATCCACGAGCACATACAACAGGCTCTTGATATCGCGGCGCGCGAGCTCGCGGCCGCCCTGACTCTGTTTCACGAGCAGTACGAGTTGCTCGAAGGCGAGCTCGGCGCTGGTGGCGTGCACGCTGGTGATGGAGCCGGGATGGCCCGAGCTCACGTTGCGCAAATAGTCGAAGGCCTCCTCCGCCCGCAGCTCCGCCAGCAGGATCCGGTCGGGCCGCATGCGCAGGCAGCACTCGAGCAGCTGTTTGGGCGTGACGCGGGCCTGCCCCTGGCCGTCCTTGCTGTAGAACAGCCTCACGTGATTGGCGTGCCGATCGAGCACCAGCTCCTGCGCGTCTTCGATGGTGACCAGGCGCTCGTCAGCGGGAATCTCACGGATCAGCGCCTTCGTCCAGGTGGTCTTGCCCGATCCGGTCGGGCCGGAGACCAGAATGTTCTTGCGGCTCCTGACGGCCAGGCGCATGAACGATTCGTAGTCTGCCGCGGCGAGGAGCCGCAACAGCTCGGCCTCGGTCTCATCGAGCGCCTCATTGGCCGGTCGGGTCGTGCGGAAGAGACCACGAGAGGCGAGTTCCGCTATCGACCACACCGTGTCGGCGGGCCTGCGGATCGTGATCGCGACACAATCGAGGGGCGTGGCCGGAGGCAACACGATCTGGATCCGCTCCCCGCCTGGCAGCGACGCCGACAGCAGCGGCGAGGATTCATCGACTCGTTGTCGCGTCGAGTGCGCCACCAGTTTCGCCAACCGCCGGCACCAGTCAAAGCTGGCGAAGGCGAGCGTCTGGCGGCGCCATCCCCCGCGCGTCTCGACGAACGCCTCGCCGGGACGATTGATGCAGATCTCGGTCACTTCCGGATCCGCGAGCAAGGGACGCAACGCCTGCAACGTGAGATCCAGCGCGGACGGCTCAGGGAGCGGTGTCGTGGAGCTCATAGACCGCCCTGAAATCGAGATCTCGCGCGACCAGCACCTGAACCCGCTCCCCCTGGTGCTTCACTACGGTCGGCGGCACATTGATGCTCCCCTTCAGCACTTCGGTCACGGCATCCTGGGATGTCGACGGGTTGTAGATGATGGCGCCATTACCTCGACTCGACGCCTGCACAGCAGCCTGCATCCCTCCGTCGATCACCGAGATCAAGAGCGCCGCGCCGAAACGATCCCAAAAATGGCGGTTGACTTCCCCCGGCAATCCCGACCTTCCCAACTCATCCGTCCCGGGCGAGTCCAGCGGCACGATCACACCGGCAGGCGTTCGCGCTTGCGACCATAGGACGAAGACCCTTGCGGCACCGTTTTGGACTTCACCCCGAGTCTCCCCTACCAGCTTCGAGCCGCGCTCGAGCAGAACGACCTTCCCATCAGCACCAAAGGTATCCGTCGCGGTGACACAGGTCGTCATGCCCGGCAAGGTCGAATCGATTGCCGTCTCCAGCGTGCAATCGATGAAAGCGCCCTTCGGCAAGAGAAGGCGTTGCGTCGGCAGCGCGTGCGCCAATACAAGAGAAGTTTCAGTCGGCCGCAAGAGTGTCGTTAGAGCATTCTCGGCACGCGCGCTGCCCCCGCGCACGCCGCTCCCGGCGAGAGTGTTGTCGTTACCCCCACCGCTCCCGATCGGCGAGTCCGCCGCCACCCCAATCGATGGTTGACCGGAATCGCGCGCAAAAGCCGCACCGGACAAGCGGCGATCGGTCACCGTCTGCCTGGCCTGCACACGATAGGGGTCGAGTGTGGGCGCCACTGTTTCCAAGCTTTCTGGCGTCGAGGTGAGGGGCATCTCCGCGGCCACGGACGCAGGCGGCTGGACCACGGGGGCCTGAGTCGCAGCAGATTCACCTGGCCGTACGGATTCGACAGGCCGCAGGACTGGAGGCGCCGGCACGCGCCCCAAAGGAGGCAGCGCCAGTTCCCCCTGAGCGGCACTGGCAGATGCCGTCACCGCCGCCTGGTGTGCTTTCCTTTGCCGGCTCAACGCATTGGCGTAGTACCAGGACAACGCCGCCACTCCCAACGCAATCATCACTCCCGCCGCCAGCACACTGCTCACGTGTGACTGGATGGAGCGCTCACTATTCACGCTTGCGACGCTGCGCTCCCCGGGAACAGATTCATCGGCCAGACCCTCGCGACTCACGGCACACCTCCTTGTGTGACTCGCTCGACCGACGGTGACACCGTCCCGGAGTCGAGCCGCTCTCCTCCGCCATTGAACGACTTGTTCACCACGCAGCCACGGAGCAGGCCGCGGCGCAAGATGAATCTCTTGGCGACGCGGTGGATCACCACATCGCCGGACTCGACACTGAAGTTCAGCAGCGACTCGCTGCCGTCATCGTTGCGCACAAAGATGGCGGGCAGCTCCGCATGAGCACCGAACCGCAGATGCGTGTGCACTCCGTCATCCGAGGCCGCGACCGGCCTGAGAGTCGGAGAACCGCAATACCAATAGTCGAAGTTCCGCGGACGCAGCGCTTCGCCGCTGCGCAGTTGCCGCTCGACGCGACCCGGCACCTCCAGCGCAGCAGGCGGTTGCGGATAGGTGAAGCGCAATACATAGGTGACGTCCGGCTCGCGCGGGTCCGGCTTCCCGGTCTTCGCCGAATAGTCGAACTGATACTCCCGCCTGTTCGTCAGCACCGTGAGATTGGTGCTGACCTTGGCGGCCTTGGGTTTCAGGAAAAGATGATTCCCCTGCGAGGCAAACGACAGCCCCTCGATATCCCCGGCTCCCAGGCCCACGAAGGTCTCGTCGGCGGCAAACTCCAGGTCGATCTGGTACCCGACATAGCCCACCAACCGGTAAACCCGGTCACCGTTGTAGCTCGTTACCCGGATACGCGAGTCCGTCTCGGCTCCCGCAACCCCGGCAACCGTGAGCGCCACAGCCAACAGCCCCACGGGAAAGTGCAAATGGGCGCGCCTCGCGCCATGAGTTCTCAACATGCTCAATTTCCTTATCGAGAAGAGGTGGGACCGGTCGCGAGCACCTCCGGCTCGCAGACCATCTCGACGATCTTGAAGCCCAGCGGATTCCAACGGCGGAGCCGTGGGTCCTTCGAGGGCGCCGTGTAGACGTATTGCACCGTCGCGATCCAGTGCGTATAGCGCTCGTCAGTTCCATCGGCCTGCCTCTCGGCCTTCACGTAACGCACCTGCGCCAGATCGGTGACGCCGCTGCCTCGTTGGAAGAAGCTCACCGATTCGACCTGGGCCCGGACCACACTCCCGTCCTTGTGCACATTGAGGGGCGAGGCGGGATTGTTCCTGTTCCACAAGGCCGACCAGGCCTGGTTGCGGCGCGGGGCGTGAAACGCGCCGCACTCCTCGTAATCGCTCTCCGCCGTGGCCAGGTTGAAGCGCTCGCAGACCGTGACGTAGTGGGTCAGAAAATATCGTGTTACCGATTGCTCGAGGCCTGCCCGGCCCGCATAAACGGGAACGACATCGACGACACCCGTCGTGCTGTCGACGCGGATCACGAAGGGCTCGACTCGCTTCAGCGGCATCAACATCATGAGCGAAGCACCGCCCGTCAGGGCAAAGACCCATCCGGCGCCCGCGACACGCCAGGCGATGCGGGCGCCGCGCTTCGCCTCCGCGGCTCGATCCTGATCCCAGGACCTCGCCTCCCGGAAATAACCGTCCAATGACGCGGCGGCTTTCATCGCTGCCCCGCGGGGACATTGATCGGACGCAGATGCTTGTCGCAGCGCACCTTCTGCGAGCTGCAGCCAACGACCATCGCCAGACAGGCACAGATCCACAGCAATCTCATGATTCCTCCTTGAATCGCTTGCAACTCCGTCGAGCCTACAACCGCATCAACCGCCCGCCCCACATCATGAAGCGGCTCACCGTGCCGAAGGTATTGAGCGCCACGCCGCTGGCCAGGCCGGCCGCAATCGGCATGACCTGGCGCATGATCAGGAATACGAGCACGGACACCAGCATCATGTTGAGCGAGTCGACCGTGGCGATTCCCGCGCCACGCGCCGCGGTCTGGTCCGCGTAGGACTCCACTATCTGCAGCAACAGGGCCGCAACGAGCACCGTCAAAATGGTGATCAGCGCGTAATTCGCCAGCTGCGCCATCCAGGACTCGAACAACCTGCGCGTACTGTCGAACAGCAACGCGGTAACGAACAACGGTCCCAAGGCCAGCAGCACCGACAATGCAATACTCGACAGAGCGATCAGGAACATGGTGTAGACACACAACAGTCCCACGAGGCACCACACGACCGCTCCGGCGATGTAATAACCAAAATCCCCCTTGACGACGCCTGCATTGCTCCACAGATAGCCTGCGACGGCTCCACCCCGGTCCCAGATCTCATCGATCGTCTTCACCGGGTCCGTCGCGCCCACCACAGCGCCGGTAAGCTGCGCCGGCGCCTTATAGAAGGTGTCGACGATCACCGTGTTGTATAGCCATAAGTGCAACCCCACGCCGAGCACGACCGCAAGCGTCACGAAGCGCTTCAGCCCGGTCACCAACGGCTCGTCAATTCTCCCGGTCAGGTGCAGGTAACCCCAGAACATCACGTAGACGGTGGCGAAGGTGACGATCGCGGGCTCGAGGGTCGAGGCAACCTGCGCCGTCGCACTGCCGATATAGGCCGTCAGCTGTCCATTGAGCCACGTCCAGAACGTCTCAAAGAATCCCACGACACTTCTCCAGCGCTCTTCAGGGCGTCGGCTGGAAGCGGGCCGCGAACTGCCCGTGCCCGGCGACCACCCGTTCGCGGATGCGCTGCTCGTCGGCCCACTGCTGCGCCAGTGTGCTTTGATAGAGCACCTGCAGCTTGGCCTGCTCGTTCTGCAGCATTCCGGTCTCCGCGCCGATGCGCGACAGCAGGTCGAGCGCGGCTTTCTGATCACCGGCACGAGCGATCGCACCGACCAGCTGCTGGAGGGATGCAAACCGGCCGCTGGTCGTCGCCAAAGCCTGGTGCGACATCGCCTGGAAGAGGGCCACGGTCTGCCGCTGCTCCTGCAGTTGCTGGCTGGCGGCGGGCGACAGGCCCGCGAGCTGCTGTGAAGACAGCACCGCATTGGCGGTCAACGCGGCGCGCACATCGCCCGACAAGGCCGGATAAGCGCCGTTGGTTCCCAGCACCGCGGCTTGTACCGCGCCCCAGTCGGACGGCAGATAGTTGCGAGGTGCGCTCGCCAGCAGCTGCTCCATACCGCGGTCCCCCACGGTAGCCTGATAAGCCGCCTGCGCCTGGGCGAGACCTGCCCGGGCAGTGCTCAATTGCTGTTCGAGTGTTCTCACTTCGGAGATCAGCTGTGTCACCGAAGCAGCATCGATCACCGCAAATTGCGCCTGTGCCACCTGCGCACTGCCCGAGACCAGAACGAGCAGCGCCCACCCCCACTTCCCGAATCCGAACATGACACGCTCCTTGTTTGAAAAACCTTCGGCTCAGTCGCTCACGACGTGCGTAAATACAGGCAACCACTGCGCAGGGTCACTGCCGTGCGCAGCCATGATCCGCTGCAGGCGCTCAACCTCGCTCGCGCGGCCCGAAATGACCGCCAGCTCCGCGTCGAAGCCCTGCAGGTCCAGGCGGCAGACGACGCTGTGATGTCCCTGCTTCACCAGGAACAGGCGCGACCCGGGCTCCAGCTGTTCCTTGATCAGCCGAAACTCGCGCTCCGTCAGCCCGAAGCCGCCCGTGTACTGCGCGGCATCCGCCTCCACATTGGGAAAGAACACCTTGGTCGGTGTCTGCTCGATGATGGTGCGGCTGATGGAGCTGTCGAGAACGTCGCCGGGGCTCTGCGTCGCCAGGCACATGACCGCGTTCAATTTCCTCCAGGTCTTCGGGCCGTCCTGGGCGAAGCTGGCGAAAGCGGGATCCGCCAACAGCCGCCAGAACTCGTCCATCCAACACACGAGCCTGCGGCCGTCGAGCAGCTGGCGCACCCAATGGAACAGGTAGAGGGTGACAGGCGGCCGCGACACCTCGTTGCCCAGGAGCTCGGTCACGTCGAAGCCCACCACCGAGCGATCCGCGAGGTGCGCAATCCGGTCCTGCGGATTATCGAACACCCAGGCGTAGTCGCCACCGCTCACCTCGCACCAACGCGCCATACGGGCGAACAGCCCCTCAGGATCCGTCGCATCGAGGAACTCCAGGAGCCGTGACAAACGCCGCGCACCCGGCTCCAGGGCCAGCGTGCCCCGCAGAGCCTGCTCCAGATCGGCACTTTGCCGGACGGTCAGCGGGGGAAGCCCCACGGGGCTCGCCAGGGCGCGCAGCCAACTCTTCAGAAACTCCAGGTGGCCCGGCTCCGCCGCCAGCTGCAACGGATTGAATCCCGTCGGTACCCCGTTCTTCAGCGGCAGATAGTCTCCACCCAGCGCCCGCACGAGAATCTCGAGTCCCCGATCTTTGTCGAAGATCAGCTGAGTCGCGCCCTGCCGGTGCAGCATGGCCACCATGAAGCCGATGAACACCGTCTTCCCCGAGCCGGTCGGGCCGCAGATGAAGGTATGGCCCGTATCCTTCCGGCTCCCGCCGTCGGGATCGGATGGATCGCTCGCGTGCAGGGAGAAGTAGTACGGCGAATGAGCGCTCGTGGACAACAGCGCCAGCGCATCACCCCAATGGTTACCCGTTGCCCGGCCGGCGGGATAGTTATGGAACGGCGCCATGGCCGCGAAATTTCGTGACGTGACCGGTGCACGCCGCGGGCGCACCGCAAAATTGCCCGGAAGCTGTGCCCAGAAAGCCGCCTCCAAGGCGAGATCCTCCCGCGCTACGGTCATTCCGGTGTCGGCCAGAAGACTGCGGGCCAGTGCGACATGGTCATTCAGAGCCCGCAGCCGTCCGGCTCCCTCGCTCGCAACGTCAGCCAGGACCTGCAAACAGAAGTGGTGATCGCCCATGACGAACTCGTTGCTGGTCAAAGCATCGAGCGCGCCTTTCAGCGCTGCGGCCTGCGACACGGCGAAGTCGCCGGCGTTGCCCAGCCGAAAGAACTGCCTCTGCAACAGCCCCTGGCTGGCGGCTTTCGACAGGAACGTGAAGGACTGTGTCAGGACGAATGGGAAAGGCGCCGACAGCAGTCGATTGAACATCCCGACGGCGGCGGGTGTCGGATACTCCTTGATGCCGAGAATGGCTCCCGCCCGCGTACCCGTCGGGGTGCGATACTCGATGACCTCGGCACCAAACAGCAGCCGGGTCGTCGCCAAAGCCTCGTTGAGCGGCCCTCGCGGCACCGGCACGCGCTGCCATTCACCGTTCACCAGCAAGGCCAGATATTCCAGGAGGGAGGAGCACCAGGTGTTACGGGCCCGATACACCCCCAGCGCCTCGGGATCGTAGCGATCCAGGGAGGCCTGCAGGGTTTGCCCGAGTTTTGCACAAGCCTCCAGCGCATCGCTGATCTCCAGCCGGGGAGCTTCGGTCTGGGTCCTGGACAGCAGCCTCGCCAACAGCCCCGTCGCCACTGTCGTCACCGGACGATAGACCACCGCGAGGTAGAGCTCATTGATCATGAGGGTCACGTCCGCCAAACGAAGGCTGTACTTCGCAGCGAGCGTGTCGGCAAAGCCTCCCGCACGAACATCGGGCCGACGGCAACGCTCTCGACGGCGAACGATGTGGGTCCACAGCGCCACGTTCGGACTGGCGATGTTGCGCCAAAGCACATTCAATCGCTCGTGCCAGGCGTTCAATTGCTCATCGTCGGCACTTTCGAAACTCGCGCCCCCAAGGCGAAAGACCTGAACGTAATCCCCCACGACGGTCCTGATGACGTGGCTCGACACATGAGCGCTATAAGGGATGTAGCGCGCAGCGGTCAGCTCCCTGCGCAACGCGCCCTCTCGTCCCCGCGTCAGCATGGTGTCGCCTCCCGGCGCGCACGGCCGCCCAGATCCAACGCCAACGGGCTGTAGCTGCTCGCCTTCCACACCCGTGCGTTTGCAAGGAGTGCAGGCATCCGGGTTCGCCCCCAAAGAAGGAGCAAGTCGAAGAAACGCGGATCGCGCGCGCACAGGAGCGCGCAGATGCCGTGGACCGGTACGCACAGTGACAGCGTCAGGAGATTCTTCGTCAATAGAAAGGCCTCCAGGGTAAAGACCAGGTTGAACAGCAGTGCGCCGTAAGCGACACCCCACCGCATCGGCGGCCGGGTCGCGCCGACGAATACGATCTCCGCCCGCAGGCCGGGATTGCGCGTGCTCCTTTCCATGGCTACACCCCAAACATTCCGCGCACCCACGTGACGATCTGCGGCGCACCGAAGGCCATCGCGATGCCCAATATCGCGCCCACGCACCACCCCCACGACAATCGCGCGGCCATCGCCAGGGCACCCAGCACCATCACCAGGATGATGGCGATGGGGGTCAACCACGCGAGAATGTTGCTTTGCAAAGCTGTCGCACCCGTCAGAAAGGGCGACGACTGCGCGAGCACGGCTCCTGGAACACTCGCGAGCAACGCCGCGATGGCGGCGGCCGCGACCGGACGACTTGATCTCATTGGCCTACTCCCTTTGTTGTACTGGCCGATCCCTGTCTCTCGTGTCAGTGCGAAGCGTTCAACCGCCGGGCGCCCCGCTGGGATTTTTCAGGATTGCTCTTACCGCTCGCCGACTTCTCCGCGCCATTT
>DASZVD010000228.1:0-6267 GCA_035547375.1 Steroidobacteraceae bacterium
CCGTCGTTGCTGGTCGCGAGTCCGATGCCGTGCGAGCCCGCGCAGTGCGTGTAGAACATGACGTACTGGTTGCCCGTGTGGATCACACGGGGCTCGCAGACCGTGTCGGCGTCCCAGGCGCCCGCGGGCCCGGGCGTGAGCACGGGGTTGCCCGAGTACTTCGTCCAGTTAAGGCCGTCGACAGATTCGGCGTAACCGATCTGGCGCGTCGTGCCCGAGATGCCGTGGTACCAGAGCTTGTAGAGCCCGTCCTCGTGCAGGACCGCGGTGGGCGAATCCTCGTGGTTCGTTCCACCCGCACCCTCCCAGGCTTCCGAAGGCGACATGACCGGGTTGCCGGCGTACTTCGTCCAGACGAGGCCGTCGCTGCTGGTCGCGTAGGCCGTCGTCGACTGATTGCCGCCAGGCACCGCCTCGTACCACATCTTCCAGACGGTGGGCGACTCGCGCAGGATCGCGCGCGGCCCGATCTTGAGCTGGTCGTATGAGCCCGTCGGCCCCTTGGTGAGCAGAGGGTTGCCGCCGTACCGGACCAGCGCGCCGTCGGGGATCGATTGTCCGAAGGCGCTCCCGCCCACGCACGCGACAGTCAGCAGCGCGACGATGGATGCACGACGGCGCACGGGTCGCCCTATTAGACCCGAAGCGCCGGCGGCTAGGGACTATTTCGACTCACGCAGGCCGTCAGGAACCGGGCCCGGTCGTTCGTCACGGCGCCGGCCACCTGCAATCGCTACCACCGGCGCATTCCATTCCGTCCGGGCAGACGAGCCCACCCCGACAGCTCAGGTGACAAGCACTGAAGTCGCATGTCCTCTCGGCGGTTCCCGATAGCGGCAGCGGACAGTCCGCGCCAGTCCCGACGTTCGGTGGGCACGTTGGCTCACACCACCACGCATTGCAGGTGGAGTTCGGGACCGGACACTCCGGGCTGTTCAGGACGGCGCCCGCAGGACCGGCATCGCACCGGCCGTACGGATCCAGACCTGCGCCGCCAGCGCCCGCCACGCCGCTCCCGCTGCTGCCCCCACCGCCGCCCGCGCCTGCGCCGCCGCCCGCCCCCGCCACGGATCCATCGGTCAGACCGCCCGATCCCAAGCCTCCTCCTCCACCGAGTCCGGGGGAGCCCGCCGCCGCGCCGTTTTGCCCGGCCTCTCGCCCCGAATGGTCGGCGCACGCGCTGACAACGAAGGCCACGAGCAACGCCCGCCACACTCGATCCAAGCCAAATACCCGAGCCACCCCTCCTGAGTGTAGCCTGAAGTCATCGCTCTAGACGTCAATACGATTGGGACGCTGCAGGAGAGGAACATGACGAGCGGGAAGGGGCGGCCGATGCGTTCACCTGTAAGCCATGGGGGAGAGATGGATCAACTCTGTGGCTTCGGCGTACAAGCGTTCCCGGTCGGACGTGTCGCTCCCCCTGCAATGCAGCGGACCACGTGTGCGCCTCGCGGATAAGGATCATTTCGCCACGATAAGGGCGGACTACCGCCATCCGTGGTGGCAATCTCTCAGAAAACTGATGGGGATCGCCGCAGGATGGGCCTGTTGCAGGCACTAATGGCGGAACACAGCTTGCAGCCCGCCCTCACCGTGCGAGCGCCTCTCATCGCGATCGGCTGCCTGATTGCCGCGCTGGCGGGTGCTGGCTGCAAGTCGAGCACCTGCTATCCGAACTGCATGGCCGGGTCCGAGCCCGTGCCGAACGGGTGCGGGTGCCGGCCGGTCGTCGATGCTGCCACTGATCGCAACGCGGCCGATGCAACCGACGCCCTGACCTCCGTCGACAGCTCGAACGGTGGCGGCCCGCTGACGAGCTGCGTGCCCGGGAGTGCCTGCGGCTCCGGCGCCACCTGCATCGAGGGCTGCCCTGCTTCCGCGAAGCCGTCGATCGGATCGGTCGGGGGGATCTGCAGCGTTTCAGGCCGGGACACCTGCGGGTGCGGTGCGGTGCTCGACTCGTGCACGACACCTGGCACGGTCTGTCTAATGCCTGCCTGCTGCGACCACGAAGGGATCTGCGTGACGCCCGGGGAGCGCGCGGCGATCTGCTCGCGCCCCGAGGGTGCTCATTTCGACTGCACCGTGGTCGACGGAGGCGTCGACGCTCAAACGGCCCGTAGGCGGGTGTTCCATCTCATGAACGGAGCGCTCGGCGCGATTCGTGACGCCAACGATCCGAGGACGGGCGTGGAGGTCGCGGACGCGGACTGCACGACCGCCGGCCAGATGTATGGCGGCGGACAGTGGCGGGCATGGATATCCAGCTCTACGGTGAACGCCATCGATCGCATCGTCGACGTCGGACCGTGGTACCGGCTCGATCAGCAGACCAAGCTCTTCGAGAACCGGGCTGCCATCACTCAGGGTCCCTTGGCTACGATTGACGATCCGACCAGCGCGAACGCCGGGGCGCGCAGACTCTTCTGGACCGGTACGCAGCTCGACGGCACCGCCACCACCCTCAACTGCACCGATTGGACCTCGTACGTCGGTGGCGGCACGGCGACGGTCGGCCGCACGGACACCGTCGGCCCGGGATGGGTCGAGCCCACGCCGCAGAGCTGCTCGACCTATCTGTCACTGCTCTGCTTCGAGCAGTAGGGGTTGGTGGATCGGCGTGCCCGTCCGCGAGCCGCCGATGGTGAGTCCTCGGCTCCGGTCTCTCGCGCGGCCAGCGACGCAGCACGCCGCCGCCGCGCGGGCCATTGTCGAGGAGCACCTGCGGCGCTTGCCGGCGCTGAGCCAACGCCTCGTCGCCGGCGAGCGCGGGCTCTACTGCATCATCGCTTCGTGCATGAGCCGCATCGCCTCGGCCATCTTCTGCAGGCGGGCGGCCGTGGCCGCGTCGGGTGCGGTCAAGGTGATGGTTACGCCCTTGTCGATCTTCTTCACCTCGACCTTCGTCTTGGGCCCCATCATGCCGCCGCCCATCATGGGACACATGCCGCCGCCCATCATGCCGCCGCCCATTCCTCCGGGCTGTGCGTCGCCGGGCGGAGCGGGCGCTGCCGCGGGCGGCTTGCCCCCGGGGTGATGAGCGGCGTGGTCGTCGGGCGAGGTGGCCGTTTGCGCGGCCACGATGCCGCCCCCGGCGAGGGCAGTTACAAGAGTCGCGGCGAGAAGGATCCGTTTCATCGAAGTTCTCCTTTGTGGGTCTGGGTCAGGGTTGAACTAATCATGGAGCGTGAAGCCGGGAACGCAGCGCTACCGGGAGAAGGCCGGCCGCGATTGCGACGGCCATGCCGATCACCGGGTAGACGCCCATGCAGGCTCCCCCGATGACGCCTGTCAGGAAGGCTACCGACGCGGCGCTGAGAAATAGAGCGAGTGGGTTCGGCGAGCGCACCGCGACCCGGGCGATCAACAGCCCTGCCACGAGCCCCCCTCCGAAACAGGCGAAGGTGCAGATTTGCAGGCACGAAGACCCGGTAGATGCATGACCGAGGAAGTTGGCGACCAGGGCGGCGACGAGCGGGACGAGGCCGAAGACGAGCCCAGGGAGAACGCCGCGGCCGGGAGCGCGTCCCCACCAGAGCAGGCCGACCGAGGCCGCGTAGAGCGTGACGCCGATCGCGAGCGGGATCGACGCTTGCCGCACGACGAGCGCGACGAGGGCCGCGAGGATCAGCGCCGGGATCGACCATCCGAGCGCGCCGCGCAATCGGCCGAGTTCGTAGAGCCGGCGGGCTCGCTGCTTGAGCGTGTCTGCGTCAGTTCCCATGGATTCTTCTCCAAGCTTCTTTGAGGCGCGTCATCGCGCGCTCGCGACGTTTCCGGAACGCGGCGCCCGAGACCCCAGCCGGCGTCTCCTCAGCGAACGTCGACGCCAAGGTCGCGCGGTCGTCTGGCGAGAGCGAGCCGAGAATCGCCTGGGCCGCTTCGACGAGCTCGTGATCGGTGGCGATGCGCTCGGGATCCTGGGCCGGCGACACGTGTTCGTCGCCTTCGATCGGTGTGCTTCGCGAGCGGCTGTGGCGCCTGCGAATCGTGCGTACCTCCCATGCAGCGATGGTGATTGCCCAAGTCAGCGCGTCTTTGCCCCGCAGGAACGTCGACGCGCGATCGAAAACCTTCAAGAGCGCGAGCTGAGCGGCATCCTCGGCGTCGGACGAAACGAGCGTCCTCTTGCAGAACGCGAGCAGCGCGGGCCAGAGCAGAGCATAAGCGCCGTCGAAGGCCGACCGATCACCGTCGGCGAGGCGGACCATCATCGCGTTCAAGCTCCGTCTGGTGTCGGCGTCCATGCGCCCGGACGCGGACGTCGATGCCTCGGGAGGCGGCCGCGGTGGGGCAGGGGAGGGCCCCTGCCCCGCTGGCGTCGGCGCGGTCACTTCACGGCCAGCTCGGCTCGACGGAGGATCTCCTTGGCGGCTCCGTCGTCCTTGGACTGAATCGCGATCAGCAGGTAACCGGAGTTGTTGCTGCTGACCTCGATGGTCGACCCGGCCACCCCGAAGGGGCAGTCTTTCATGGCCGCGCCGCCAGCCATCTGCGCCTGATGGGCGTCGGCGATTCGCTTCAGGTAGTCGGTGGTGACGCCCTTCTCCGCAGGGATGAAGAGGGTCGCTCCCGCGAGCCGATCGCGGAAGAGACGGCCACCGAGTTGCACGCGCTCACGCAGCGGCTGGGCAGCGGCGACCTGGTTGAGCGCGCAGTCCGCAGGCGTAGCGGCAAATGCGCCCACGGTGGGGACGGCCATCGAGATGGCCAGGGCAGAGGCGAGAAGTGTTTTGAACATGACGAGCTCCTTTCCTTCTCTTTCAATTTCGCGGCCACCCGTTGGCCGCTCTCAACTGCTCTAGGCCGCTCCTTTCGAGGCGTGACAGGCGCCCGGTCTGTGCCCCAGACGAAATTTCTGCGCGTGAGCTTTGCGCCGCGTCGCCGCCGGCGCAGAAAGTGCGGAGCGACCTGAACGCGATTTGGAGAAGGGTGCGTTGATGACGTACGAGTCAGCAGACTGGAGCCTGTTGGAACGCGAGCTGCATAGCTCGGCGGGCGGTACCCACCAAACAAACAGAAGGAGAGTTCCCATGCTCAAGACCAAGATCCGCACCATCCTCGCCGCCCTGGTATTCACGGCTTTCACCGCTGGCGCTGCGACCTCGCGCGCCGAAGAGGTGAAGCTCCCGCAGACAGCCGCGGACCACGAGGCTCTCGCAAAGCAGTACAAGGAGGAGGCCGTCCAGTATCGCAAGGTCGTCACCGAGCACCAGGAGATGGCCGCTGCGTATGCCAAGGCCCACCCCGACAGCAAGGCCGGCAAGAACCCTTGGAATGTGAAGATGCAGAAGCACTGCGAGGCTCTGGCCAAGGACGCCGAGAAGCTCGCGGTGGACGCTGACAAGGCGGCCGACTACCACACCAACCGCGCAAAGGAGCTGCAGGGGAAGTGACCGCCGGCCCATGGAACGTCGCCTCGGGCCGCGCTGGTCGCGATTCGAGGTGACGTGACCGTGACCCATGCTGAGACCGGAGCACTCGCCCGAGTGGTTCGGGCTGCGAAGCGAGTCTTCGTCGAGCAGATGAGCGATCAACCTCCGGAAGAGCGGATCATCGAGGTCGTCGAGCGAAAGGCCACCCCGATTTGATCTGCGGGACGCCCTCCCGAGATCAGCGCTGCGGAGTGCGTGCGTATGAGTCGGAGCGGCGCTCAGATTGATCAGCCGCAGGTAGTAGGGCATCCATCTGCATACCCGTGGCTGGTCGGTGTGGGAGCACGCTGGGCCCCGCGGAGTCGCCAGAAAGAGTCTCTCGGGTCTGCCAGCCGTGACCGAACGCCTGGTCGCTGGCGAGCTGAGCGTCTATTGACCGTCCTGTAATGGTCCGGGCGTTGCTTAAGAGTCTTGGGAGGAGGTCTGGCGATGCACTACTACTGGCATGATGGATGGCAGCACATGGGCTGGCAGCACATAGCCTGGTGGTGGGTCAGCGCGCTCGTCATCATTGCAGTGCTCTGGGTAGCTATGAGTGCCGCGAACCGAAATGGCCGGCCCGACTCTCGGGAGAGGATCCTGAAGCGCCGCTACGCAGGGGGTGAGATCGCGCGCGAGGAGTACGAGCGCAAGCTGCAGGAGTTGCGGCGGTAGCGCCACTCCTTCAGGCCTGACCGACCGACCGTTTCAACCTGCCGAGACACGCACCCGGGTTCCGTCCGCGATCGAATCCGAGGGCTGCACGATGACAGTATCGCCGTTGTTTACGTCACCGGTCACCTCTGTCCACGTCCCATCTGTCGCTCCGGTCTCGAGCAGTGCCATGTGG
>DASZVD010000229.1:0-5395 GCA_035547375.1 Steroidobacteraceae bacterium
GAAGACACTGCCCGCGCGCTCGGCCTCTCCTTGCGGACCGTGCAGCGGGACTGGCTCAAAGCACGAGCTTGGCTGTTCCGCGAGATGGGAGGCGTAAGCTGACTTCCCAACACTGCCGGCCGCCGGCAGCCAGGGTGCCGGACCGCGGATTCGTCGGGGCTCAGCGGATTCGTCGGGCTCAGCGGATCAGTCGGGCTCAAGGGCCCTTCGCGGCCAGAAGCGCGTGCTCCGCCCTGAGGACCTCCGGATGGGCTGCGCCAAACTGCGCCTTGAGACTGTCGCAAAC
Source organism: Steroidobacteraceae bacterium (assembly GCA_035547375.1). Taxonomy (GTDB): domain Bacteria; phylum Pseudomonadota; class Gammaproteobacteria; order Steroidobacterales; family Steroidobacteraceae; genus 13-2-20CM-66-19. The sequence goes on from DASZVD010000229.1 coordinate 287, forward strand.
GGCTGGAAGGAGCTCACGAGCGCCCGCTTCGCCATCCGCCTCCAAGGCCTCTGCAAGCCGCTCGCGCGCCACCTGAAGCTCCCACGTCGCATCCCGCGAGCGCTCGTCGAGTAACACTGCCTCACGCAACGGAGCGATGCCCTGGCGCGGCTGCCCTTCCGCGGCCAGCACTTCTCCCAAGGATTGCAGTGCCTGCGCCAGCTCATTCCTGAGCTGAGCATTGCGTCGCAACAAGGGAATGAGCGCAACCAACTGCGTCTGCGCCTCGGGGCCGTGCCCTTCGGCGATGGCAAGGCGGGCCAGCGCCAGATCCGTTCGAAGTGTCAGGGCGTGGCTCGCGCCGTACTGCGCCACGGCGGCTTGTCTATTCGCGGCCAGCGTGCTGCGCGCGGCGGTGAGATCGCCAGCCGCCAGTTGTGCCTCGCCCAGGAAAAGACGGTTCCGCACCGTGAGCGGACTGGAGGGTCCCGTGTACTGCGCGCCGAGGTTGGTGGCTTCCGTGAGCGTGGGCAGTGCATCGCCGGCCCGATTCGTAATCGACAGCAGCTTGCCGTAATACCCCAACGCCGCCGCCACGGCCGCGGAATTCCCGGCGAGCGCGCGCTCGTGTTGAATCGCCGTGGCGAGCATCGTCTCGCCTTGGCGCAAGTGTCCCGTCCGCATCTCCAGGTCGCCCAAATTACCTAACACGATCTGTGCGTCCAGCTCATCGGCGAGACCCAACGCCTTGTAGATCGAGAGGGTCCTCTGAAAGGCCTCGAGTGCCTCATCGAGGCGGTGAGCGGTCATGAGAATGATGCCGAAGGAGTTGTAAAGCACCGCCGTCTCGCGGTGCACACGGCCCGATAGAGCGATCCGCTGCGGAATCGCGGTGCGCATCGTGGCAATGGCCCCATCGAGATCGCCCGCTGCGCGCTGCTCCCGTGCGCGTATACCCAACCCCTCGAGGCGCTCCTCCGCGTAACGGTTCGGAACGCCAGCCCAGAACGCCTCGGCCTGACTCAACAATTCCGCAGCGTGGCCGAGGTGTCCGCGGAGCAACTCGATGTTGGCGAACTTTTGCCGTGCGTCGGCCACCACCGCGGGGTCTGCCCTTCCATCTGCCTCCCGCAGAAATCCATCGAGCAGTACCCCCGCGCCATTGACGTCTTCCAACGCTCCATATAAATCCGCGAGCGTCAGCACGATCTCGCCGGCCTGCTGCGGCTGATCACGGTACTCGCGAAGCACCCGCTCCGCGCTGTCATCGATCATGGTCTTTGCCGTCGCGCTTCCCGTCCCCCGAGCGGTGATAGCGGTGCGAAAGAGCCGCGTGAGCTCATAGCGAACTGCCTCCTCGCGAGCCGCATCACGTCGTGCCACATCGCGCTCGATCTGTACGCGTTTTGCTTGCCAGGCGGCAGCATCCAATCCAATCGCAAGCGACAGCACCACGGTCATCACCGCGATTGCAGCCCACCGGTAACGACGAAGCAGTCGACCGAAATAATAGAGACGCGCGCCCGTGCGCGCGGCGACGGCATCACCGCGGAGAGCGCACTCAACATCCCGTTTCAGCGCATCCACCGTCTCGTAGCGATGTCCCGGCTCCATCCGGGTGGCCTTCGCTACGATGGCGTCGAAGTCACCACGAAGCAGCCGCACAGGCAGCGGAGGCGCAGACAGACCGGCCGCGACAATACTTGGCGCCGGGGTTGGTCTTTCCAGAACGATTCGCATTGCGTGCGCAATAGGCTCACCCATCGTCGCCCACGGCAGCGTGCCGGTGAGCAGCTCGAACAGCAATAACCCCAACGTGTAGACGTCCGTCGCTGTCGTTACGGGGCCACCGAGGAGTTGCTCAGGAGCGGCAAACGATAGCGTCAGAGGCGCTCCCGCGGTCCGGGTCAACTCGCGATCATCCGTGATGAGCTTCGCAACGCCGAAATCGAGCAGTTTGACCTGACCCTGTGCCGTAACGAGGATGTTGGCGGGCTTGAGATCGCGATGCACGACCAGGTTGCGGTGTGCGTAGGCGACGGCCTCACAGACTTGCACGAAAAGCTGCGTCCGGTGCGTCAGCGTCGCACGGACCCGTGCGCAATAAGCGGTGATCGGCTCTCCTTCGATGAGCTCCATCACCATGTAGGGCCGCCCGTCCGGGGTGACCCCGCCATCGTAAAGACGGGCGATCCCCGGGTGCTCCAGACGAGCCAGAATCCGGCGCTCGACGTGAAAGCGCTCGAGCTCGGCGATGGCCTCGTGGCGGAGCAACTTTATTGCCGCTCGCTGAGCGAAGCCGCCTTCGGCACGCACGGCCTCGTAAACGACCCCCATGCCGCCACGACCGATAGTGCGAATGACCTTCCAGACACCGACACGCAGGCCGACCGGCACGGACTCGGAGGGAACCTCCCCTCCTGCCAACCGAGGCGGCACTGCAAGGAACCCCCCAAGCGCCTGCGTCGCGCGCAGGAGGCTTTCCACCTCCTGCACGACGGCGGGGTCGTCGCCGCCATGGTGGGTCAGATAGTCCGCCCGCTCCCCTTCCGGCAAATCCAGCAGCACATCGAGCAACTCGTCAGCACGGGCTCGCTGTGCGGCGGACAGAGCGGACATGAGAGCGTTACATCACGTTCAACTGAAGGTGGGGTGGATGAACCGCCAAGGATCAGTATCGGCGCCACGCGGCACCTGAACCTCGATGAGCACGGGCCGGTCCGCGCCCAGCGCCCGCTCGAGGACGGGACGAAGCGCCTGCGGAGAGCGTACCGCTTCCGCGCTCACGCCGAAGGACTCCGCCAGGGCCACGAAGTCGGGGTTCACGAGCTCGGAGCCCAGCAGCCGGCCGCCGAATTGCTGTTGCTGATCGCGGTAGACATTGCCGAAACTGTTGTTGTTGAAGACGAGGGTGACGAGGTTGATGCCGTATTGAACCGCGGTCGCCAGCTCCTGGACGGCGAACATGAAACCGCCGTCGCCGGTCACCGAGACGACCGGGCGTTTCGGAAAGGCAACCTTCACGCCGAGCGCGGTGGGAAACCCGTAGCCCAACGTCCCCTGGTGACCACTGGTCACGAAGCTGCGCGGCTCGTAGACCGGGAATGCGAACATCGACGCGAACCCCATCTGCGAGATCTCATCGACGAAGAACCCGTTCCGTGGCAGCACGTCGCGGATCACCCGAAGATAATCGACCTGCGGCTGCACCGCCCGAATCGCGGCCGCGTCCTCTTCGCGGGCCTTCGCAATTTCCGCATCACGCCGCCGCGGCACGCCGGTGCGCGCCAAAGCGGCCGCCAGCGCCCGCGCGGCATCGGCCGCATCCGCCAGGATGCCGATGTCCGCCGGCAAGCGGCGGAACTCCGCCGGATCGATATCGATGCGAATGATCTTCAGGCCGGGCGGCCGGTAGCGCCAGCGCATATCCAGCAGCTCGAAGCGCGACCCGATGACGATGGCCACATCGGTGTGCGGCCACAGGCGGCTTGCCGAGGAGATGGTCAGGCCCAGCGGATGATCGTTCGAGACAACACCGCGGCCACCGCGGAAGCTCACGGCCGGCGCGCCGATCAGCTCCGCCAACGCCGTCACCTCGGCACTGGCGTCCAGCGCCCCGGACCCGACGAAGAGCATGGGAGCCCTGGCGCCGGCAATCAGCCGCGCCGCCTGCTCGATTGCCTCGAGATCCACGGTAGGAGCCGGAAAGGGCGGCAAACGGATCGCCGGCGCCACCCCGGCGGTTGCGGTGAAGTAGTCCCAGGAGGCCTGCAGCGCGACGGCGCCGCGACGTCCCGCGGACATTTCCTGGAACGCGCGCGCCACCAGAAAAGCCGCCTGTCCCGGGTGCTCGATGTGATCCGCCCACTTGGTCAAGGACCGCAGGATGGCGAGTTGATCGCGCAGCTCGTGCAGCGCACCGCGCTCCCGCCCCCTCGACTGGGAGGGGATGTCGCCGGTCAGCGCGAGCACTCGCTGATTGCTGCTGTTCGCCGTGAGCAAGGCCGCCGAGGCGTTCAGAATCCCCGGCCCCGGAACCACCGCACAGACGGCGGGCTTGCCGCTGGCGCGCGCATAGCCGAACGCCATGTACGCGCAAGCCTGCTCGTGACGGGCGCCGATCGTGCGGATCCGCTCCTTCTGTTTCGCGAGAGCGTCCGTGAGGCCATAAATCTGCACGCCCGGGAGGGCGAATACCGTGTCGATGTCGTGCGCCAGCAGGCCTTCGACAATGGCCTCGGCGCCGGTGAGAGCTCGGGTTTCCATTCCCCTATTGGAACACATTTCGGCGCCCCTCCGAGCGGTGGCCCGTTGCGGCGCCGGTGTCGCCCGTCAAGTGCCGACGCGCATCTGACCGCGGCCCGCACGCTTTGCGTCGTAGCAGGCGCGATCCGCCGCCTCGACCCAGCCCGCCACGTCCTCGATATGCGGACCCAGGGAAGCCGCGCCGACGCTGGCTCCAACGTTGTACCGGGCGCCATCCCAGGTGACCGTCAGTTCGGCGATCGCACGCAACAGCCGCGCGCCGATCTGCTCCGCCCGCCGGGTAGGATCGAATTGCGTGAGCAGAATCGCGAACTCGTCGCCGCCGATGCGGGCCACCGTATCGCTCTCCCGCACCACCGAAGTCAGCTCGCGCGCCACCCGCCGCAGCATTTCATCACCCGCCGCATGACCGCCCCGGTCGTTCACCTCCTTGAAACGATCCAGGTCGATCAGCAGCAAGGTCGCGGGGCGCTCGATATAGCGATAGCCATTGAGACATTCGGTCAGCACACGCTCGAACTCGAAACGATTCGTGAGGCCGGTGAGCGGATCGTGTGCCGCGCGATGATGCAGCTCCCGGTCGTGCTCGAAGCCCTCCGTAGCATCCTGGAGGACCACCACCGCCCCGCTCACCTCCCCGTCGGAACCGCTCACCGGAGAGGCGACATCGACGACGTATCGCGGAGTGCCGTCCGGCCGTTGGAGCAAGCATCGCTCCGGTCGCCGCACCGACTCACCACGCGTCACGCAAAGCGCGAGCACGCTCGAGACGACGTTTCGCGACCGCGGATGCGTGAGCACCACGACGGCATCGATGTGTTGACCCGTCATCTGCTCAAAGGGCACGCCGACCAACTCTTCGGC
>DASZVD010000230.1:0-1956 GCA_035547375.1 Steroidobacteraceae bacterium
GGTCCACCAACACGTCGCCGGGGTAGTAGCCGACGCTGCAGAAGCCCCACCCGCAATAGTAACCGCCGAAGCCGACGGTCTGCGTGAGGCTGATGCGGCGATAGGCGCCGCCTCCGCCCGCCATCAGATAAGCCTTGACGCCGTTACCCAACGGAATATCAAAGACACCATCGAGATCGAAGGTAAAGACGTCTCCCCAACCGTTATCGATTTCCGTCTGGTCGGCGATCGAGCCTTCTGCCAGCAGCTGGTTCGTCGCATCATAACGGCTGAAGTTCAGGTCGGCGCGCAGCGAGAACGGCCCCGGCGCGGGACGCCATTGCACGCCGCCGCCGATGTTCCAGCCGTTGTCGAGATAGTTGGAAGTTTGTCCGGTCGTCATGCTGTACCCGCCGTCGACATACCAGTGCACGGGATACTGCGGGACATAGTAGGTATCGGCCATGGCAGGCAGACACCCACCCAACAACAACACGGCGCCTGCGGAATAGATGTAACGCTTCATGTCACCCTCGTCCTCTCCTGCAAAAAACTTTCAGGTGGTGGCAATCGCGCAGCGACTGCTCGACCACGCGACGCACGCACGTAGCGTGCCCGCATTCAGCGGCGGTTCAGGCGGGCACTGCCGTGCCACCGCAGCCGAACGCCAGGGAAAACGCCGCGCCGCGGCCTTAGACCCGGCGCGACAGCCTTCGTTGCACGGCGCGAGTGATCTCGCGCAGCTCGCTGATGCCGAGCGCCGTCGCTGAGACAAAGAACGCAGCAATCCCGGCTGCGATGACAAGGGTGAGAGCGCCAAGCTTGGGCCAGAAGGGCTGGGTCGCCCAGGCGGCGAGGAGCGCCCGGTCGCCCCCCCAGCAGACGGCGGCGAGCACCCCGCCGGCCACCGTGAGCTTTCCCAGAAGGCGCAGCATCGCACCCGACTCGAGAGCCCCGAGGTGGTGGCGCATGAGCGCGTAGAGGATGAGGAAGTTCGTCGTTGCAATACAGGCGGTCGAGAAGGCCAGGCCGCGATGCCCCCAGCCGAGGTGCCAGGTGAACAGCCAGTTCAAAAACAGGTTCAGCGCCACCGCGATGAAGCTGACGATCATGGGAGTCTTGCGCCGGTCGACCGCGTAGAACGCGTTCACGAGCACCTTGAGCGCGGCGTAGCCGCACAACCCGATGGCATAGAACCGCAGCGCTCCCGCCGACTCCGCCGTCTCGTGCGCGCCGAACCTGCCGTGTTGGTACAACACCGAGATGATTGGCTCCGCCAGCATCATGAGCCCGATGCTCGCCGGAATCGTCATCAGGAATGCGAGCCGCATGCCGCGCGCCAGCTCGCTGCGGAACGCCTCCAGGTTGCCCGTCGCGGCCATGCGAGCCAACAGAGGCAGCGCGACGGTGCCGAGGGCGACCCCGAAGATGCCGAGCGGCAGCTGCATGAGACGGAAGGCGACGGTCAGCCAGAATGTCGGTCCGTCGCCCAGATCCGAGGCGAATATCGAATTCACGAGCACGTTCACCTGGGTGGTGCTCGCGGCCACCACGGACGGGCCCATCAAGCGCAGAATGGCTTTCACGCCCGCGTCGCGCCAGCGGAAGTCCGGGTGAAACACGTAGCCCTGCCGCCGCAACGCCGGCAGCTGCACACCCAATTGCAGGGCGCCGCCGATCAGAGTGCCGATCGCCAGCCCCAGGATGGCCTTCGGCCCGAAGCTCGCATCGAGCCACCAGCCGAGCAACACGCCCGCCACGATGGAGCCGAGATTGAAGAAGCTCGAGGCCATCGCCGGCACGCCGAACACGTTCTTCGCATTCAACATGCCCATCACCAGCGCCGCGAGGGACACGAGGAGAATGAACGGATACATGACCCGCGTGAGGGTCACTGTCAGCTCCGCCTTGTCGCCCGTGAAACCGGGAGCCAGGACCGAAACGAGCCAGGGAGCCGAGGCGATGCCCGCGATGGTG
>DASZVD010000231.1:0-4472 GCA_035547375.1 Steroidobacteraceae bacterium
GGACGCGCTACGCTTGAATCGCATGGTGAGCGCGCGTGCCGGAGAACGGCGGGAGGCAGTTTTTGCCTTATACTACGAAGATGATCGAGAACAAGGACTCATGAGCGAGATCGCCGATACTTTCGATTCGGCCTTCACAAAAGCCGTCGACCTGGGCAATCGGCTCGCGGATAAGGACAAGGATGCCGATCTGTGGGATATCGCCGATGGCTTGCTCGCGGGCGCGTTGCAGTACTGGTTGTATTCCCGTCAGCCCTGCGGCGATCCGCGTTGCCAGGATTGCATGCCGATCAGCACGGCCGAAGGCCGTATGGCCGAGCTCAAGCGCCTGATGGAGCAGCTGGCCTCGGAGAGCGAGTACTTTCACACGCCCACGGACGCCAACGCCGGCCGCGCATAGGCTTACCGGCTAACGCATCAGGGGCGTCGCCTAGCGGTGCTTCGGCGACTCCCCTAGAGGCGTTGCTTCCTTTAAGCCGTAACGGCGGTTTTACTGGCTACCTCTTCCAGCGCCTGCTCGAAGATGTTGAAGCCTTCCTTCAGCACAGCGTCCGGAATCGTGAGGGGCGCCAGGAAGCGGATCACGTTCGAATAGACACCGCAGGAGAGGATGACCAGGCCGCGGCGGCCGGCCGCCTGCACCAGCGCCTTCGTGAGATCCGGGTCCGGATGCTCCGCGCTGCCCTTCTTCACCAGCTCGACCGCTACCATCGCGCCGAGGGCGCGGATATCGCCGATCGACGGAAAGCGAGCCTGCAGGCCCTTGAGGCGTGAAGTCATGAAGCGCCCGATGTGGTCCGCACGATTCAGCAGCTGCTCTTCACGGATGACGTCCAGCACTGCCAGTCCCGCGGCGCAGGCCAGGGGGGCGCCCGCGTAGGTGCCACCCAGTCCACCCGGCAATGGCGAGTCCATGATCTCGGCTTTGCCGATCACGGCCGACAGCGGCACGCCGCCGGCGATGCTCTTCGCCACGGTCATCAGGTCAGGCTCGATCCCGGAATGCTCGACCGCGAACAGGCGGCCGGTGCGGGCGAAGCCCGTCTGGATCTCATCCACGATGAGCACGATGCCGTGCTGGTCGCACACCGAGCGCAGCTTACGCAGCAATTCGGGCGGCGCGGCATAGAAGCCGCCTTCGCCGACCACCGGCTCGATGATGATCGCCGCGACTCGCGCTGGATCGACGTCCGCTTTGAAGAGCTGCTCGAGGGCGCGCATCGAGTCTTCGACCGTGACGCCGTGGTAAGCCATCGGGTACGGCACGTGGAAGACTTCGGGCAGCATCGGACCGAAGCCCGCCTTGTAGGGCTGCACCTTGCCGGTGAGGGTCATGCAGGCGAGGGTACGGCCGTGGAAACCGCCGGAAAACGCGATGACGGCCGAGCGCTTCGTGTGGAAGCGGGCGATCTTGATCGCATTTTCGACCGCCTCGGCGCCCGTGCTCAGGAAAATGGTCTTCTTCGGCGTGCTGCCCGGCGCAAGCTCGTTCAGCCGCTCGGCGAGCGCCACGTAGCTTTCATAGGGCGTCACCTGGAAGCAGGTGTGCACGAACTTGTCGAGCTGCTTCGCGATGGCTTCCTTCACGCGCGGGTGGAGATGCCCCGTATTGATGACGGCGATGCCGCTCGCAAAATCGATGTAGCGCTTGCCTTCGACGTCCCAGATCTCGGCATTCGAGGCCCGGTCGGCGAAGACCGCCAGGGAGTTCGAGACTCCGCGCGGAATGGCGTTCTTCCGGCGTTCCTGCAATTCGGCGTTCGTGGTCACGGTGGATCTCCGCGCGGCAATGGAAAGGTGGCGCATTCTAAGGGATTTACAGGGTTCTGGCTGCTTCCGGCCGGGGCCCTCGGCGCGGCGTGTGGTGCCTCGCGGACGACGCGGACCCGCCGCGACCATGCGACGCGCCGCGGGACCCTCTACAATGGGGACTTCGTTTGCCGTGGAAGTGACTGTTTTGAGCGAAATTCCTGCTTCTGTCCCTGGACAGACGATCAGCACCGAAGTGGTCATCATCGGCGCCGGCCCCTGCGGGCTCTTTCAGGTGTTCGAGCTTGGCCTGCTCGGCATCAAGGCCCATCTGGTCGACTCCCTGGCGCACCCGGGCGGCCAGTGCACCGAGCTCTATCCCGAGAAGCCGATCTACGATATCCCCGCGTTGCCGGTCTGCGGCGCGCAGGAGCTCGTCGACCGTCTCATGAAGCAGATCGAGCCGTTCAACCCGACGTTCCATCTGGGTGAGGAAGTCATTGCGTTCGAGCGCCAGGAGAATGGGCGCTTCCTGCTGTCGACCACCGTGGGCACCACCTTCGATGCCGGCACGGTCGTCATCGCAGCCGGAGTGGGCTCCTTCCAGCCGCGCCGCATTGGTATAGACGGGGCGGAAGCGTTTGAAGGCACGACGCTGCACTATCGGGTGAAGAATTCGAGCGCCCTGCACGGCCAGGACATCGTCATTTTTGGCGGTGGCGACTCGGCTTTGGACTGGACTCTGGAGCTGCTGCCCAAGGCCCGAAGCCTGACGCTCGTGCACCGCCGGTCCGAGTATCGTGCGGCGCCGGCTTCGGTCGCGAAGATGCGGGAGCAAGTAGCGGCGGGACGGATGCGTGTCCTCGAAGAAGCGCTGCCCCATTCCTTCATCGTCGACAACGGCCGGATGCGGGGCGTGAACGTGAAGGCGAAGGACGGGACCGTGCACGCGCTCCATGCCGATCAGCTCCTCGTGTTCTTTGGGCTGCACCCGAAGCTGGGTCCCATTGCCGAGTGGGGGCTGGAGCTGGAGAAGAAGGTGCTCAAGGTGGACACGGAGAAATTCCAGACCAGCCTGCCGGGCGTGTTCGCCGTGGGGGACATCAACACCTATCCGGGGAAGAAGAAGCTGATCCTGTCGGGCTTCCATGAGGCGGCACTGGCGGCCTTCGCCATCCAGCACCATCTGTATCCGCAGAAGAAGCAGTTCCTGCAGTACACGACGACGAGCCCCATCATGCACCAGCGGCTGGGCGTGCCGGACTGAAGCGAATGAGTTAACAGGAGCGCCCGTGGGGGGCGCTCCGTTTGGATCGAGACTGTCACATACTGCGAGGAGACGATGATGAAACTGATGAGAAACTCACTGGCCGCGGTGTTCGTGGTTGCAGCACAGGCGCTGCTGTGGTCCGCTCCGGCGGCGGCAGCGGACGCCAAGTGCAAGCTCGAGATCACCGGCAACGACCAGATGCAGTATGACAAAAAGGAGCTGGACGTCCCCGCGACCTGCAAGGAGGTCACCCTGACGCTGCACCACTCGGGGCAACTGCCCGCCGCCGCGATGGGACACAACTGGGTGTTGGTCGCCACCCCTGACCTGTCGGCCGTCGCCAACGCCGGCATGGGCGCCGGCCTGGCGAACGACTATATCGCGGCGGGCGACAAGCGCGTCATCGCGCACACGAAGGTGGTCGGTGGCGGACAGTCGGCGACCGTCACATTCTCGACCGCGACCCTCAAGGCGGGCGGCGACTACTCCTACCTGTGCACCTTTCCCGGACACAACGCGCTGATGCGCGGGAAGTTCAAGTTCGGCTGAGAAGCGAGCCGATCAGGGGCCTCGAGCCGCTCATGGACCAGCGCATTGCCGACCTCTTGACGCTGCTCGAGCTCGAGCAGTTGGAAGTCAACCTGTTCCGCGGCGAGAGTCGCGACATCGGCAGTCCGCAGGTGTTCGGCGGCCAAGTGCTCGGCCAGGCCCTCACCGCCGCCTCGGCGACGGTCGAGGGCCGCGTCGTGCACTCGCTGCACGCGTATTTCCTGCGCCGCGGCGATTTCAACGCGCCCATCGTCTATCAGGTCGATCGCAGCCTCGATGGCCACAGCTTCTCCAACCGGCGTGTGGTCGCCATTCAGCACGGCGAGCAGATCTTCAACATGACCGCCTCCTTCCAGGTGCCGGAGGGCGGCCTCGATCACCAGATCGAGATGCCGGCCGTGCCGCCGCCGCAGGAGCTGCCCGACTCGACCCGCCCGCCGCTCGAGCTGCTGGAGCGGCTCCCCGAGCGGCTGCGGCGTTTCTTCGAGCATCCGCGGCCGTTCGAGTTTCGCTCCGTGCAGCCGATCGACTATCTGCGCCCGCAACGCACGGCGCCCGCGCGCCAGCTGTGGTTCCGAGCCGTGGGAAGGCTGCCGGATGACGAGAAGCTGCACCGTTGCCTGCTCGCCTATGTCTCGGATTATTTCCTGCTCGACACGGCGACTCTGCCGCACGGCACGGGATTCACGCACAGCTCGCTGATCATGGCCAGCATCGACCACGCAATGTGGTTTCATCGCCCGCTGCGGGTCGATGAATGGCTGTTGTATGCCGTCGAGAGCCCGAGTGCCTCCGGGGCGCGGGGCTTCGCGCGCGCGAGCCTGTTTTCCCAGGACGGACGCCTCGTCGCGAGCACCGCGCAGGAAGGCCTCGTCCGTGTAAAGAAGAAGGGCTAGGAGGGAGG
>DASZVD010000232.1:0-11182 GCA_035547375.1 Steroidobacteraceae bacterium
AACGCGTAACAATTCTTTCGCAGTCACCGTTAGTAGGCGCTCTATCGGTCACTGACTGTTCTGGCCGGGACTGGGCCTCAGTCCAAGAACGCCCGTCGCCGCCGGCTCCCCTGCGTTGAGTCGGTCTACTCATAAGAGCACGAGTCTCCGATCAAGGTAGGCAGTCTTATCGTCGAGGAGCAGCACCGGCCGATCGTTTCCGGTTCGCAGTCACGGCCTGCGGTTCGCGGATTCCGGCACATCGACAATCAGCGGTTTATGGGTGGAAAGGCATCCACGGCAATGGAGCTTGTACGTGGCGGGCGAGTACCGTGGAGTGATGTCGCCAGTGTTGGGCTCACGAAACCCGCGCCAATGGAGTCTGAAAGATGGGACGCCCGCGCGGGCGGAGCGTGTCGTAGGCCACTGCGCTTCTTGCGCCGGTGAGGCACACCGGGAACTTTGCCCGTGACGACCCGTTGAGGGCTTCCAGCCCCAGGCACTTCCGCAGTGCCCGCTGTCTGACTCAGTTCGCCTGGAGTTGAGGAGACGCGCCATGAGCAACAAGGCCACTGCAAAGCCCACGAGCCGCAAGGATAAGTCCGTCGCGCGTGGTGCGGGTGGGGAGGTCCATCAGACCACCCAAGACAGAGATGATGTTCTGACCACCCAGCAGGGAACGCCCGTTGCCGATGACCAAAACACTTTGCGCCAAGGTGCTCGCGGCCCGGCGCTGATCGAGGATTCCCATTTCCGGGAAAAGATCTTCCATTTCGATCATGAGCGCGTTCCGGAGCGCGTCGTGCACGCCCGTGGCTACGGCGCCCACGGCTTTTTCGAGACTTACAAGCCGCTCGGCAGCCTGACCAAGGCGGATCTTTTCCAACGGGCAGGCGAAAAGACCCCGGTGTTCGTGCGCTTCTCGACGGTGGCCGGAAGTAAGGGCTCGTTCGACCTCGCACGCGACGTCCGCGGCTTTGCTGTCAAGTTCTACACCAAGGAGGGCAACTGGGACCTCGTCGGCAATAACATCCCGGTGTTCTTCATCCAGGACGCCATCAAATTTCCGGACCTCATCCATGCCGTGAAGGACGAGCCGGATCGGGGATTTCCACAGGCGCAGAGCGCTCACGACAATTTCTGGGACTTCGTGTCGCTGATGCCCGAGTCGATGCACATGATCATGTGGATCATGTCCGATCGGGCGATTCCGCGCTCATTCCGCTTCATGGAGGGCTTTGGCGTCCATACCTTCCGGCTCATCGACGCGCGCGGCCGTTCGACCTTCGTCAAGTTTCACTGGAAGCCCAAGCTCGGGCTCCAGTCGGTACTGTGGAACGAGGCGGTCAAGATCAACGGTGCCGACCCAGACTTTCATCGCCGCGACCTGTGGAGCGCGGTCGAGAGCGGTGACTTTCCCGAGTGGGAGCTGTGCCTGCAGACGTTCGATCAGAAATTCGCCGACAGCTTCGATTTCGACGTCCTCGACGCAACGAAGATCGTTCCGGAAGAGATCGTGCCCGTAAAGCCCGTCGGACGCATGGTGCTCGATCGCATGCCCGAGAACTTCTTCGCTGAGACGGAGCAGGTCGCCTTCATGACGCAGAACCTCGTGCCGGGCATCGACTTTACGGACGATCCGCTGCTGCAGGGACGCAACTTTTCCTATCTGGACACGCAACTGAAGCGGCTGGGCGGGCCGAACTTCACTCACTTGCCGATCAATGCGCCGAAATGCCCGGTCCATCTTTTCCAGCAAGACGGGCATATGGCATTTCAGAACCCGAAAGGTCGGGTCAACTACGAGCCGAACTCCAGGGGTCCGAAGATGGGCGGTCCGAGGGAATCCCCGCAGCGCGGCTTCACCACTTTTGCCGAGGAGCTCACCGGACCCAAGGTCCGTCTGCGTCCGGAGAGCTTCGCCGATCATTACAGCCAAGCGAGGCTCTTCTACGTGAGCCAGACGAAGGTCGAGCAAAAGCACATTGCCGACGCGTTGACGTTCGAGTTGAGCAAGTGCGAGACGCTGGCGATTCGCGAGAGCGTGGTCGCACAGCTCCGCAACGTCGACCAGGGGCTGGCGGAGACGGTTGCTGGTGGGCTGGGCCTGTTGAAGCTACCGCAGGCGGCACCCGCGGCCGTGGCACCGCGCACCGATCTCAAGCCCTCGGACGCTCTGAGCATACTCAAGCGGGGACCCTCCAGTTTCAAAGGGCGCAAGCTCGGCGTGCTGATGAGCGATGGCGTTGATGCCCGGCTGCTGTTGGCGCTCGAGGCCGCGGCAAAGAAGGAAGGCTCCGTGGTCGAGCGGGTGGCACCGGCCGTGGGCGGCGCGAAGGCGAGCGACGGTTCCGTGCTTCCGGCGCATCACAAAATCGATGGCGCCCCATCGGTGCTGTTCGATGCCGTCGCCATCCTCGCCGGCAAGGACGGCTCTCCCGCCCTTGCCAGCTTGCCGCCCGCACGAGACTTCGTTACAGACGCCTACGCCCATTACAAATTCATCGGGTTTACAGCGGAAGCCGCACCGCTGATTGCAAAAGTGGGTCTGGCCCCCGAGCGTCTTGATGAGGGATTTGTGGAGCTCGGCGGCAGGAGGGACGCCGAGGCATTCATCGCTGTCTGCCGGAAGCTCCGGTTCTGGGACCGACCGGATGGTGCGTAACGATGAGCAAAGCAAAGCGCGCGAGTCGGCGATTACCCTCAGGTGTGCGCCGATTCCGGCAATTCGAGCGAGAACACGCACCCCCGGCCAGGCAAGTTGCGCACGCTGACGGTGCCGCGGTGGGCTTCAAGGGCCTGTTTGACGATTGCCAAGCCCAACCCGAAGCCGGTGCGGTTTTCACCTCGTTGCACGAACGGCTCAAACAACTCGGAGGCGTTGCCCGCCGGCAGTCCCCCACAACCGTCTTCGACTTCAATCGTGATGCGACCCTCGTGACGCGCAGCACGCACCGTGATCGCATGGCCCTCGTGAGTGAATTTGACTGCATTCCCGAGCAAATTGCCGATGGCTGAGCGCAGCAGCCGCCGATCGCCGGTGATCGGCAGCGTGTCAGGGCAGTGCAGAATGAGCTCGATATGACGCGGCTCGGCGGCCAGCCGGGCATCCGCAATCACCTCATCCAGCATTGGCCGCAGATCGAGCGACTCGCGCACCAGCTGCAACTCTCCGGAGAGCCGATCGGCCAAGAGCACCTGATCGATGAGCTCCCGTAACGCGCCCAGATTGCGGGTCAACAGAGTCAGCGCATAATCATCTTCTGAACGTGCGGCCTTGCGCAGAAGGGTCGCCGCCGTGAATGCTGTCATCAATGGATTACGCAGCTCGTGTGCTATAAACGCGACGTGTCGTGAATGCTCGCGTGCCATCTCTGTGTCACGCCGTTGAATATAAGCGAAGACCGCTTCCGCACGGCCGGCATTCAACAGAGCCTGCACCCTGCGGAAGGCCCGTATCGAGACGCTGCCGCCCAGCGCCTCCACCTCGTCCAGAATGCACTCGGTGAGAATCTCGTATTCGCGGACCACCTCCGCCAGATCGAATCCGACCCGCAGACGCTGAGTCCCATGGGCCGCCGAGGCCGTTGTACCTTCGGCCGCCATGACGCCAGCGCTCTGACCCTCCTCGGTCCGAAGTGCGGCGAGCACCTCATCGAAAAACAGCGGCAAGTGGTCCCAGAGCTCACCGCGGCTCAACTCTTTATCGGTATGCTCGCGGGCGATTCGCTGCGTCCAGCGCTGCAGGATCTCCACGCGCCGCTCGGCGAGCAGGCTGCTGAGACGGATGTGTGTGTTCATAAACCCCCAAAAGGCGATGCGCCAGCGGATTGGACGCGATTCAAAGCGGCGAGTTCGAGGAGACCCCTGAATGCGGGCGCCGCACGGTCGTCGCCACCGCATTTTGCGCGCGGGTTCCAGATTTCGATCTCGGACACTGCCCGACAGCTGCAGCGGAACAATATCGGGCGATGAGATCCGCAGGCCCTCGGGATGTAGACGCCCCTGTTGTCACAGAGCCGCGAATCCGGGATTCATTTTGCGGCGCTGACACAACGGATGTCCGCAGCCGCGGTGGCGTGAACGGCGCCTGTGCCGAGCCGGCACCGGCTGGAATTCGTAATCGTGATCGAGGGTCACACGGATAGCCGCGACTCCGAAGCCTGCGAGGAGTTGCCCCATGGCCGTGCGCAGGCGGCGATCCGCGCACTCAGCGAAAAGGGGCGTCCCGGCGGTTGGAGATCGTCTTCTCGGATGAATCGGGTCGCTCGAACGTCGCCCGCGTCATCGATGCCACCGTAGGCAACGATGTATTGCAACTGCGCTATCTCACCCCAGGTCCGATCACGGGAATGAAAACCAACTTCGATTAGGGGGTGTTATTGACGGAGGATCGGGAATTCATCGCATCGACGGCCTTGATGTTTGACACCGATCTGCACGTCTCGGGTTCGCGGTGTTTGGCAGCGGATTTTACTCGCCTGGTGTATTGACCTTCGGATCGGCGCACAACTTATATGACTTCACCGCGGGCGCCGAGCTGCGCTTCATGCCCCGGCTGGTCGGTCTTGCGGGCTACCGCTGCACGCATGGCACCAAGGAGTCTCGGGACGATCCAACTCGAGCAAGGCAAGGGCGATAGCGTTTGGGCTGTCTATGAGGTCCAACCGGCTGCACCGGTGATCGGTGCAGAGGCAGGTGGTCGGGGTGACAGGATTTGAACCTGCGACACCTACGTCCCGAACGTAGTGCTCTACCAGGCTGAGCTACACCCCGAGATGAACGAGCCCGCTTCCTTTCGATTCCGGCGGGCGGCAAGAATGGCGGGGCGCGAAGTGTACTGAAGCGCCGAGGCGGCTTCAATGGCGCCGCGAGAACGGCTCCTACCCCGGCCGCGGTCCCAGGGCCCCCGGTCCAGGGGACGGGTCTCGCCGAAGGAGGGCTCCTTAAGTCGTGTGCTCCACCGAGAACCGCGCCAAAGCCATGAGCCCATCCTTGTACGGTGACCCGGGCAAGGCTTCCAGGGCGCTCAGGGCGCGTTCGGCTTCCCCGCGGGCCAGCTGGGCCGTGTAGTCGAGGCCGCCCGTGGCGTCGATGGCGGCGACGATCAGCTCGAGCTGCGCCAGGCCGCCTTTCTCGATGGCGAGGCGGATGGCGGCGCGCTGGCTCTCGTTGCCGTGCTTCAGGGCATGGATCAGGGGCAGGGTCGGTTTGCCTTCGGCGAGGTCATCGCCGAGGTTCTTGCCGCGTTCCGTGGGGTTCGAGCGGTAGTCCAGCACATCGTCGACGAGCTGGTAGGCGGTCCCGAGGTGCCGGCCGTAGGCGGCCAGGGCTTTGCGGATGGCTACGGGGCTCTCGGAGAGCACGGCAGCGACTTCAGCGCCGGCTTCGAAGAGCTTCGCGGTCTTCCGGTAGATCACCTCGAGATAGCGCTGTTCGGTGGTGTTGGCGTCGTGCGCGTTCATGAGCTGCAGCACTTCGCCCTCGGCAATGACGTTCGTGGCGTCCGCCATGATCTCCATGATGGGCTGCGAGTTCAGGGCCGCCATCATTTGAAACGCGCGGGAATACACGAAATCCCCGACCAGGACGCTCGCCTGATTGCCGAACACTTCGTTGGCCGTGTCGCGGCCGCGGCGCATCGAGGAACCGTCGACCACGTCGTCGTGCAGAAGCGTGGCCGTATGAATGAACTCAATGAATGCGGCGGCCTCTATATGAGCACTGCCCTCGTGACCACAGGCTCGGCCAGCCAGCACGACCAGCATGGGTCGCAGGCGCTTTCCGCCCCCTGAAATGATGTGCTCCGCAATCTGATCCACGAGGGGCACGGCGCTTTTCAGGCGCGCGCGAATGACGTCGTTTACGGACGCTAGGTCCTCTTTAACGAGCGCGCGGATTTCTTCCAGGGTCATCGGAAAATGGGTCCTCGGTGGCAACCACACATCTTAGTCGACGCAGGGGCTCCCGAGAATGGATTGGAGCGTTCCAAGGCCCTCTAAGTCTCGGTGAGACCTGAAAAAAATGCGCGTTTGACCTGTCGCGGGTCCGACAGTAGAATGCGCGACCTTTCTTCGGGCCGGGGGGCGTGCCTCCCATCCTTCGTTCCAAGGGCATTCTTATTTATGTACGCAGTCATCGCCACGGGCGGTAAGCAATATCGTGTGACCAAGGACGGCGTGCTGCGCGTCGAGAAGCTGGCCGGCGAGGCGGGCGCCACCGTCGAATTCGGCGAAGTGCTGCTGGTCGGCGAGGGCACCAACGTCAAGCTGGGCGCGCCGCTTCTCGCGGGCGGCAAGGTGACCGGCACTATCGTACGGCACGGTAAGGGCGCCAAGGTCTCTGTCGTGAAGTTCAAGCGCCGCGCGCACTATCTGCGACAGAAGACCCATCGGCAGCTCTTCACCGAGGTCAAGATTACGGACATCAGCGCGGGCTGAAGTCGCTACTTTTCAGGAAACAGCACTCATGGCACATAAAAAGGCAGGCGGCAGTACCAAGAACGGCCGCGATTCCCATTCCAAGCGGCTGGGCGTGAAGCGCTTCGGCGGCGAGCACGTGCTGGCCGGCAACATCATCATCCGTCAGCGCGGCACGCCGGTGCGTGCGGGCGCGAACGTTGGTACGGGCACGGACCATACGCTGTTCGCCCTGGTGGCGGGCAAAGTGGTGTTCCAGAAGAAGGGCGCTGAGCAGCGCACGTACGTCAGCGTCCTGCCGGAAGCTGAGGCTGCCACGAGCCACTGAAGAATACCGCTCAACGGTGTCCTGAAAGCCCCGGCTCCGCGCCGGGGTTTTCGTATGTGGGGTCGGCACGTTACGCGCGCGGACTTCGGCACCCGGTTTCCAAGACGGCGCCGAAGTGCGCGCGGTCGGCAACCGCGCGGGGCGGACGGCGTCCCGCTCAATATGTGGGTAAGCTTCCGCAATGAAATTCGTCGACGAAGCCCGAGTCAAGGTGCAGGCAGGCAACGGTGGCCGGGGTAGCACGAGCTTCCGTCGCGAGAAATTCGTACCGTTTGGTGGTCCGGATGGGGGCGACGGTGGGGATGGCGGAAGCGTCTATCTCCGTGCGCAGGAAGGCATCAATACCCTCGCTGATTTCCGAGTCGAAAGGACGTACCGGGCCCCCCATGGTGAACCGGGCAGCTCGAACGACTGTACGGGGCGCGGTGGTGCGGACGTGTACATCCCCGTTCCGGTCGGCACGACCGTGCGCGACGCTGATACGGGCGAGGAACTGAGTGACCTGACCGAGCCTGGTGCAACACTAATGGTTGCGAAGGGGGGTAAAGGCGGTTGGGGGAACCAGCGCTTCAAATCCAGCACGAACCGCTCACCCCGTCAGTATGGGCCAGGGCTGCCCGGCGAAAAGCGGACGCTGTTCTTCGAGCTGAAGGTGATCGCGGATGTCGGCTTGCTGGGCATGCCGAACGCGGGTAAATCCACGCTCATCCGTGCTGTTTCTCATGCTCGCCCGAAGGTGGCGGACTACCCGTTTACAACGCTCTATCCGAACCTCGGCGTCGTAGACGTGGGCGAGCACCGTAGTTTCGTAATGGCCGATATCCCTGGGCTCATCGAGGGCGCCGCGGAAGGGGCGGGACTGGGAATCCGGTTTTTGAAGCACTTGCAGCGCACTCGGGTGCTGCTGCATCTCGTGGATATTGCGCCGCTCGATCCCGACGTGGATCCGGTGGTTGAGGCACGAGCGATCGTGGCCGAGCTGAAGAAGTTCAGCAAGGACCTTGCGGCGAAGCCGCGGTGGCTCGTGCTGACGAAGCGGGATTTGCTGCCCGATGAAGAAGCGGAAAAACGGGCGCGTGACATCGTGCGCCGGCTGCGTTTCCGCGGCCCGCACTTTCTCGTCTCCGCGGCCACGGGCCGGGGGACGAAGGAGCTCGCTCAGGCGGTTATGGTGTTTTTGGAGGAGCAGCAGGCTCGCGAACAGTCGCACGACCGCGCATCACCTGCAGGAGATACTGCCGCCTAGCAGCGGGCTTGAGCTTGAGGGGTACCGGTGGCAGAGCCGGGGGCGTCCAGCGAACCTTCTCATTAGCGTCCATCTCAGCCTCACTGCATGGCGCGGATTTGAGCCGACAGGCGGCTCTTGTGACGCGCTGCTTTATTGCGGTGGATGATCTGCTTGTTCACCAAAGCGTCGATAACCGGGACCGCCTCTTTGTACGTCGTCAGGGCCTTTTCCTTGTTCTTGGCCTCGATGGCCGCCGTGACGCTGCGGACCGCAGTACGCATGCGGGAGCGCAGTGCTACATTGCGCACACGATGCTTCTGGGCTTGGACGGCAGCTTTTTCGGCGGACTTGGTATTGGCCACGAGATCTCCGTAAAGACGATACCCCCGGTCGCGGGGGCCGGTAGTCTGCTCATCGGCCACGCCGTTGTCAACGCCGGGCGCGAACGTGGCCGAGCCCCGTTTTGCGGCTTCACATAAACTGGCCGGGCAACAAACTTCCGCGGGTTTTGGTGGGCAAAACCCGTATAATTTAACCTTTTGACATCAGTGGCTTAACCGGCCCATGGAGCTCATCCGCGGCCTCGTCAACCTGCAGGATCGTCAGCGGGGCTGTGTCGTTACGATCGGCACCTACGATGGCATCCACCTGGGGCATCAGGCATTGCTGCGCCGCGTTAGCGAGCATGCCGCGCGACTTTCGGCGCCGACGGTACTATTGACCTTCGAGCCGACGCCGCGGGAATTCCTCAGCCCCGAGGCCCCGCCGGCGAGGCTGACGTCATTGCGTGAGCGGTGCCGGGTGTTGGCGGGCATGAGCCTCGACTACCTGCTGCTGCTGCGGTTCGGTGAGGGCCTGCGTAACCTGTCGGGTGAGGCATTCGCCCAGCTCCTGGCGCAGGGTCTCGGCGCGCGCACGGTGGTCGTGGGGCACGACTTCCGCTTTGGCTGCCATGGTGAGGCAACTGCCCCCATGTTGGTGAAGGCGGGCAGGCGGTTGGGTTTTTCGGTCGATGTCGTGCCGCCGGTGTTGGTCGAGGGCGAGCGTGTGAGCAGCAGCGCCCTGCGCGATGCGCTGGAGCGCGGCGAGTTCGAATTGGTGCAACGCCGGCTCGGGCGGCCGTATTCGATGCGAGGCCGTGTCGTTCCCGGCCAGAGGCTCGGGCGGAATCTGGGTTTTCCGACCGCCAACCTGCGCATCGAGCGGCGCAGGGCGCCGCTGAAGGGCATTTATGCGGTGCGTGTGCACGGCATCGAGGCTGGGCCGTTGGCCGCGGTAGCGAGTCTCGGCACGCGCCCCACCGTTGGCGGCGTGCACACGCTGCTCGAGGTGCACGTGTTCGATTTCGCGGCCGACCTGTACGGACGTGAGCTCGAGGTGGAATTCGTACGGAAGCTGCGCGACGAGGAGCATTTCCCGACTCTCGATGCGCTGGTCGAGCAGATTCATCGGGACGCCGCCGAGGCGCGGCGCATATTGGGTGCTTGAACGAGAGATATGGCTGACTACAAACAGACGATCAACCTGCCGCAGACGGATTTCCCCATGAAGGCGGATCTCGCGCAGCGCGAGCCCGCGATGGTGAAAGCCTGGGAGGAGCGCAGGACCTACGCCAAAGTGCGTGAGGCGGCCAAGGGCCGCCCGCGCTTCGTGCTGCACGATGGGCCACCGTATGCCAACGGCACCATTCACATCGGTCACGCCATCAACAAGATTCTCAAGGACATCGTCGTCAAGTCGCGCTCGCTCGACGGCTTCGATTCGCCCTACATCCCGGGTTGGGATTGTCACGGCCTGCCCATCGAGCTGCAGGTGGAGAAGAAGCACGGTCGCCCGGGCCACAAGCTCGATGTCAACGCGTTCCGGGCCGCCTGCCGTGCCTATGCCCAGGAGCAGATCAACCTGCAGTGCGCCGACTTCAAGCGGCTCGGCGTGTTGGGCGACTGGGATCATCCGTATCGGACCATGGATCCCTCGTTCGAGGCGCAGCAGTTGCGGGCCTTCGGCAAAGTGATTCGTAACGGGCACCTCTACAAGGGCGTGAAGCCGGTGCACTGGTGCCTCGATTGCCGCTCGGCGCTCGCCGAAGCCGAAGTGGAATACGAAGAGCGTACGTCGCCCGCCATCGACGTGGCGTTTCGTGTCGTCGACACCCAGGCGCTCGCCGATCGGGTCGGGCTCCCGCCCGGCCGCCTGGCCGCGCCCGTCGATCTCGTCATCTGGACCACGACTCCCTGGACGCTGCCCGCCAACCAGGCGGTAGCCCTGCGCGGCGACTTCCGCTACGTGTTGGTCGAAGCCGAAAAAGAAGGTGAGCGATATCGGCTCATCCTGGCGGCCGAGCTGCTCGATGCGTGTCTGCAGCGCTATGGCATGACACTGGTGGCGACTCTCGCGGATACGGCCGGCAGCGCGCTCGAAGGCCTGTTGCTCCAACACCCCTTCGAGGATCGGCGGGTACCGGTCATCCTCGGTGAGCACGTGACGCTGGATGCCGGTACCGGCGCCGTCCATACGGCTCCCGGCCACGGTCACGAGGACTTTGCCGTGGGGCAGCGTTACGGTCTTCCGGTTGCCAACCCTGTTGGCAATGACGGGCGCTTCTATGCCAGCACACCGTTTGTCGCGGGGCTGCGAGTCGACGAGGCGAACCCGGTCATCGTCGATCTGTTGAAGGAGCGGGGGCGTCTGGTTCACCACGAGCCATTGCGTCACAGCTACCCCCACTGCTGGCGGCACAAGACGCCGGTGATCTTCCGCGCGACGCCGCAGTGGTTCATCAGCATGGACCAGAAAGACCTGCGCGCCCATGCGCTGCGGGACATCAAGCGCACGCAGTGGACGCCCGAGTGGGGCGAACAGCGCATTGCCGGGATGATCGAG
This sequence comes from Steroidobacteraceae bacterium, assembly GCA_035547375.1. Classification (GTDB taxonomy): domain Bacteria; phylum Pseudomonadota; class Gammaproteobacteria; order Steroidobacterales; family Steroidobacteraceae; genus 13-2-20CM-66-19. The sequence continues at coordinate 10,838 of DASZVD010000232.1, forward strand.
AATCGTCCGGACTGGTGTATCTCGCGCCAGCGCACCTGGGGCGTCCCGATCCCGTTATTCGTGAAGAAAGAGACTGGCGAGCTGCACCCGCGCACGCAGGAGTTGATCGAAGCCGTGGCGCAGCGGGTGGAGAAAGGCGGCATCGAAGCCTGGTTCGCGCTGCAACCCGCGGAGCTGCTGGGCGCGGAAGCCGACTCGTACGACAAGGTGACGGACGTGATGGACGTCTGGGCGGACTCCGGCTTGTCATTCGAGTGTGTCGGAGCGCAACGGCCGGAGATCGCCGCTCCCGTGGACCTGTACCTGGAGGGCTCCGACCAGCATCGCGGCTGGTTCCATTCCTCG
>DASZVD010000233.1:0-5819 GCA_035547375.1 Steroidobacteraceae bacterium
ACGAGCCCATGCGTGTCGGAAATGAGGCCGATTCTCACGGGTGCCCGCCAATCAAGCGCCACACGACTCTCTCTTCAGGGCTTCTCATGCTGGCTTTCTCACCGCCTTGTCACGCAGCCGCGTCATCCGGGGCCTCAGCGACCGTACAGCCCAACCAGCTCGGTTTCCGCGATCTTGTTGGCATTGACGTTGAAACCGACGAGGGCCGCGGTCGCATCCGCCGGCACGTCGAGCTTCGCTACCTTCAGGGCGTACAGCCGGAAGTGGTAGTGGTGGGGCTTGCCGGGCGGCGGACAGGGGCCACCGTAACCCGTCGTGCCGAAATCGGTCCGGCCCTGCACGACGCCGGCCGGCAGGATCTTGCGCCGGGTGTCGCCCGCTTCGGCCGGTATGGAGGTCGCGTCCGCCGGGATGTTGTAAACCACCCAGTGCCAGAAGCCGCTTCCCGTAGGCGCGTCCGGGTCATGGACCATGAGCGCGAAGCTCTTCGTTCCTGCGGGCGCGCCGCTCCAGAACAAGGCGGGTGACAGGTTCTTGCCGGTGCAGCCAAAGCCGTTGTAGACCTGGTCCGTGGACATCCTTTTCCCCGGGCCAATGTCCGGGCTCACGAGCGTGAATCTGCCGGCCCGGGCGCTCGATTTCCCGCCGGCCGGGGTATCGGCCACCGCCACGCCGGACAGGCCGGCCGCCAGGAGCAGCGCCACGGGGATCCGCCACATTCTTCTTCTCCTCATCGTTCACATCCGGCGTACTGCCCAGCACGTGCCGTGCCCGCGCCGCCAGCCCTCATTTGAGCTACCGTAGACATCATGCCAGACATCCGAAGCCGAGGCATACGACCATGACCCACCCAACACGCGATGTCGCCAACCAGTCGAGTGATCTGGTCGACTACAACCTGTTCACCACGAATCCCGCTCTCGTCGCCGCGCTCGCTCGGGAAGGGTCTGCGTCGGATCACGACCGCATGGCCTCACTGGGCGAGCGGCTCGGTACCGCGGAGATGTTCGCGTTGGGTGAGGCGGCCAATCGTCATCCGCCCGTGTTGAAGTCATACGATCGATTCGGCGCGCGCCGTGATGAAGTCGAGTTTCATCCCGCCTGGCACGAGCTCATGCGTCGCCTGGTGGGTGAGGGGTTGCACACGGGGCCGTGGTCGGAGCCCGCATCGGCGGCGCACGTGGCCCGGGCGGCGGGCTACATGTTGTGGGCGGAAGTCGAGAATGGCACGCAGTGTCCCGCGACCATGACGTACGGTGCCGTTCCAACACTTGCGCGGCAGCCGGAGGATTTTGGCGAGTGGCTGCCGCTCCTGCTGTCGCGCGAGTACGACTCGCGCTTCACGCCGGCCGGCGACAAGCGCGGCGCGTTGATGGGCATGGGCATGACCGAGAAGCAGGGAGGGTCCGATGTTCGTTCGAACACCACTCGCGCGATGCCGGTCGCCGCGCGCGGTCCTGGTCTGGAGTATCGGCTCGACGGCCACAAGTGGTTCTTCTCCGCGCCGATGTGCGATGCCTTCCTGGTGCTCGCGCAGGCGCCGGGCGGCCTGTCGTGCTTCTTCGTGCCGCGTTTCCTGCCGGACCGGTCCGTCAATACCTTGCTGCTGCAGCGTCTCAAGGAGAAGCTGGGTAATCACTCCAACGCTTCGAGCGAAGTCGTGCTCGAGAACACGTATGGCCTGCTGGTCGGTGAGGAAGGGCGCGGTATCCAGACAATTCTCGAAATGGGGGTCTATACCCGTTTCGACAATGCAGTCGCCACGACCGGCCTGATACGGCAGTGCGTTGCGCAGGCGATCCATCACGCGCGGCAACGTAGTGCATTCGGCAAGCTGCTCGTCGATCAGTCTTTGATGCGTAATGTTCTTGCCGATCTGGCCCTCGAGTGTGAGAGTCACATCGTGCTCGTCATGCGTCTGGCGCGTGCGTTCGATGCACAGGATGACGAAGCGGAGTCGCTTTTGCGCCGTGTGCTGACCCCGGTGGCGAAGTATTGGGTGTGTAAACGCGCGCCGGCGATGATCGCCGAGACCATGGAAGTGCTCGGGGGAAACGGCTATGTCGAGGAAGGGCCGATCGCGCGCCGTTATCGCGAGGCGCCGTTGAATTCGATCTGGGAAGGGTCGGGCAACATCATGTGTCTGGATGTGCTGCGCGCCTTCACTCGTGAGCCACGTACTCGCGATGCCCTGGATGCACTGCTTTCCGGCGGTAAAGGTCGCGACACGCGCTACGATCTGTTTGTCGACGCGCTTCTCTCGGAGTTGAGTGACCCGGGCGAGGGCGAGCTGCGAGCACGTCAGCTGACGCAAAGCATCGCGCTCGCTGTACAAGGGGGAATATTGCTTGGGTACGGGCCCGAGAGCTCGGCACAGGCGTTTCTTGCATCGCGATTGACTTCCGGGGCTCCTGCCTCGTTCGGCACGTTGCCACGCGGCGTGGCCCTGGGTGCGCTGCTCGATCGTGTGTTCCGCGTTTAGGAGCCTGTCTGACTCATGATGCGCCTACTGCGGCCGCGCCCCCCATCGCCATCTTTCTGCGGTCTCGGGCGCGGAGCAGGAGGGCCGCGGCCGGCGCTTGCGGGCATCACGATGCACCGCATCAAAAAGAAGTGAGGCGATAGTCGACATCGAACGGGCGCAAGAACGGTCTCACCTGATATTCTGTTAACACCGAATGCGCTGATTCTATTGATCTTTTTGAGTTCGAATCGACAAAACCGATATAAGCGATTGACTCACTGCCTGCCGCTGGGAACACGGGGAGTCGCGATCCGTGAGAGGTCGTGCGACGGGACAGGACAAGGAGTCGGGCGCTCGACAGCGCCGGACGGGGACGCACGGAAAACAGGAACATGAAAAAACCGAAGCAGAAGACCCACCTGACTCCCACCGAGGTCGCGCAGCTGTTGATGGTGAATCCGGTGACGGTACGGCAATGGGCGGCGCGCGGCCTGTTGCGCTCACTGACGACGCCGGGAGGCCACCGCCGCTTTCTGTTGAGCGATGTCGAGGAATTTGCACGCAGCCGGGGGGCGACGCCGATCGTCCGCCGTTCGGGTCGTCCCGAGCGTGTTCTGATCGTTGATGATGATCAGAACGTTAGTAGTTTGATCGCCGAGCTCATCGAGCAACGCGACTCGCACGTGGAGACGGAGATCGCACGTGATGGGTTCGAAGCGGGTGTGATGGTAGAGTCGTTCCGTCCGCACGCCATGGTGCTCGACCTGATGATGCCGGGCATCGACGGGTTCGAGGTCTGCCGGCGGCTGCGCGCGCGTCCTACGCTGAATCATATCCGCATCGTGGCGGTCACCGGCTTTCCGAGCCCCGAGAACGTCGATCGCATTCTCGCGGCGGGCGCGGACGCCTGCCTGCCGAAGCCGCTCGATACGGAGCGGCTGCTGGCCGAGCTCGGGCTCACCAGGAGCCAGTCCGACTCGTGACGCATCGTCGCATTGCAGCCGCTCGTCGCACCGCGGCCGCGCGGTTTGCTCGGCGCGATCACTCTTGGGCGGATCCGGGTGCGGCCTTGTGGCGTTACCCGTGCGGCGCTTGCGTCGCGCGCCGCGATTGGGTGCTACCCTGTCGGGGCTGAAGACCCTGATGAGCACTGGCCACCAATGCCTTTCGATCGAGAGTACTACCGCCGTTTCTATTACGACCCGCGGACGGCAGTCACCACCAAGAGCGAGATGCGCGCCAGGGCGCACCTCATCGCCGCCTTTGCGGAGCATACGGGACTGCCGGTGCGGCGGATTCTCGATGCGGGCTGCGGCACGGGGATGCTGCGAGGGCCGCTCCTGCGCCGGTTGCCGGGCGCGCGGTACACCGGTCTGGAGACGAGCGAGTATCTATGCCGGCGGTATGGCTGGGAGCACGGTGAGCTGGAGCACTATGGCTCGGCCAGCCCGTTCGATCTGGTGATCTGCTACGACGTGCTGCAATACCTGGATGCGCGCCGGGCCGCACGGGCCCTCGCCAATTTCGCCCGGCTGTGCCGCGGCATCCTGTATTTCAGTGCGCTGACCCGGCTCGACTGGGAGCACAATTGCGATACCGAGCGCACCGATGCCAACGTGCACCTGCGCACGGGCCGCTGGTATCGAACGCATTTGCGGCAGGACTTCTCCGAAGCGGGCGCCGGATTCTGGCTGCGCAAGGGCGCCCCCGTCACCTTGTGGGAGCTGGAGTCGGCCTGAGGCTTTTCGTTGTGCTGCCCGTCGCGCCTAGCGGACGGGGCGCAGCGGCGTTCTCGATGCTCGCCGGATTTCTGACTCAGGACACCAGAGTCAGACAGGCTCCTGGCGCGTGCCCTTGCCGTGGAACAGCGGATAGACGGGCAGCCCCAGCAGGATGAGCGCCAGGGTGGCCGTGGATTCGATCGGGCTGGTCACGAAGGCGTTGCTCACGATCCAACACATGACCAGGGCGAACGCCAGCGGCACGAACGGATAGCCCCAGACGCGATACGGCCGCGGCGCATCGGGCAGTTTGCGGCGCAGCACGATGACGGACAGGACCACCGGCGTCCAGAAAATAGCGTAGGACAGCACCGCCATGTTGGTGAGCTGATCGAAAGTGCCGGTAGCCGCCAGTAGGGCGGCCCACACGCTGACCCAGACGATCGAGGTGAGCGGCACTCGCGAGTGTGGGCTCAACCTGCCGAACTTTGCAAAGAACAATCCGTCACGCGCCGCGGCGTAGGGGACGCGCGCGCGGGCGAGGATGGTGCCGTTGAGAGCGCCGACCGAGGACAAGAGAAAGATCAGAGCGGCTATCGCAGTGGCCTTGCTGCCGAGGAAGGTCTGCACCGTCCGGGCGGCAACCGACGGCGCGTCCGGGTAGGCCGTTGAGTTGGAAGTGGCGACCTGCCACAGCGGCAACGCGTAGAGATAGGCCACATTGATCAGCATGTAGGTCGCCAGCACGAGCAACGTACCGCCAATGATCGCGCGGGGCAGGTTGCGGTCCGGCTGTTGCACTTCGCTGGCGGCCATGGGCAGGAACTGCCAGCCGCTGTAGGCCCACAAGGCCGCGAACATTGCCGAGCCGAAGCCACTCAGGCCGCCCGTCGCGGCCCCCGTTCCGGCGTTCAGATTCGACCAGTCCCCGGTACTGCTCCAGAAGAACACTCCCGCGGCGACGCCGAGGATGGAGACGACTTTCGCAATGGTGAGCAGCGTCTGTACGCGGCCGCCGAACATGACGCCGGCGCAATTGATGAGGCCGAAGAGGGCGATGACGCCGACCGCCACGGCCTGGCGCGGGCCGATCTCCAGATGGTAGCTGGCGCCGAAGAGCTGCAACGTGTGCTCGAACCATACCGGTCCGAAGGGATAGATATCCGAAAGGAATATGGCGACCGCCGCACCGTACGCCGAAATGCTGGCGCCGCCGACGAGAAAGCTGTTGAAGACGTACAGGAAGCCCGGCACCTCCCCGAAGGCAGCGCGCAAGTAGACATACTCTCCGCCCGCATCCGGCAGCAGCGCGCCCAGCTCTGCGAAGCTCAGAGCGCCGAACATGGCGACGACACCGGCCACGACCCACGCTCCGAGGACCAAGGTGGGTGTCCCAACGGCCTGCGCCATCACGGCGGACTTCAAGAAGATGCCGGTACCGATCGTGATGCCCACGACCAGCGACGTGGCGTGCAGCAACGTCAGGTCACGGCGCGGATGGGTGCCGAATGAGTCCATGCGGCCGCAAGGGTACAATGAAGGTCACGTTGGATGATGGGAAAAGTGAGCTGCGTGCCGCATCAGGTCGTGACATTTCGTGGAGAAGTCCATTGCCAGCGTGACTCCAACGGTCC
>DASZVD010000234.1:0-7077 GCA_035547375.1 Steroidobacteraceae bacterium
CCCAGCCGTTCTCATAACACCGTCCGACCATGTTCATCGCTTCGGCGTCCTTACGATCCGCTGCGCGCAGAAACCAGCGCAACGCGGCCGCCTCGTCGCGGTCGACTCCGTGGCCTTCGAGCAGCATGCGCCCTAAACGCAGCTGCGCAGCGGGCACACCATACTCGGCGGCGCTGCGAATCCAGGATGCGGCCTCGACAGGATCCCCTGTCAACAGCACTCGCAGCTCGCGGTAGCTCATTCGCTGCAGCTGCGCGAGGCGGTCCTGGTGAGCCTCCATGGCTGCTGCACGCTCGAATTGCTCGGGCGTCAGCCCGGGACTCACAGGCTCGCCCATTTTCTGATCAGGTTGTGATAGCAGGCGGTCAGGCGCACGATGCCGGCGCGATCGGCGCCCGTTTCGGTCAGTGTGCGAATCGTCGAGTCGAGCTCGAAGAGCAGCGTGCGCTCGGCGTCATCCCGAACCATGCTTTGAACCCAGAAGAATGCCGCCATCCGCACGCCGCGCGTGACCGGTTGCACGCGGTGCAGGCTGCTCGAGGGATACACCACCAGATCGCCCGCGGCGAGCTTTACCGAATGGGCTCCGAAGGTATCCTCGATGACCAGCTCACCGCCGTCATAGTCTTCGGGCGCGCTTAGAAACAGCGTCGCCGAGACATCGGTGCGCAATCGGTGGGGCGTGCCTGGAACCTGGCGCACCGCGTTGTCGACGTGATTGCCGAACGACATCCCGGTCTCGTAACGGTTGAAGAGGGGAGGAAAGACGTGTCGCGGCAATGTCGCGCTGACAAAGAGCGGGCTGTGTTCGAGAGCCCGCAGAACAGCGTCGCTCGCTTCGCGCGCGGCGGGGTCGTTCAGTGGAAGCTGCAGGTTGGCTTTCACCTGCGCCGACTGGTGGCCGGCGGTGAGACGTCCATCATCCCACGCTCCGCCCGCCAATCGCTGGCGCACGGCGGTCAGCTCATCCTGGCCCAGAACTGCGGGAATTCGTACCAGCATCGATGCTGATCAGAGCGTCATGCGCAGTGTCAGCACGCCGCTGCGACCCGCGCCCGGAATGACATGATTCTCCGATACGCTCGTGTAGTACGGAGCGTCGTAGTAGAACCGGTTGAAAAGGTTCAAACCGTTCAACTGCACGCTGAAGCTCTTTGACACCTTGTAGGAGACCATGGCGTTCCACACGACGTAGCCGGGAACGGTGACGGCGCCGCCAAAGTCGGCGTAGCGCCTGCCGAGCCAGTTGCCCCCGACCCCCGCCTCCCATTGGTCCGTGAATTCATATTCCGTCCAGAGGTTGAGGGCGTTCTTGGCCACGTTCTGCAGGGGCTTGCCGACGTCCGCCGCCGTTCCGGAGGCGATCGTCTTGCCGTCGAGGTAAGTGTAGCCAGCGAACAGCTCGAGGTGCTTCGTAAGGTACCCCGATGCGGATGCCTCGAGGCCGTTCACACGTTGATTGCCGTTCAACACCGTGAGGGTCGGATTCTCCGGATCGTTGGTCTGCGCATTGTCGACGACCGTGTGAAACAGGGCTCCGGTGACCAGCAACTGCCCGTCGAGAAGATTGTCCTTGGTGCCCACCTCGTAGGTCTTGCCTTTGACCGGGCCGAGGTTGGCGGTCTTGGCCGTCAGCGACAGAGCTTCCGCCGACGGATCGAAGGACGTCCCGAACGAGAAGTAATAGCTCTGCGTCGCGGTGGGCTTGAAGATCAAGGCGCCACGCGGGCTGCCGAGCCGGTCAGTGTGATCGAGGAGCAGCTGCGCGCCGCTGGCAACGGTCAGCTGCCGGTAGTCCGCGGAGAATTTATCGTAGCGGGCGCCGGCGATGAGGTCGAGATACGGCCCCAACGCCAGGGTATCGGTCAGGTAGAAGGAGGTCGAATGGGCCACCGTGTCCTGGTGCGAGCTCGGTCCTTCGACCGGAATCGCCTCGTACGGGTCGGGGCTCAGCAGCGGCGTCTCGGGAACCCAGCTGTTGTTCGAGTTGAAGGGATTGACCAGGCGGGTGAGATCCAGCGTCTGGCGCGCCCACTCGAAACCGGCGTTGAGGGTGTGCCGGATGAATCCGGTCTCGAGGCGCCCGACGAGATCGATCTGTTCGGTGAGATTCGATTGGACGCCGGTGCTCGCGGGCCGGTCGCGTCCCACGAGGATGTCCTGCAGCGGAGTTTGCGGACCGGGCGGGCTGGCGCCGAAGTTGGGCATGTCGCCGAGATAGCTGAACTCGTAGTGCGCATAGCGCAACGTGTCTGAAATCAGCAGATCGGTGCTGAAGTCGTGCTTGTAACGCGCGGTCGCGATATCGTCGTGGGTGGTGACGCTGTCGGAGCTGAGGCCATAGTAGGACCAGCGCGGTACCGGGGCCGGGCGCCCGTCGACGAACGGAATACCGCTGTCCGGGACGTTGTTTTCCTGCTGGTGCAGGTAGGCCAGCGTCAGCATGTCCGGCGTGTTGATGCCGAAGGATGCGGACGGTGCGAAGCCCCAGCGGCGGTTGTGGACGAAATCCCGATCCGCAACGTCGGACGACTCTCCCATGAGATTCAAGCGGAACGCGGACGTCTCCGCGAACGGTTGATTGAGATCCGCGGTCATGCGATACAGCGAGTTGGTTCCCAGGTTCGCCTGGACCACGTCCGCCGCCTCGAGGAACGGCGCCTTGCTGACCTGGTTGATGGCGCCACCCGTCGAGCCGCGGCCGAACAATGTGGCGGAAGGGCCTTTGACGACCTCGACCGACTGCAGGTTGAAGCTGTCGCGTGTGTAGACGGCGGCGTCGCGAATGCCGTCGAGAAAGAAGTCGTTGAATGCGGAGAAGCCCCGCAAGTTGACTGTATCGCCCCGCGCTGCCCCTTCTCCCGAGTTGAGGGTGATGCCGGGAACGTTCTTCAGCGCGTCTTCCAGGCGGGTGTTGGCCTGCTCCGACATGATTTTGTCGGTGACGACGGTCAGCGACTGCGGCGTATCCAATTGTTCGCCAGACAGTTTGTCCGAGAGGAGGGAACGTACGCCGCTCACGGTGACTTGCTCGACGCTTTTGCCGTCGTTGTCGTAATCGCCGTCCGCGTCGGTATCGTGCGCCAGCGCATCAGCGTGTGCGACGCCCGCACCGAGCATGGAGGAAACGGCCACGCTCAGGGAGCCCAGAGCGATCGAATTGTTCTTGGCTGTCCGGCCGCCAATGGGGGAGTCAACGACTGACATGCTTGCTCGAGACCTCGATTCGTCTACTTTGAACGAAAATGATAATGATTCGCATTATCTGGTCAAGGGTTTGAAAGCATCCTGAAAGTAATTCACCTGTTACATGAGTCTGCGCGGCCCCCGGAGACGAATCAGGTCAGTGAGTTACGGATTCGTGAGCCGCTGCGCGACGCTTCGGGTCTGTCTCCGCCACCACGGGCGTTCCGGGGTGGGTTAACTTTGCACCCATGCGTGTTCTCGTGGTCGAGGATGATCCGCTCGTGGGGGATGGCGTGCGCAGAGCGCTCGCCGCGGGGGGCTTTGCGGCCGATCTCGTGTGCTCAGCGGAGGCAGCCAAGTCTGCGATCGAGGCCGAAGAGTTCGATCTGGTCGTCGCCGATATCGGTCTGCCCAGGGCGGATGGCCTGCAGTTGCTGAGACATCTGCGCAACCGCCGGCGTCTCGTCCCCGTATTGATGTTGACTGCGCGGGACGGTCTGGATGACCGGGTGACAGCGCTGGACCTGGGAGCGGATGACTACCTCACGAAACCATTCCACGTGCCTGAGCTGCTGGCCCGCTGTCGCGCGCTCATCCGGCGCGCGAATTCGGTGGCCAGCGCGCGAGTGCGCTTCGGCGAGCTGGAGCTCGATAGCACGCGCAAGAGGGCGACGGCGTTCGGCAAGCCGCTCGAGCTGAGTCAGCGCGAGTGGGCCATCCTGGAATGCCTGGTGCTCAATGCGGGCTACATCGTCTCGAAGAGCAAGCTCATGAGTGCCATAGCGGATTGGACGGACGATCTTACGCCGAACGCAGTGGAGGTCTACGTCTCGCGCGTGCGCGGCAAGTTGAATGGAGCGGCGGTCATCAGCACCGTGCGGGGAATGGGGTATCGCATCGACGAGCCGCACGAGTGACGGCCCAGTCGATCCGCAAGCGGCTGCTGGTGCTGGTCGTGCTGCCTGCGGTGTTGATTCTGACGGCAGGCACTCTGAGCGACTATTTTACGGTCCTGACACCGTATCGGGACGCCTTCGACCAGACGCTGTTCGATGCGGCGCTGGCCATTTCCGCGCACGTCAAGCCGGATGAGCGGGGGAAGCCGGCCCTGTCGCTGCCTCCCGATGCGATTGCCGTGCTGCGCTGGGACTCCAATGACTCCGTTTTGTTCAAGGTGACGGACCGCGAGGGCGCCGTCGTCGCCGGCGACCGCGATCTCGGGGAATTGCCCGCGGGCCCGGAAAATCCCGCTCGCGGCTTTTCGACGTATCAGGGAGAGCGGGTACGGCTCGTGACCTACCGGGTGAACGGGGAGGCCGGCAGGGTGGGGATCTCCGTCGCCGAGACCTTGCACAAGGCCGATCGCACGCGCTCGAGGATCCTTCTGACCGCCCTCGCGGTCGATATCTCCCAGCTCTGTCTGGCTCTGGCGTTGATCTGGCTCGGTGTCCGCCTGGCGCTCGGTCCCTTGAGAAGCGTGGAAGAGCAACTGTTCCAACGCTCGGCACGCGATCTGACACCGCTGCCGCTCGAGTCCGTGCCCGCGGAAATCGTGAGCCTGGTCGCGGCGTTGAACCGCTTGTTCGCCACGGTCCAGGCCAATAGCAACGCGCAGCGGAGGTTTCTCGAGAGCGCCGCCCACCAGCTCAGAACGCCTCTCACGGGACTGCAGATTCAGCTGGAGCTGCTGACCGAGGACGCCGCCGCGGCACCGGTCAGGGAGCGGCTGCGCATGCTGCTCGAGGCGACGCAGCGGCTCACGCACACGACCCAGCAGCTCCTGGCCCTGGCACGCTCCGACGAGGCGGCGGGCCTCTCATGGGAGCTCGCTGGGATAGATCTCGCGGAAATCGTCGAATATACGGTGGCCGAGCGGTCTTCCGCGGCCATCGCCGCGGGCATCGACATCGGCGCGGAGCCGGGGCCGGCACATGTGCAGGGCGTCCGCTGGCTGCTGTTGGAGGCTCTCGGCAATCTGGTCAACAACGCGATTGCGCATACGCCGCCCGGCGGCCTGGTGACGGTCCGCTCCGGAACCGCGGCCACGGGCTCGAGGTTTCTCGAGGTGTTGGACACCGGTGTCGGTATCCCACCGGCGGAGCGTGGGCAGGTGCTGGAGCGGTTCTTCCGTGGTAGCAACGCGCGCGGCCCGGGCTCCGGACTGGGGCTTGCGATCGTGGCGGAGGTTGCGGAGTTGCACGGTGCCTCGGTATCCATCGGCCCGGGTCCTGATGAAAGCGGTACCTGTGTCCGCCTCGAGTTTCCCGCCTCCCCGACAGGCCCACCGCCTCAATTGAATCGGTAGGCGAGCCAGCCGGTAACGGTGGTTTGCTCGTGCTGCAGGGCGATCGGGCTCTGCAGAGCGCTGCCACGCAGGTGCGCCGTGCAAGCCAGGACACCGAGCTCGTATCGCCTGGCGATCTGCCACTGCGCCAGGGTGTTGAGGTGTGCATCGGATAAGCCCGCGCGCGCGAAGAACGCGGGCAGCAAGGACGCTTGCGCCTCTGCAGGCGTGATCGCGAAGAAGGCCTGCATGTACTGCCGATCGGACCAGGTGAGGCCGGGACCGGCGCTCACCGAAAACGTCGGATCGAGCGGGAGTGTCAGCCAGAGGTTGGCCTGCCCGAGCGTGCCCGCGCGGCCGCCGGCGATATCCCTTGCCACGTTCGCGTCGACGGTGATCATCTGAACGGTTTGGCTGCCAAATACCTTGAGTCGGGTCGTCTGCTTGACGTCCGGGAGGTCGCGCAGCCGGCTGTCATCGGTCGACTTGCGGGATGTCAGGTCGTACTCGAGCGCCGTGCCGAGCTGCGTGGCGTTGGTTTTGTAGCCGTAGACCCCGAGGATATCCGAGCCGCTGGTGTACCAGCGGCCGGCGACTTCGGCGTCGACGAAGGGAAACGGCACCGTGCGAGTTTGTCGTGCGCCCGGGTATCTGGGCAGCATATAGCCGCCCGGCCCCAACGCCGCGTGCCAGCCGGGCCCGGCGGAGGCGGCGGGCGAGTTGGTGGTTGCGCTCGGGTCGGTTGCCGACGGTGGATTTCCTGCGCCGGAATCCTGAGCTGCGGCGCGCGCGGCGTAGGAGGAGATCGCGGCCAGTAACAGGCAACGGACTGTCCGCCGCCATGGGCTCAAGGCCGGCCCGTGCCGGCCTACTTGAAATCCCATTTCATCTGGTCTGCGATGGCGATGCCGCGTGCCGATTCGACGCAGCGGGAGAGGTAGCTCGTGAATGGGGGCGCCGTCGGCAGGCCTTCACTGCGCAGCCGGGTGTTATCGAAGACATAGTTCAACTCGGCGAAGCCGCCATAGAGCTGCATCGCTCGCAGCAGCAGACGGCGGCTGGCCCCAGGCACCAACTCCCGCACCCTCGGGAGCAGCGTGGTGATTTCGGTGCTGCCGATCCGCCGATAGCTCGCTCCCATCGGAGCGACCTTGCGCGCGTCAGCCATGACCTCGTCGAGCGCTTCGATGGTGATGCTGGATTCACGACCCGCCGAAACATGATAAAGATCGTGCTCGAGCGACTCGCTGGTCGCGAGATACAACAGTGCCGCTGCACACCAATCCGCGGGGACCACATCGAGGGAGTCGGTGAGCTCGCACGTGAAGGCCCCCAGCATGTGGCCCACGAGGAAAACCCAAAAGATGCTTTGGGAGGGGATGACTCCCAGCTCGGTGTGGCCAACGACGATCGAGGGACGGGCGACGACGAGTGGCAGCCAGGGCAATTCCGCGCGCAGGCGGCGCTCCGCCGCCGCTTTCGATGCGGTATACGGCACCAGATGATCGTCGTCGGATCCCAGCTCCGTCGACTCCTGGACCACCGAGCCCCGCGTCAGGGAGGGCCCCACCGCCATGGCCGTTCCAACGAACACGAAGCGTTGCAGA
>DASZVD010000235.1:0-3836 GCA_035547375.1 Steroidobacteraceae bacterium
TGTCCGCCGGCCACTACTATGGCTCGGAGCGGCCGATCCGCTCGCCACGCAGGAAGAGCTGCGCGGGGCCGACCCGATCCGCACCGCACTCATATCAGTGATGACCGCTTGGCGCGAAGTGTTCGGGGACCGGGCGACGACAGTCGCGGAAGCGGTCGCTGCCGCGAATGGCTCCGGCATGAGCGAGCAATCACGACTCCTGGAGGCGCTGACGGAGATAGCCGGCGACCGAAACGGAATTAACAGCCGGCGCCTCAGCCGTTGGATGACCCGGTATGTGCGTCGGATCGAAGGCGGCTGCCGAATTGAAGATGTCGGCGATGACCCGCTAACGAAGAGGAAGCGCTTCCGAGTTGCCGGCGTAACCGGCGTAACCGGCGATCCTGCCAACGCACGTGAGAGAGATGGCAGTGAGAATTATATAGAAGGGGCTGCCAGCAACGCCGGTTACGCCGGTATCGCCGGCAATCCATGTGTCCGTTGCGGCGGCGAGGGCTGCAGATGGTGTGCATCATGACTGAGCGCCAGACCGTTCCCGGTGTACTCGGGTTCATCGAGCACTTCCTGCTGCTGGACCGTGAGCAGCAGGCGCAGGCCATCCGCAGGTTGGCCGCATCCGGCGGGATGGCGGTTTCCAATAATTTAGGCAACTTAGGCGCGCAACCGTGTGGTGCCGCCACGCACAAAGAACAAAGGTTTGGCTATGAAAAATTCTGACCCGAAACCGCCAAAAACAGCGAGTGCGGAGGGCCGCCGGTGGTGGGTGTCGATCCGTGAGGAGTACGACATCAAAGATCCCGGCGGCCTGCTGATCCTAGCGAGCGCTGTCGAGGCTTTCGATCGCATGCGCCAGGCGCAGCGACGCCTGAAACGCGAAGGTTTGACGGTGAAAGACAGATTCGGGCAGGCAAAGGCCCACCCCGCGGCCGTGATCGAGCGCGACAGTCGCGCGGCAATGCTGGCAGCGCTGAAGCAATTGAACCTAGACCTCGAGCCGCTCGAGGGCCGCCCTGGCCGCCCCAACGGACACTGAGGAAAACGAATGCCCACAAATCGAACCCGGCGCCGCCGAACTTCGCAGTACAGCGGTGTCGTTCAAGCATTACTGGACCAAGCGCCCGTCGAACACACGCCGGAAGCACGGAAAGAGCTGCTGAATATCTGGTTCTTTGGCTGGAGCGACTATCCCGAGAATCCGAAGTTGCCTGACGCGGCATATGCCCGCCTACAGGAGTTGGGGTGGCTCGACGGTTATGGGTAGCGGGGATTGGCCAGCCGCTGTGTCGCCCCTATTGCACTATGTCACGCATTTCGAGGCTCGCGTGACCGGCGCCGCCGCCATCGCTTGCCTCCGCGCCATCGCCGCTCGCCTGATCGAGCGCGAGGATGTGGATGCGGCGTGGTTCGCGGCGGCCCTCCAGGAATACACAACCGGCGCTCGGTTCGGGTCGACCCTGGATGACGCATTCGGCGTGCGACCTGGCCGCGGGGAGACTCCGTGGTGGGAGGCGGAAGCGCTTGCACAGCGGACCGCGCTTCTGCGTGCCATCCGTGGGCGGCACTTCCCGACTCTAACAGCCAGGCGGGCCGCCGAAAAGATTGCAGCGGCAGCCACACGTTACGAGGCCGCACGCTGGCGGCGACACCGCGCCTATACCACACCGCCGGCGGACATCCTTGGGACCCTCACGGCCGACCTGTTCACGCTGCTGCGCCTCGGTCCGGCACCGGGCGTTTCGACTGTTCGCGCCGCCCTGGCCAACGAAAGGGCCCGTTTCATTGGCCACCCTCCAGCGTCTAATGCCTGTAACGACACGCAAGACAGCAGCAACAATGGCAACTCCGCTGAAGCAGATGACGAAACGACTCCGCGACCCGACGACCATCGACCTGCAGCCGCTTGAGGCGGACCCGCGCCATCAGACCATCCGTGCGGAGCTGACCGCCCTCGAGACTCGCTATCGCGAAGCCCTGCAGCGCCTTGCCGTGGCCCAGGCGCGCGCCCGCGGGCAGCAGCCGACCCGTTCCGTGCTCGACCGCGCCAAGGCACTCGTTGCTGGCGGCCAGATTATCTCGTTGGCGCCCGGGGCAGAGATTGAGGCCGCCACCGACGAGATGTCGGTCCTGGCTGTCGCCATCGTGCAGAAACGGGAACAGCTCTCCGCGCTCGCCGCCGAGATCAGCTTCGAGGTCTGCCAGCGGTTCGCTGTGCAGAACGCCGAGGCCCTCCGAGCCGCGCTGGACGCCGTGACGGCGCTGCACCAGGCGCTCGAGGTCGGCCGCACGATTCGTGGCCAGCTTATAGGCGCTGGTTACAGCCTCAACGACGCAGCACTGCCGACCAACATGTTCCCTGCCGCCGCCGTGCTCGGCGACCCTGAACGTGTCGGGATGACGCCGGCCGCACTGTTCAAGCACTGGTTGGCTGATCGGGGGATCATCTAAATGACACCGATGGACCAGATCACTGCACGACGTGCTGAGTATGTCGCGACTTACGAGGAGCTGGCGATGCAGCTCCAGGATTCGCGGAAATCGCTTCCCGATGCCGAGCGCGCCTACCACGCCGCGCAAGATAGTTACGATGCGCTGACCCGCTGTGTACTCGCGCCGACGCGCCAACACGAAAAAACGCAGTTGACGGAAGTTCCGAGTGCAACGCATGCCTGGCTGACTCATGATGCGCGCGCGCCACTGGAAATGGCGGCTTCCGCCTGCCGAGCCCTCCAGCGAAAAATCAAGCAGCTCGAGGAGGAGTGCGCGAAATGGCGGGGCGAAATTGAATTTCTGGACCGGGTGTTGAGTTTCGACAAGGTCACCCGGCTGCGCCCTGTTGTCGAGCCGCCTCGGAAGCCGGCGCCCATCGACTTCGACGATATCATGATGCCTCGCGAAGGAAGTTTCCATGGTTGATAGACATCCATCTGTTGGTGATAGCGTTCAGTATTTCGATAATCAGCTCAGCCAAGCGCCGACCGCAGGGATCGTAACTGCTGTCGCGGAGGGTGATCGCGTATCGCTAACACTGTTCCCCGCCAACGCCTGTCCGGTATTCCGCGAGGTAAGTTGTCGGCGGCCGTCGAGGCCGTTCGAGTTTACGCTAGATATGCGGCTTGAGCCGTGTTGGGACTTCGCATGATGACGCGCACGCGTCACGAACGGATGGCTGCCGGCGCTCGCGCGCTGCGTACTCGTGCTGCTGAGGCTCGTGCGAAACGTGCCGCGCACAACGATCCGCGTGTTGAAGCGTTCGAAAATCTTCTCAGCGCGATTGACAGCGTACTCCTGGCGCTAGAGATCGAGAGCGAGCCGAGCAGGAGGCTGAACTGATGAGAGATCGACGACTCACACGACTTGCCCCATCGAGCGCCTCAACCGAAGTAGACGCGGGGAGCCGCGTTGTCCGCTATGTATTCAGTGATGAGAGTGTTGGCCGTGACGGCCACATCGTGAAAACGAGCGCCTGGCGGACCGACAATTTCGAGTTGAATCCCGTCTTCCTATGGTGCCATTCGGACGAAACGCCCCCGATTGGTCGTGTGTTCGACCTCCATGCGGTCGCGCGCGAGCTGCGCGGCTCAGTGAGGTATGCTGAAACCGAGTTCGCCGACACGATCTATCAGCTAGTTCGCGGCAACTTTCTCAACGCCACCTCGACGTCCTGGCGCCCCATCGCATGGGATCGGATGAGCTCCGGTGGCTGCATGTTCACCGATGTCGATCTGCTCGAAATCAGCCAGGTCGGCGTCCCCGCGCTCCCGACTGCATTAGCCCAGCCCGGCGCCCGCCGTCTCAATCTCCGGCCGCTGCGTCGATGGGCCGAGGCTGCCTTGGAC
>DASZVD010000236.1:0-8992 GCA_035547375.1 Steroidobacteraceae bacterium
TGCCGCGGAAACGGCGCTGGCGCAACAGACGGAGTCGCTCGCACGGCTGGATCGTGTTGAGAACGAAGCCAGCGGCTTGCGCCCGCAGTGTGAACAGGCCCGTAAGGATCTGCAGCAGGCACGCACCGCACTCGATCACGCGCGAGAGAATGTGAAGGCGGCGCGCGGCGATCGAGATGCGCTCGTAGCCCTGCGCCCCGGATTCTTCGCACGACTGTTCGCGACGAGGCGCTATCGCGACTGGCGCACCCGCGCCGAGGCGGCCACGCATCAGGTGGACGCGGCCCTCGCCGTTGCAAGTGAGGCGACTCGGAGACACGCAGACGCGGAGCGCGCCGAGAAGTCGCTGCGCGACCAGCTGAGAGCGATCGACAGCGAGTGCGCGGCACTGACGAAGAAGAGTCAGGAAAAAAACGCGACCATTGAAGCAGGTCGAGAGATCGCCGGCGACTCGTTTCCGGACGACGCCTTCTGGAATCTGGAAGACGCCGTGCGGCAGCGCGCATCGCCTTGGCTCGGACCGACGCTGCAGGCCGCGCGCGATCGCTTGTTCTGCGACAGCTTCGCCTTGCACCGAGCGTTCATTGACCTCAACGCCCGCTACCTGCGACACAACTTGAACGTCGCCATGGCCCTGCTCAGGGGTCACCCTCTGGACGCCAAGCAGGAGCCGTGCCGACGCTCGATCTGGAGCAGCCTGTTTCTGGTGGTTCCAGTGATCTCGACGACGTTTGCATCCGTGGCGCGGCTGTTCGGACCCCTGGGGCGCGAGCAGCTCGGTTGGCTGTTGATCGACGAAGCCGGCCAGGCGACTCCCCAGGCCGCGGTCGGCGCCATCTGGCGAGCCTCGCGCGTGGTGTCGATCGGTGATCCGCTGCAGATCGAGCCGGTCGTGACCACGCCGCCCCGACTGGTCACCGCCTTGCTCAAGGAGTTTGGCGTCGACTCCCAAATATGGGCGGCGCCTCAGGTCTCGGTGCAGGTGCTGGCGGACCGCATGAGCTGGCTGGGGACCTCGCTCAGGAGTGTGGCGGGTGACGTCTGGGTCGGGTCGCCCTTGCGGGTTCACCGTCGCTGTGAGCAACCCATGTTCGCCATCTCCAATCAGATCGCCTACGGCGGGATGATGATCTACGCAACCAGCGAGAAGCCGAGCCGGCTGGGCGGGATTCTGGGCCCGTCTGCCTGGTTCTCCATCGCGACGAACGACTTCCAGGGCAAGTGGAGCGAGGCCGAAGCGGCTGCCGCCATGGGTCTGCTGCTGCGAGTGTTGGATGCCGGGGAGACTGAGCCGGACCTGTACTTCATTTCGCCCTTCCGGATGGTGGCAACCCGCTTGGCAGAAAAAATTCAGCACCACCCCCGCATTGGCGGGGCATTGGGCGGCAATCGCCGGAAGTGGGTCCGGGAAAGAGTGGGTACCGTCCATAAGTTTCAGGGCAAGGAGGCCGAGGCGGTGGTGCTCGTCCTGGGCGCCGCCGACCCTTCCCTGGGCGGCTCGCGCCGGTGGGCCGGAAACAGCCCCAATCTCCTGAACGTGGCCGTGAGCCGCGCCCAGCGACGACTCTATGTGGTCGGGTCACGGACGGTATGGCGTGATGCGGGCGTGTTCGAGGTGCTCAATCTCAGCATCCCCGATGGCTGACGAAGCTACTCGGCGCGCTCCGCCGCCGCGCCCGGCGCCGGGCCGGTATTCACACAATTGCGCCCGGCCCGCTTTGCTTCGTAGAGAGCTTTGTCGGCACGCTCCAGCAGCTGCTCGAGCCGCATGCCTGTGCCCGCGTGTGCCACACCGACCGAGAGAGTGACGTTCTCGACGTTGGCGGCTCGTCCCACACGTCGCAGCCGCCCTTGCAGCAACGTCGTGCGAATCTGTTCCGCGAGCACCACCGCGCCCTCGACAGAGGTATTCGGCAACAGCACAGCGAACTCGTCGCCGCCCAACCGCGCGGAAATATCGGCGCCCTTGGTGCGCGCACGAACGACCTGCGCGATGGCGCGCAGGATCTGGTCGCCCGCCAGGTGACCGTGCAGATCGTTGATCTGCTTGAAGTGATCCACGTCGGCAAGCAGCAGCGCCACGCCGCGCATCTGCGGGAATTGGGCTTCGAGCTCGACGATCGCGTGCTCGAAGCCCCGGCGATTCAACAATCCGGTGAGCGGGTCCTTCAGGGCCTGAGCCTGCACCTGCTCGAGGCGTTGGGTCAGCGTCAGCACTTCCTGTGAGCTGCTGTCCAGCTGGCGCGCCAACGCAACATTCATGACCCGCATCTGCACGGTCTCCGCCAGCAGGTCGCTCACGATGTTCTGCAGGCGCTCCATGGAATCGAGCTGCTGGAGCCGGCGGGCGTGTTGATCGAGACTCTGGCCGAACTGCGCCGCGTGGGTTCCGGTCTCCGACACGGCGGAGCGGGTCTCGGTGAGCACTTCGAGGAGCCGCTGCTGGATGCGCTCGATCGCCTCCCCGTCGCGCGCGACGATGTATTCGGAATAATACCGGGCGACGTCCGCATCCGTGATCGGCGCCCCGGCGCTCAACCGCTCATCCAGCACATGGCTCAATTTCGAATTGATGCCGGCCGCGTGCTCGTACCAAAGGGTGTAGCTCCTCGGACAGAACCGGGCCTGCTGGCGCCCCATGAGTCCGACCGCCAGCCGCAGGATCTCCGCGCTCTCCTGTCTGCCTTGTTGATATTGCATCATCTGTACGGACGGCTGTGCTGTCCCTGGCACGCGGCCACCCTTGCGCTCCCCGGTTCGTAGCGGTTGGTGTCGGCGGTACGTGTTGCACTGCAACTCACTGGCACGCGCCGCGATCTTTTAGGACTTCTGTCGCAATTATAGCGGCGCAGTCGCGATGCGCCACTCACGGTCCCTGGTGCGCCGCACCACTTCCTTCGTTCCCGGTCGCCTGCGCAATAATAAAAACGATTCGCATTATCATCGAGCACCTGCGGCTCGGGATTCCCCGGTACGGCTCATCCGGATCGATGATCCGTGCGCAAGCCGGCTCGAGCCGCTGGGGCAGCGCCAGGCGTGCCGGCCGGCGCAGTTGCCGCGTAGCGCCTGGCCAGATAGGCGCAGGCCATGAGCTGGATCTGATGGAACAGCATGACCGGCAGAATGATCAGCCCGGCAGCGGCGGGGGGGAACAGAATATTCGCCATGGGCACGCCGGTCGCCAGCGACTTCTTCGACCCGCAGAACACCGTGGCGATCTCGTCTTCGCGCGAAAAACCCGCCGCGCGGCTCGCCAGGCGGGTCGCGCTCAAAGCCACGGCCAACAAGAAGACACTGATGAGGAGCAGCTGCAGCAGCTGCGGCCACCGCACGTCACGCCATGCCCCGGAGAGCGTCGCGGCGCTGAAGGCCGCATACACCACGAGCAGGATCGAACCGCGATCGCTGACAGTCAGTAACACCGCGTGACGCAGTGCCCAAGGACGCAACCAACGCGACAGGACCTGTCCGGCGATGAACGGCACCAGGAGCTGCAGGACGATGCTTTCGATCTCTTCGAGCGGCGAGGTGCTGCCGCCGTGCAGATTCAGCAACGAGGCCACGAGGACGGGCGTCAGGACGATTCCGATCAGATTCGAGGCCGTCGCGGCACAGATCGCCGCAGGCACGTTACCACGGGCGATGGACGTGAACGCGATCGATGACTGCACCGTCGACGGCAACGTGCACAGATACAGGACACCCAGCCACAAGACCCTGTCGAGCGCCGCCGGGAACACCGCGTGCAGGAGCAGCCCCAAAATCGGAAACAACACGAAGGTGGCGACGAGCGTGAGAAGCTGCAGCCGCCAGTGGGTCATGCCTGCGATCACCGCGGCGCGCTGCAGCCGTACGCCTTGCAGAAAGAACAGCAAGGCGATGGCCGCGGTTTTCAGCACATCGACGGCGCTGGCGGCAATGCCGCGCGCCGGGATCAGCAGACCGAGTGATGCGCAAACCAGCAGGCCGACAATGAAGGGATCGATTACGGAGGCGAGACCGGGCCCGGCGCGCTCAGGAGTCGTCATCGACTCACATTAGCACAAATCATCGGGGGCCCCTCCCGGGCCCCGGTGACGGATCGGCGCGCCAGGCCGCGGCGCGCCAGGCCGCAATCAGAAGTCCTTCGAGACCGTCAAGCCTACCGTGCGGGGCGTCAGGAAGTTTACGGTGGTCACGCTCGTGCCGTTACGATTGTCCGCCGTGATCACGCCCAGCTTGTTGAACGCGTTGCGCAGGAAGATCGTCGCCCGCCAGCCGTCCCAATTGACGCCGGTCTGGAAATCGATGAGGGAGTAGCCGGGCAACGTGAAGCGGGGCGTGGCATCGTTCAGGCTCGCGTCCGTTGCATCCCGCTCGAAGAGCTGGAAGGTCGACCGGCGAGCGCCGATGTAGCTCCAGTTGCCGCCGACGAAACCCGTGACGTTGGCGACGATCGGGAAATCCTGCTGGATGGCGAGATTGCTGGTGAAGCGCGCCGATCCGGGCAGGCGATCCCCCGCTTTGCCGATGAGCGAGTCTATGCCCGACTGCGGCTGCAGGTCTTCCGTCAAAGTGGCGTCGGTGAAGGTCGCACTGGCGTCGATATTCAGGCCCCTGTAGGGTTTCCAGCCAGCCTCCGCCTCGATGCCGCGGCTGCGGGCCTTGCCGCCGTTGGTCGTATAGGTGAACTGGCTGACGGCATCGGTGTCCTGGAGCTGGATGTTCTTCCACTCGATGTCGTACAGCGCGACGTCGTAGCTCACCGTCCTGTCGGACGACTCGCCCTTCAAGCCGAGCTCGTAGTTGGTCACCTTGTCCGGCCCGAAGGAGCGCGGGACGTCGGGCAGGACCATATTCGGACCGCCGGGACGATAGCCCGTCGCGACCCGGAAATAGCTCATGAGATCCTGAGTGAAGTGATAGACGGGAGAGACTTCCCAGGTGGTGGAGGTGTCGTTGGAATACAGGTTCGGGCTCGTCTGCGAGGGGCCGAAGACGTTGATCAGAATCGGATCGATCGTCGCGCTGTTGCCCGAGACCTGCTCGTTCCTGGCCCAGCGGACACCCGCCTGCAGATCCAGCTTCGGCATGATGTGATACGTGAAGTCGGCGAAGACTGCGCGCTCTTTGTACGTGTACGGCGAGAGCCCGACGTAGGGCACGACGGAGACGCCGGAGGCGCCCTGGTCCGTGAAGTCCAATGTCTGGTCGACGCTGCTGGCCTCGCGGGTGTAGAAGAGACCGCCACGCCAGTCGAGCTGGTCGATCTTGCCGCTCAAGCGCAGCTCCTGCGAGAACTTCTCGGTCTGTGCCGCGTCCGCGATCTCGGTCCTGCCGGGCCCATAGAAAGCCGGCATGAACACGAACACGCTGCTGACATCCTGGTAGTTCGTGCCGGCGCTCTTCCCCCACGCGGTGATGGATGTCAGGTGCATGCTGGCGGGCAGATCAGCCTCGATGCGCGCCGAATACAGCTGCTGGTCGCCGATGTCGGCGGTGGGCCCGAGGGCGAGATTCGTGACGCTGTTGCCGTACATCGGCTCGGAAAAGACCGGATAGCCGGCCGCATTCGGCTGCACCTGAACGCCGGAGTAGAACTGGGCGTTGCGCTTCTGCTGCAGGGCGGAGAGCGTGACCGACACGCCGTCGAACGGCTTCACCAACAGGGCAGCGTGATAACCATAGGTGTTGGCCGTGTTGACATTCTTCGCCAGAGACTCATAGGGCGCACTGCTGCTCACGTTGTCGAGCCACGCGGGATCGATACGCTTGAAGGCGCTGACCCGCAAGCCGGCCACATCGCTCACGAGCGGAATGTTGACCGAGCCGCGCGTGGTCCAGCCCATGCCGCCGCCGTCGGTCGTTTCGAGCCCGGCCTCGACGCGGCCGGAGAAATTCTGCGTATCGGGCTGGCGGGTCACGAACTTCAGCAAGCCACCGAGGCTGGAGGCGCCGTACAGCGTGCCCTGCGGTCCACGCAGGACCTCGACGCGCTCCAGCATCGAGGGGTCGAAGTCAGGGAAGTGGCTGTTGCCCAGTCCCCCGACCGTCGACGCGCCGAACTGCACGTCGTCGATGAGGATCGAGATCGTGGGGCTCGTCGCGTTGCCGGTGGTAATACCGCGCAACGACAGATCGTAGGTCGTGTCGCCGTTGTACTGCAGGCCCGGGACCCGGGAGTAGTAGTCCCGCAGCTGCGTGAGGTCCTGGGTAGCGAGCGCGTCCGTCGTGACCGCCGTGATGGCGATCGGCACGTCGATCAGGCGCTCCTCGCGCTTCTCCGCCGTGACGACCACTTCCTCGAGCACATCACCGGTCCCTGGCGCCTCCTCAGCGGCCGTTGCGCACAGCGAACAAAGAGCTGCACCGACTCCGCAATACACCGACCAACGCCCGGACATTCTACGCATGCGCGACTCCCCACGAACTGTTCTGTTGGCGCCACAATTGGCGCCGCGGACGCCATGAGCTTATAGAGAATGCATCGCATGATTCATGCGTTCTATGCGCCAGGTGGGGCGTTTGGCGCAAAGAATTTGGCCGAAACAGGCCTGTCGAGGCTAATCAATTCATGCGGGCGCGCGGGTCCCGGACGGCCGTGCCGGCCGGCCAGCGCGCCGCGGCGCCGCTCGGGCCGCTCTACGTCGCGACAGTGGGCTTGATGTTGGCGTTCAGCCTGAAGAGATTCAAAGGATCGTACCGATTCTTCAATTTCACGAGCCGCGGATAGTTGTTTCCGTAGGTCGCGCGGAGGCGCCGCTCGTCGGCGGAAGGCTCGGTGTTGACGTAGTACCCTTCCGTGAAAGGCTCGAGCTTCCCCCACAACGCCCGGCCTGTCTCGAGGTTCTGGTGGTCCTGGGACCGATCGGTCCACACGCCCTCGAGCAGGATGTCGTACTGTGCCGCGCGATTCCAGTAAGCAGTGGCCTCGGGCTCGACGCGGGCCATCGCGCCGCCCAGCTGCCCGATACCGAGCTCTTCGACCCACACCGGAGCCGCCGAGAATTGCTCGATCACACCATCGATGACCTGATCCGTCAGGCTGCGCAGGAACCCTGACTTCACGTAGACATTCAGGCCAGGCGGCAGCGGCGCGGGGCTTGCGCCAGTCAAGCCCAGTTGCGCGGCGACATATGTTTTGGCAACGACGTCGTCATACAGCGGCTTCCCCAGCTTGCTCAACGGTGCGAGCAAGCGCTCGCCTTCATTGGGAGCGCCGCAGTAGACCACCTCGAAGGCGAGGTACCGTCCGGGATCCACGCCAGGAGCGTGAGGCGTGAGGGCCGCCGAGATCGTCATTTCGTCCGGCGCCGTCTCGCAGAACTCCCGCAACGCTTGCAGGATGCCGCGCGCCCGGCTCGCCGGATACACCCGGTTTCCCGCCAACACACGCGGTGCGAGCGGATGGAGCCGATATTCGAACAGCGTCACCACGCCGAAGTTGCCGCCGCCGCCCCGCAGCCCCCAGAACAGATCGGCGTTCTCCTTCTCGCTGGCGTGCAACAACTTCCCGTCGGCGGTGACGATGTCGACACTGAGCAGGTTGTCGCACGTCAAGCCGAACTTGCGCGCCAGGCGTCCCTGACCGCCGCCCAGGGTGAGACCCGCGATGCCCGTATCGGCCGCGGTTCCCAGGGTCGTCGCCAACCCGAACGCCTGGGACTCCCGGTCGAGCTCACCCAACAGCACGCCCGCCTGGGCCGTCGCCGTCAGGTTCTCCGGGTCGATGCGTAACCCTTTCATCGGTGACAGGTCGATCATCAAGCCGCCGTCGCAGGAGGATTGACCGGAGATGCTGTGACCGCCGCTATGAATCGCGGTGAGCAAGCGATGTGAGCGCGCGAAGGTCACCGCTTGCACGACATCCGCCGCGCCCGCACACCGGGCAATGAGCGCGGGGTGCCTGTCAAAAGCACCGTTCCACAGACGCCGGGCCTGGTCGTAGCCCGCGTCCTCCCGCAGGAGCAACTGTCCGCGCAGACTGCCCCTGAAATCCTTCACGTCGGAAGCGGATAGGGAGATCGTCGTGCCCGACAAGGTCACCGCGGCAAGTTGACTGGGAAGCGCGGTCTCGGCCGCGTCAGCCCAGAGCCGCCCGCGCGGCAGCCAGATCCCGGCGGCTGCGGCGGCCAATGAATGGGTGAGGAAACGCCTGCGATCAGCGGCCGTCGTGCTCATGGACTCCCCCCGAGAAAATCAACGCGGGAGGATCATGGTCCGGAAACTATCGCCGGCGCAAGGCTGCCCTACTCCGCGATTTTGTCCTTGCCGAAGCGGTAGCTCACACGCAAGCCGAAGACACGCGGCTCGTTCGTCGTCTCGCGCAAGTCGAAGTTGCCGGTATTGCTGTAGATGATGGCGTTCTTGTCCAGAAGGTTCGTGATGTAGAGCTCCGTCAGCCAACTGCTCTCCTCGGAGCTCAGTCCGAAGCGCAGGTTCAGGATGTCGTAGCTCGGCTGCAGGATGCGCGGGAAGCCGTTCGAGCCGGCGACGTGCAGATCGTTCCACATGTCTCCCTTGTGGGCCATGTCGAGCTGTCCGTAGCCCTTGAGCTTCTCGCCCACGGGATGATCGTAACGAAGATTCCAGCTGTAGCTGAAATACGGCACGAACGGCAGCCGCTCGCCGACATTGCCCTCGAAGGTCGCATAGGTCGTCGAAACGAGGTGCGAATCGGTGTAGCTGCCCGCCATCTGCAAGGACCAGTTCTCGGTCATCTTGAAGTCGATGTTGGACTCGACACCGTAGATGCGCGCCTTGCCGACGTTGGCATTGAAGCTGCTCGGTGCGCAGATATCGACGTCGTAGATGATCGTCTGGAGGTCTTTCCAGTTCATCAGGTACGCCGCGCCGTTCCACAAGAGCCGGCCGCCGAGGGAGGTGGATTTCCAGCCGACCTCGAAGTTATTGAGCGTATCGGGCACGTATTTCTGCGGCGCGCCGCTCGCATAGCAGGTGGACGGGAGGTTGGAATTCGAGCCGCCGTCGCGGAAGCCCTGCGAGAAATCCG
>DASZVD010000237.1:0-7191 GCA_035547375.1 Steroidobacteraceae bacterium
CGCATCCCGGATCAGATCCAGCACGCCGAGGTGTTGCCGTAACGAGGGCGAGAACTTTCCAATCGCCTCCAGCGCCGCGCCGCACGTCGCGGCGGCACGCGCAGCCCCATCCGCCGCCTTCGCGGATCCGAGATCGAGCGACAGAAGGGCCGCCAGCGTCGCCTTTGCATCGCCGCACAAACTCACGAGCGGAGTGGCTCCCCGCGTGAGCTGGCCGGTGTCGATATCGATACGGATCAGCTGCGCCGGATTGGGGAAATCGGCCTTCATGTCCAGTGAATAGTCCGTCGGGCCGAACTCCGTACCCACCGCCAACACGACATCGGCGTCCGCGATCAACTCCCTTACCGGGGCGAGCATCGGACTCCTCGACACCGCCAGCGAGTGCGCGGGAGGCAACACACCGCGGGCATTCGCGGTCATCACGACGGGCGCGTCGAGAAATTCAGCCAGCTGACCGACTTCGAAGGCGGCCCGAATCGCTCCACCGCCGACAAGGATGACCGGCCGTTGCGCTCCGCGCAGCAACGCGGCTGCGGGCTCCAGGGGACCTGCGGCACGTGGGGGTATGGACGCCCACCTGGGAGGCGGCAGGTCGCCGACATCGGCCGCGAGCACATCGAGCGGAATCTCGATGTAGACCGGGCGAGGCCGACCGGACTCGAACAGCGCAAAGGCTTGCGCCAGAGCCTCGGGAAGCTCGGCCGGCGCGCGGATCGAGAAGGTGGCCGCCGCCACGCCGGCGGCCAACGCCCGCTGATTCGGCAGCTCGTGCAGGAAGCCGCAACCATTGCCCTCGCCGAGCCGGTTCTGGCTGGAGATGACCAACAGCGGCACGGAATCCCCGTAAGCCTGCCCCATGGCGGTGGCGATGTTGGTGACCCCGGGACCGGTGATCGTGAAACACACGCCGGGCCGGCCGCTCACCCGGGCATAACCGTCCGCCATGAAGCCCAGGCCCTGCTCGTGCCGGCCGCTGACGTGCCGGATGGGGCTCGCGGCCAACCCTCGATACAGCTCCAGATTGTGGACCCCAGGGATGCCGAAGACGTGTCGGACATCTCGCGCGACCAACGCATCGATGAGGTACTGGCCCAGTTTCTTCATACTCGTAAGCTCGTCGAGTCCCGATTCAAATCCCGTGCGCCGGCTCGCGCAGCCAGCCCCGCCCGCGCCCAGTCCAGCGGCTGGATACGCGGCAACAGCCACACCCAGCCCACGAGTCCCAGAATATTGAGCACGCCCGCCAAAAGGAACGCGCTCGCGAAATGTCCGGTCACGTCCAACAGAATGCCCGTCAGCAGTGGTGAGACGACGCCAGCGAGGTTGCCGATGCCGTTTTGAACACCTACCCAGCGTCCGGTCGCACTCGGACCCGCGATGGTCTGCGCAATAGCATACACGCCGGGAGACGACAGCCCCACGACGATCTCGAACAGACACAAGCAAGCAATGCACCCGCCCAGCGACAACACCGTCATCCCGAACATGGTGACCATGGAAACGATATGAGCCGTCGCCATGATGGACTTGTAGAAGATGTTCGGTGAGCGCCCGGTGCGTGTCCAGGCCGACACGATGCCGCCGGCCAGGAGAGCGCTCACGGCGTTGATGAGATACGCGCTGCTGGCTACCGCGGCCATCCCGTTCAGCGAAAACCCGCGCTCCTTGACGAGGTACTCGGGCAGCCACGACAGAATGAAGTAGAAGTTGTAATTGCTGGCGAAGAGCCCGAGGGATGCGCCCCACAAGCCGCGCTGCCGGAGGATGAGCCTGAGGCTGGGCGCGGCGGAGTCGACGTCAGCGGGTATGGCTCGTGCCGGCTGTTGCGGGCGTATGCGCGCCAGCGGCCACGCATACAGCAAAGACACCGCGCCAAACGCGATGAAGACCGCACGCCAGCCGTAGACCGGCATCAGCAGCCCGCCCAACAGCGTGCCGACGGCGGACCCGACGAGATAGCCCGTTCCCAACACACCATTCGCGAAGCCCAGCTGGTGCAGGTTCAGCCGGCTCGCGAACAACTGGGAGGAGCAGGGAAAGGCGGCGCTCTCGCCCACTCCGAGCAGCAGGCGCAACAGCAGGATCGACCAGAAGCCCGTGGTGAAGCCGGTGAGGAGCGTCGCCAGCGACCAGATCGCCATGCCGGCGGCGAGCACCCGGTGCGCGCCATAACGCTCGCTCGCCCAGCCCGCCGGCACCATGCTGGCGACGTAGCTGTAGTAGAAGATCGACAGGAGCCAGCCGAGTTGAGTGCCCGACAAGCCGAGCTCGGCGTGGATCAGTGGCAGTGCCGTCGCCAGATTGCCGCGGTCGACGTAATTGATCAGCAGGGCGACCGAAACCAGCAGCACCAGGCGCGTCGAGCCCGCCGTGCGTGCGAGACCTGCATCCGCCATCTGACCCCCGAGTTCTTCGGCAAGCTCGTTCGGATATCTGCCCCCTGTGACTCATGATACGCTCGAAGCGCGTCGCGGGGCTATCGCAGCTCGGACCCGGCTTCTGCGGTCCTGCGCGGTTGGAAGGCGGCGCCGCTCGATACGGAAGGACCGAAGGAGGGCTGCTTGTGGAGCCGCTGTTCCTTGCCTACTCTCTCTCGGGAGCCGCCGGCCTCCGCAGCGCCTTTACCGTTCTGGTGGTCGCCCTGTGCGTCCACTTCGGCTACCTCCACCCGAATCCCTCGTTTGCCTGGGTAGGCTCCTGGTGGGTCGTTGGAGTGGCCTCGACGGCCGCCGTCGCGGAATTCCTCGCGGACAAGGTTCCGGTCCTCGACCATGCGCTGCACGCCCTGCATTTCATCCTGGCGCCGCTGGCAGGAGCAATCGTTGCCACCAGTGGTTACCGCGGTGACCTCACGACGGATCTGCTGCTCGCCGTGCTGGGTGGGAGTCATGCACTCTTCATCCACTCGGCCCGCTCGGGCCTGCGGGCGGCCTCCACCGCGACGACGGCCGGACTTGCGAACCCGCTGATTTCTTTGGCCGAAGACGGCGTCTCCGCCATATTCATCGGCGTCGCCATCCTCGTCCCGTGGCTCACTGCCCTGGCACTCATCGTCCTGACGTATTGGCTGATCCGAAAAATCCGGCGCCGCCGCTCCTCCTAAAACACATCCGCGGTGGCGTAGACTGCGCGCCATGGCACACTCGTACGAGGCGCGCATTCGCTGGCAGCGTGCGCCGGCGGAAGCGTTCACCGATCTCAAGTACAGTCGCGCGCACACCTGGATATTCGACGGTGGTGTGGAGGTTCCTGCCTCCAGCGCACCTTCCAGCGTTCCACTTCCCTACTCGAAGGCGGAGAACGTCGATCCGGAGGAAGCTTTCGTTGCCGCGATATCGTCGTGCCACATGCTCGTGTTTCTCTATCTCGCGGCGAAGCAGGGCTTGATAGTCGACTCGTACAGCGACAACGCCAGCGCAGTCATGCAGCGCAATGCCAAGGGAAAGCTTGCGGTCACCGAAGTCGTCCTGAATCCGGCCCTCGTCATCTCAGGGACCCAACATCCCACGGACGAGGACATCCGCGATCTCCATCATCGCGCGCACGAGGAGTGCTACATCGCGAACTCGGTGACGGCCCGGATCACCGTCACGGGAAGCTGGCGGCACGCCGGTTAGGCGAACAAGCGCTTTACATTCTTTCCGGAATCTCGACGCCCAACAGGTCCAGCCCGATCCGCAGCTGCCGCAACGTCGCAGCCGCAATCGCCAATCGCGATGCGCGCACCGCCGGCTGCTCCTCGTACAGGATGGGACAGTTGTTGTAGAAGCCCGAGAAACTGTGCGCCAGAGCAAACACGTGCTCGGCCAACAGGTGCGGCGCGCGCCTGTCATACGCGGCGATCAACGCGGTGTCGAACGCATCGAGCTCGAGCGCGAGCTTGCGCTCGTCGGGCGCTTCGATGCGGATCGGGCCCGCAGTGACCCCCTGCTCCCGGGCCTTGCGCAGCAGCGACTGAATGCGGACGGCCGCGTACAACAGGTAAGGTCCCGTCTTGCCCTCGAAGCTCGTGAATCGATCGAGATCGAAAACGTACGAGGTACCGCGAAAATTGAGGAGGTCCGCGAGCTTCAAGGCCGCGATCGCCACCTTGTCCGCCACGTCGGCCAACTCCGCCGGTGTCAGGTCGGTGCCGATGTCGGCCTCCTTGAGCCGGGCCAGCGCCTTCTCGCGCGTCATGGCGATGAGGTCGCCGAGCTTCAACACCCCGCCGGCACGCGTCTTGAAGGGCTTGCCGTCCGGACCGTTCATGGTGCCGAATCCGATGTGCTCCAGGGTATCGGGCTCGGCCCAGCCGCCCAGCTGGGCGGCCCGGAAAACCTGCACGAAGTGATCCGCCTGCCGCTGGTCGACGACGTAGAGATACAGATCGGGCGCGAGCTGCGTCCTGCGTTGCACGATGGTGGCGAGGTCGGTCGTGCCGTACATGGCCGAGCCTTCCGAGGAAACCACCAGCAAGGGCGGGATCTCCCGCTTGTCGTCGGGGCGCGCGACGCGCAGCACCTGCGCGCCCTGGTCCAACTCGAGGAGCCCGCGGCGCTGCAACTCCGCCATCATCGGCGGGATGAACGGATCCGCGTCACTCTCACCGTTCCATAAATCGAAATCGATTCCCAACGCGTGGAATTCCCGCTTCAGCGCCACCATCGACACATCGTGCATGGTGCGCCAGATCTTCCTGTGTGGCTGCTCGCCCGCCTGCAGCGCAACGGTCGCCTTGCGTGCCCGATCGCGGAAGGCTTCGTCTTGCTTCGCCCGCGCCGCGGCGACCGGATACATCTTGTCGAGATCGTCCAGCACCAGAGACTTCAGCCGCGCGTCGACCCGCGCCGTATCGGCGAGGCTGCCGACCTCGTCCTCGATGGCCACGATGAGCAGGCCCATCTGGAAGCCCCAGTCGCCGAAATGCGCATCGCCCCAGACCTCATCCCCGCGGAACCTGAAGATCCGCTTCAGGCTCTCCCCGATGATGGAGGCTCGCAGATGCCCGACGTGCATGGGCTTGGCGACATTCGGACCGCCGTAATCGACGAGAACCCGGCGCTTGTGCGCCACGACGCTCGCACCGGCGCGCGGGTCGTCGGCGATCTCCTGAGTCCGGGCCGACAGGCCCGCATCCGTGATGTGGTAATTGAGGAATCCGGGACCGGCCACGGACGGTTTCTCAGCGAGATCCAGCGCCTTCCACTGATCCGCCACCGCGGTGGCCACGTCGCGGGGACTGCGTCCCAGCTGCTTGGCGGTGGCCAGTGCGCCATTGCACTGGAAGTCGGCGAGATCCGGACGATCCGAGCGCCGTACGGTTGCCGCACGGGTATCGAATCCCGAAGCCGCGAACGCCGCGGCGGTTGCCTCATTCAGTCGGTGGGTGAGATCTTGCATGGACGGAGGTCATGGAAGCGCAGGGTCGGTGGGCAAGGGTACCAATTCGGCACCCATCGTGCCGCCATCGCTTCGGCACCCATCGTGCCGGCCGCCCGTCAGCGCGCGGCGCCGAATACCTTCTTGATGAGGCTGCTGGCCTGCCCCAGCGGATCCTTGCGGATGGCGCGCTCTTCATCGGCGATCATCAAGTACAGGCCGTCGAGCGTCTTCTGCGTGACATAAGTTTCCATGCTCGACTCCTCGGCACTCACCAGCCCCAGCTGCTGTGCCTTGGCGGCGAACGCATCATACTGTTGCGCCAGTCTCACCTTCTGAGTCGCACGCGCCACGATGGGCTTGAAACGCTCGGTGAGCGTATTTTGCGTGGCCCGCTTGAAGTACTGCGTAGCGGAGTCGTCGCCGCCGGTGAGGATCTGTTTCGCATCCGACAGCGTCATCTTGCTCAACGCCTGTTTCAGCAATGTCTTGCTTTCAGGAACCGCCGACTCCGCCGCCCGATTCATGGCGGTCTCGAGTTGATCGACCTGATCGCCCATGCCGACCATCTTCAACACACCCGCCGCTTTCTCCAGCTTCCCCGGCAGAGGAATCCTCACCCGGGGATTCTTCAGGAACCCATCGGTGACGCCCAGCGAGCTCACCGCCTGATTGATGCCCTGATCCAGAGCCTTCTTGAGCCCCGCGGAAGCATCGGCATTACTGAGCGCATCCAGACTGAGCGCGCTCGCGGTGGCGGTGATCGACAAGCCGAGACACAAAATCAGAGTGCGCATGGATACCTCCCCACCCTATTGTAGCCTTGGTGCGGCTACTGCAAAGCAGCAGCCACCGCCGCGGCGCTCAGCCCTTCGATGCGCACCACCTTGCGCCGGCTCGCCAGTCCCTTGACGACCTGCACTCGCGACTTGGCGATGCCGAGCTTCTCGGCGATGAAGCTCACGAGTGCCGCATTCGCGGCACCGTCGACCGGCGGCGCCGCCAGGCGAATGCGCAGACGGCCGTCGTGCACGCCCGAGATTTCCGTCTTGCTCGCTCGCGGCTGCACATGAATCTCAATGGAAACGGACTGATTCATCTCATTCCACGTGACCGTGCGCCTCCGCCTTGGATGTGATCCAGTCCATCAAGGCCAGGAGGACTCCGGAGACGACGAACGTAAGATGGATCACGACCATCCATCTGATACGGTCCCCTTCCACGGGTGTGCTCGTGTCCCCCAGCGGCAGGAACGCCCTGAGCAGAGCGATACCGCTGATGGCGACGATCGACGCAATCAACTTCAGCTTCAGGCCCGAGAAGTCCACCGTACCCATCCAGCTCGGCCGATCCTCGTGATCGGCGATGTGCAGCTTGGAGACGAAATTCTCGTAGCCCGAGAACATCACGATCAAGAGCAGATTCGCCGTCAGCGACAGATCTATCAGCGATAGCGCGAGCACGATCACCGCTTCGCCGTCCAGCGTATCGATGTGCGCCAGCTCGATGATCAGCTCATGGAAGAAGACTACCAGGATCAGTCCCAACGCCACGATCATTCCGACATACAACGGTGCCAGCAGCCAGCGGCTCACGAACAGAACGAGCTCGAGACCGCGCTCCAGCCTGCCGCCCGATGTCATGGACTTCACTCCCAAACCCATTGGCCTGACCGGGTCAAGGATACCATCTCACACGCCCGTGCCTTACGGCGCCTGTCCTTGGGGCCCAGGGCGGTCAGCCGGCCCGCCATACGGTCAGCCAACCTCCCACCGGACGACGATGCTCGAATCGAATGCGCGTCTCCCGCAGCAACTCGATCCCGAA
>DASZVD010000238.1:0-3885 GCA_035547375.1 Steroidobacteraceae bacterium
AAGTCGAAGGGGAGCAGCGGTGCCGCGAGATTGATTTCGTGGCGCACGAGCAAGATGCCCAGCAAACAGCCGCCGGCGATCTCCATGACGGCCAGTACCGTTACCGCCGCGTGCGCGAACGACTGCAGGCCGCCGATGAGCAGGGCGAAGGTTGCGGCCTGCAGGGCGACGCTGCCGGCATTCAAGGCTCGCGGAGTGCGATCGCTTTCCGGAAACGCATAGAGGGCGATCGCGATCGTGATGATGCCGATGGGCACGTTCACTGCAAAGAGCCATCGCCAGTGCGCGACGGCCAGTATCGCGGATGCGACGGTGGGGCCTATTGCGCCCGTGACGGCCACGCAGAATGCATTGATTCCGACCGCACGACCGAGCATGTGGTGGGGATACGTGTAGCGCACCAGGGCCGGGCTCACACTCATCACGCCGGCCGCCCCCAATCCTTGCACGACGCGTGCAATGCTCAGCGTTGTGAGGCTGGGCGCCAAGGCGCAGCCCAGGGACGCGATGGTGAATACCGCGAGTCCCCATTGGCAGACGCGGCGATAACCGACGAGCTCTCCGAGAGACGCAAGCGGCAACAGCGCAATCAGGATAGCGACCTGGTAGGAGTTGATCACCCAGATGGACGCCGCGTTGCTCACCCGGAAGTCGCGTGCCACTGACGGCAAGGCGACGTTGACGATCGTGCTGTCCAGCACGGACATGGCGATGGCCAGGATGATCCCCACTACCGCCCAGTAGCGGCGGGGGACCGGCAGCCCATCGGGATGCTCGGCGCCGGTGCTCCCTGCGCCGCCGACGTTTCCCCCGGCGGGAGCGCTCGGCTGGGTGCCGGACCCAGCGCCTTCGGGGCCTCGCGTGCGGGTGGGCTGAGCTGGGACTGAGCTAGACATCGGATGGGAATCGGACGTGGCCGGGACCGGCGGCCGGGAGGAGCGCCAGGACGGCGTTGAAGCCGCATGCGGCGGTCCCATATTCGAACTGGCCCTGGCGGGTCATTGGATTACTGCACCTTCAGTCGGTTTCATTCGGTTCCCGGATCGGTCATGCGTTTGCGTCTCACGCCCGTTGCGCTATTAGGTATTTTGCACGCCTACATCGGTGTGCGGTTGCTGCCCGATCTGGCGGCGGGGGCGGGAGTGCGGGTCGGCGGCGCGCTGCTCTTGCTGCTGTCCTGCGGGCTCATGCTGGCGGGGCTGGTGTCCCGCTCCATGCGGTCCCGCGCGGTGGCCGATCGGGTGGCGATCGCCGGGCTGCTGGCGATGAGCCTGTTCTCGTCTGTGTTCGTGTTTACCCTGCTGCGCGATCTCGTCCTGCTGGCCGCCATTGTCGCGTTGCCGGCGGCTGCTGTACACCTCCTTGCGCACACCACCGCAATGTTGGTGATCGGACTGTCCGTCGGGGTCACTTCGCTGGGCTTCGCCGCGGCGCGGCGCCGCGCCCGCGTGGTGAGCGTAGACGTTCCGCTGGCGAATCTGCCGCCGGCGCTGCACGGCTTTTCCATCGCACAGATCAGCGACGTCCACGTCGGCCCGCAGATCAAGCGAAGCTACGTCGATGCGATCGTGGATGCCGTGAATGGCCTGAACGCCGATCTCATCGCCCTGACCGGCGATCTCGTCGACGGCTCGGTGCACGACCTGGAGCGGCACATCGCGCCTCTCGCGCGACTGCGTGCGCGCCATGGCGCGTTCGTCGTGACCGGCAATCATGAATATTACTCGGGTGAGCCTGCCTGGACCGCGCAGTTCAGGCAGCTGGGGCTGCGAGTGCTGTTGAACGAGCACGTGGTCGTGCGCCACGGAGACGCACCTGTGGTGGTGGCGGGGGTCACGGACTACGGCGCACATCATTTCAATCCGCAGCAACGCAGCGATCCGGTCGCCGCCCTGTCGGGAGCTCCCGCCGATGCCGGAGCGCGGATCCTTCTCGCCCATCAGCCGCGCTCAGCCCCGGCGGCCGCCTCGGCCGGCTTCGACCTGCAGCTCTCCGGGCACACGCACGGCGGGCAGTTCTGGCCCTGGAATCTCTTTGTCCGCTTCCAGCAACCGTTCACGGCCGGCCTGCACCGGCTGAATCATCTGTGGGTCTATATCAGCCGCGGGACGGGCTACTGGGGGCCGCCGAACCGGTTCGGGGCACCTTCGGAGATCACTCTGCTCAGGCTCGTTCCGGCCGCGTAGCTGGGGCACAATCACTCCCTGGAGCGAAGGCGATGCGGGCGGGTCGCTGTCCGGCACCGCCATTGCCGCAACGTGCATTCGGCTGAAATCTTCGCGGGAGCGTTTCAATGATCACCGTTCGAGCAACGAGTAGTGCGGACGAGACGCGTTGGCGGGAGCTCTGGGCGGGCTACAACGCTTTTTACGAGGCGAGCGTGCCGGAGGCGGTGACGCAATACACCTGGCGCCGGATTCTCGATCCCGCGTATCCGGTCATGGGACGGGTGGCTGAGCTGGATGGGCGGGTGGTGGGCTTCTCGAATTCCATCCTCCATGAGAGCACGTGGGCGGCGGCGCCGGTGTGCTACCTGGAGGATTTATTCGTCGACCCGTCCGTGAGGGGTGGCGGCGTCGGACGGAAGCTTCTCGAGGACCTTGTCGCGCTCGCGCGGCAGAACGGCTGGCCGCACGTGTATTGGCACACGCGGGAAAATAACGCGACCGCTCGGCGCCTGTACGACACTTTCACGCTCGCGGATGATTTCGTGAAGTACGTGGTACCCGTCGGCGCGAAATAGTCCGTGGCTTTACCGGCGCCGCGCAGTACGCGCGTTAGGATCGCTCGACGCGCCGCGCTCGCTCGAGTGACGCGCGGTCCCACCCCGCCAGCGTGGCGCCGGCATCGTATGTGCTCTCCAGGAAGCGGCGCAGTGTCGCTGCGGGGTCTGACGTCGCGCGAACTGCGTCATACGGCAGGATGAATTCAGAGAGATCCTTGCTGTAGAACGCTTCCGCAGGCTGCACGCCGGCGGTCTTCAATCCCGCGGGCTCCGGCGCTGTATAGGAATAGAACGCCGCGGATGGCACGGCACCGCCGCCGGGCCAGAAGCCATGACTGATCACCTCGTGCGAGTAGGCTTCACGCGTGACAGCGTCCGCGCCGGGACGCTCGGGCGCACGGCGGCCCGAGAAACGGGTGACGGCGAGATCGAAACTGCCCCAGAAGAAATGAACCGGGCTGCACTTGCCGATGAATCCCGCCCTGAATTCCTCCAGCACCCGCGAGACACGCAATAAAATCTGCCAGAAGCGCTGCACGTACCGTGCGTCGTAGGACGCGTGGACGTTATCCCGCTCGAAGGGGATCGGGTTGGGTATCTCGACCGGTGTCGTCCAGATCCGTACCTCGATGCCGAGCTCACGCAGCATTTCTCGGGTATCTTCGTAGAACGCGGCGACCGGGCGGGGGGCCAAGGCAATGCTGTGAGCTCTTCCGTCCGAGCAACGTGCAACCAGCTCGTGGCTGACGAAGTCGAATGTCAGGTTTAGAGTCCGGTCGTCACCGCAGGTGAGGGTAGGGGTCGTCAGCCCTCGCGATGTCACCCGGAAGCTGACATTCCAATAGTGATTGATCAACGGAGTGCGGGCCAGAACGACCTTGCCGACGATCTGCGTCCACATGTGCACGGTGGCGTATGTGTCACGCCACTCTTCCAGCGGGAGCTGAGGCCAGGCCTCGGTTGCCATGATCTTCACCGCAGGAGCGAAGGGGACGTCATTGTGCGCCGGCGTGGCGCATCATGCACACGATGTCATAGTCGGTTCCGGCGGTCTCGCTCGCGGCGAGGGCGGCGAATGAGTCGTACTCATCC
Organism: Steroidobacteraceae bacterium; assembly: GCA_035547375.1. Taxonomy (GTDB): domain Bacteria; phylum Pseudomonadota; class Gammaproteobacteria; order Steroidobacterales; family Steroidobacteraceae; genus 13-2-20CM-66-19. Next base: position 3,818 of record DASZVD010000238.1, read on the forward strand.
CGCATCCTTACAGCCACCTGGCTTTGCGGAACAGGTAGAAGAGATAGCTGTCCAGCGCCGCCATGACG
>DASZVD010000239.1:0-4559 GCA_035547375.1 Steroidobacteraceae bacterium
GAGCCAACGCGCGGACATCCCAACCGTCACTCAACAGGGCGCGTGCAACAGCCGCACCGACGAATCCCGTCGCTCCGGTCACGAGCGATCTCATTGCACCCGCTCCGTCCCGACAGCGAAGGCGGCGCGGCTGAGCGATCCAACCCGAGCGACAGCCGCCAGGGAACGGTTCGCCGTCCGGTACCGGAACGCCAGGCGAATGAGTGGGGGGAGATCCCCCGGCGCCCGTGCCAGAGCGCCCATCAACCGCCACACCTGCAAGTGTCCTTCGCTGTCCGCTGCTGCCGTCACCGCCTGCGGCAGGGCATCCGCTGCGCTATCAACGATCACTCGCACGGCAATGAACGGTAAAGCGTGATTCCGCGCTACCTCCGCCACCGCGAGACTCTCCATGTCCACAGCCAGAGCGCTCGTGTCGTGAAAGAGAGCGGCCTTGTCGCCCGGCGAGCCAACAGACCTGGAGCTCGTCAACAGGCGTCCCGTGACAATCGGGCGATGCGTTACGAGCGCCCCCGCAAGGCCCGCTCGCCAGGCTGGCGTCGTGGCCACCGCCGCCCCGCCGGGCGCAATGATTTCACTGGGCAAAAAGATCGTCCCGGCGGCAAGCCGCGGATCGAGCCCGCCCGCCATTCCCCAACTCACCAGCCCCGCCGCGCCCTCCCTGACGAGGGCCTCCGCGGCACGCGCGGCAGCTGCACAACCCATTCCGCTCACCGACAGCAACGTTCCATCGGCCAACAGCGTGATGCCATCGAGGCGGCGCTTGCCCGAGCCCAGATGGCGAGCTTCCGCCGCCAGGGCGCAGACGACGCCGACCACACTCCCTGTCAATGAGCGGCCCCGGAATGAGCGAGGTTGCGATACGCGGCCAGGGCCCACAGGGGGAAGTACTTACAGTAGCCGTGGTACTTCAGATAAAACACGCGCGGGAAACCGGGTGCCGTGAAGGTCGGATGGCTCCAGAGCCCATCCGCTTCCTGCGTCCCGATCAGGTATTCCACTCCAGCGCGCACCGCGGCCGACTCCACCTCACCCGAGGCCAGCAGGCCCAACAGCGCCCAGGCAGTCTGGTAAGCGTTGCTCGGCGACCTCTCGCCCGGACGGCGTCCCCAGCCATAGCTGTCGTTGCTCTCGCCCCAACCGCCATCGGGATTCTGACAGCCCGTGAGCCAGGCCACCCCGCGCCGCACCGCCGCGTCGTTGCGCAGCCCGAGATGGCCGAACGCCGTCAGGACCGACCAGGTGCCATAGATGTAATTCGTGCCCCAACGCCCGAACCAGGCTCCTTCCGGTGTTTGCTCCTTCCGCAGGTACTCGACGGCGCGGGCCAACGCAGCCTTGTCCTGCGGGCGCTGGGTGACCGCCATGGCCGTGACGACTCGCGCCGTGACGTCGCTCGTGGGCGGGTCGAGCAACGCGCCATGATCCGCGAACGGAATGTGGTTGAGGTTGTAATGGGTGTTGTCGACGTCGAAGGCCGCAAAGCCGCCGTTGGCGCTCTGCATGCCCACCAGCCAGTCCATCGCGAGTGTCAAGGACTCGCCGTAGTGATCGGGCTTCCCGGCCCGCTGCATCGCCCAGGCGATGACCGCCGTGTCGTCGAGGTCGGGATAATGGTCGTTCGCGAACTGAAAGGGCCAGCCTCCGCCGCGCAGTTGCGGGCGGCGCACCTGCCAGTCACCAGGCTGATCGGTCAGCTGCCGCGCCTTCAGCCAATCGAGCGCACGCTCGGCGCTCGCCGTTTCCGCCGCGCTGCCCGCTTCCTGCATGGCGAGGCTCGCCAAAGCGGAGTCCCACACCGGGGACACACAAGGCTGGCAGTACGCGCTCGCGCCGTGATCGACGACCAGTTTCTCGAGCGCTCGCTTGGCCGTCACGCGCTGCGGGTTGTCCTTGGGGTAGCCCAGGAACACCATGGCCTCGAGCGCATTCACCATCGCCGGGAAGATCGCTCCAAGGCCGTCCTCGCCATTGAGGCGCTCGAGGAACCAGGTTTCCGCGCAACGAGTCGCCGCACGCCGCATGGCTTTGGGAATCAACGGGTCGATGACGCGTGCGCAGCGGTCGAGCAGGAAGAACGCCTTCGCCAGCCCGGGATGACCGTTTATCGGCAGTTGGAAGTAGTTCCGCTCCTCCTCGGGAGGCGTCGTAAACAGCTCGCGGATCCCGATCTTGCGCGGATTCTTCGCGGGCGGCTTGTACGTGCAGAGAATGAACAGCGGCACCATCACCGTGCGCGACCAGTACGCCACCTTGTCGAGATGGAAGGGAAACCACTTCGGCAGCAGCATGATCTCGACGGGGATGTACGGCACCGCGCGCCAGGGCACCTGCTCGAAGAGTGCCAGCGCAATGCGCGTGAACACGTTGGAGCGGGCAGCACCGCCACGCGCCAGAATCGCCTCCCGCGCACGCCGCATGTGAGGCGCATCCGGACTGTCCCCCGCGAGCTTCAAGGCGAAGTACGCCTTGACGGTAGCGCTCATGTTGAACTCGCCACCGTGATAGAGCGGCCAGCCGCCGTGGTCCGCCTGATGCGCGCGCAGGTAGATCGCGATCCGAGCCTCGAGTCCCGCGTCGATCTCGTCGAGGTAATGCATCATCATGATGTATTCCGACGGGATCGTGCAGTCGGCTTCCAACTCGAACTGCCAGTACCCGGCGGCGCTCTGCACGTTCCGCAACGCCGAGCTCGCGTCCTGGATGGCGCGATCGAGGCTCGTCTGCACCGTCACGCGATCGAGCTTCATCGAGCGCGCTGGTGCAGCACTCCCTTCGGTCAGAACAGCATCACGAGCGTGGACATATCGATTCAAAGGCCGGATCTCCCTTCAGAACGACGGGCGGGGCGCTCCAGCGGCACGGGCCGGGCACCGATGTTTTTCTCTGCCGTCGTCGGACCCGCCAGGTGCAGGGCCGGACGCGGCGTGCGCCGCGCCACATTGGGCGCAGCCAGGGGCAGCCCGCGGGCCGCCCAATCGAACAGGCGCCGCAGCAGCCAATCGTTGCGCACGGCGAGGTTGGTTGAAATCTGGGTGAGGCCGACGGCGGCGTGGGACACCTTCACCTGCGCGCCGCTCGTGAAGCCCGGCGTGGCCGCGATCCGCTGCAAAGTGAGCACCGCGAGCCCGATCGCCCACAGGCAAAACCGCCGGATGCCGGTCTCGCGCGGCGGGATGAGCAGGGTGTAGGCCAGCGCGTTGCGCAGGTGGACGTGAGCCACCCCGACCAACTCGCGCATGCCGGCGTCGAAGCGGGGATCCGGCTGTGCCGCGGTCAGCTGGCCGAGGTCGACGCCGTAACGGGTGAACACCTCCTGCGGCAGCCAACAGGCTCCCCGGGCGCGGTCCTCCCACACATCCTTCAGGATGTTGGTCATCTGCAGGCCCTGGGCGAACGACACCGCCAGGTCGTGCAGCGCGCCGCGGTGCTGACGGATCTCCTCGGAATAGCTGCAGAACAGCTCGGTCAGCATCTGGCCCACGACCCCGGCGACGTAATAACAGTAGTCGTCCAGGTCGGTGGCGCACGGCAGGCCGCGCAGGCTCGCGGTCTGCTGGAACTCGTGCATGCCGTGACACATGATATCGACGCAGCGTTGAATGGCGATCCGCTGGGTGTCATCGAAGCCGGCCGTGATCCCCACGACGCGTTTCATGTTGAGAATGAGATCGCGCTCGGCCTGCAGGGTCCGCTCGGACAGCTGCGCAGCCACATCGCGCGCCAACAGGTCCGCATCCTCCTTGCCGCAGGCCACGGCCACGAAGCGTTGCAGCAACACCAGGGTGACACCGGCCGCCGGCGGCGTCTCGTCCTCGATGGTGTCAGCAATTCGACACAGCAGGTAGGCATTCGTCACCGGCACCCGCAGAGCCGCCGGCAGCTGCGGGATGGTCAGTGCGAAAGTGCGCGACACATGCGGCAGAATTCCATTCTGATAGCCCTCATCGGCCGTGCTCGCAGCAATTTGGACAGTGTCGCGCGCCATCGTACGAATCACACCACTCAAACACAGTACCTTCGGGTAACGTCGGCCCCGGGGCCACCCCGGCGCCTCTGTTGCGCCTGCAAGACAGGGAGGGCCGCCGGCCGCCGCTGCGCACTTTACCATGCAATTCTGAGGATAAGTTCCAGGTTGGTCCGGGCGACCCCGGGTGACCGGGACTGTCGAGCTGACGGCAGCGGGTGCGGGCTTGCCTCCCGCCCGAGCCTGTCAGTAACGCCGTGCGAGCAGCCAATCGGCCAACGAGCGCAACAACTCCGCGCGCATCCCGAAGGGCGCGAGTGAGCCGAGCGCCTGCTCGTGCAGGAGGCGCACCCGCTCCTGCGAGGCCTGGATGCCGATGACGGCCGGGTGAGTCGGCTTGCCGCGCTCGCTGTCAGCGCCCGTAGCCTTGCCGAGCGTGGACACATCGCCCAGCACGTCGAGCAGATCGTCCTGAATCTGAAACGCCAGCCCGATCGGGTTCACGAAGCCCAGCAGCGCCTGGTGCAAGCGCGGCTCCAGGGACGGCGAGCAGGCCGCCGCCATCATCACACTCACGCGAATCAACGCGCCG
>DASZVD010000240.1:0-3083 GCA_035547375.1 Steroidobacteraceae bacterium
CCAGTCGGCGGGGATGTCGCGATCGGTCACGAATGTTTGGGCAGCCCCGCCCAGGCCGGGAGCCGCGACCGTAGTCTCGGGCGGCGTGCCCTGCGTGTAGCGAGCGGTCGCCGGAGCCGGCGGCGAATGGAAATCGGGGCCCACGGCGCAGCCGCCGAGCGCAGCTGAAATCGCTACGCAAAACAGGGGGTTGCGCGCCCAGGGGGCACGGGTGCGATCGCTGGATGGCATGCTTGAAAGCCCGTTAAACGGGGGCGCAACCGCTATGGCGTCCGGGTGCCGCGAGTCAACGCAAGACCACAATCGGTAACAGTGAGCCCGTTACGCGCGGACTTTAGCAGAGTCCGGCCGCGATGCGGCTCACCGCCCTGCGCTTTTCTGTGTAATTTCGTCGCACGACAGTCCGATTGCTGCAACGGTTGCTTGCAACACGCGAGCAGGTCGAGCGCACTCGCGGCTCCACGGATCGCCCGCCGCGGCATGCTAAGGTGTGCGGATGCCCGCAGCCCTGCAACGACCTCCGAGTGCTCCGAGCGCCGCACAAGAGCGCGCAACAGCGGTCCTCGGCGTCGCGGATCTGTGCAAGAGCTACCCGCACGTGGTCGCGGTGGAGCAGGTTTCCTTTGCCGTCCGCCGCAACGAAATCGTCGGGCTCCTCGGCCCCAACGGCGCCGGCAAGACCACCATCATCAATATGATTCTGGGCGTGCTCGCACCCACCTCCGGCCGCATCAGCATCGCCGGCATCGACATCGCCAAACACCGCTCGCAGGCGCTGGCGCACACGAACTTCGCCGCCGTGTACGCCACGCTGCCGGGCAACCTGACGGTTGCACAGAACCTGCGCTTCTTCGGGCTCATTTACGGCATCGACGATCTCGCGGCCCGCCTCGAGACCCTGATCGAGAAGTTCGACCTGCGCCACCTGCGCGACACCCGCTGCGGCCTGTTGTCGTCGGGCGAGCAGACGCGGGTCGCGCTGGCGAAGGCGTTGCTCAACCGTCCGCAACTGCTGTTGTTGGATGAGCCGACGGCATCGCTCGATCCCTCGGCGGCACAGATCGTGCGCCAACAGATCCGCGGACTGGCGCGCGATGCGGGCTGCGGGATCCTCTGGACCTCGCACAACATGTACGAAGTCGAGGAAGTGTGCGACCGGGTCTTGTTCCTGTCGCGCGGCAGGATCCTCCTCGCGGGCGATCCTCGCACCTTGCCGGGCGAGCACGGCGCCCGGTCGCTCGAGGAGCTGTTCATCCGGCTGGCGCGCGAGCCGCTGCTCCCGGGCGAGGAGCGTCCGTGAGGCTGCGTCCGGTCGCGGGAATCCTCCTGCGGCAACTCTATCTGTTCCGCAGCAGCCCGGTCCGCATCCTGCCGACGTTCGCCTGGGTGGGCATCGACATCGTGGTCTGGGGCTTCCTCAGCCGCTACCTGAACTCCGTGGCCGGCGGCGAGGTCAACTTCGTGCCGAGCCTGTTGGGTGCGGTCCTTTTCTGGGACTTCTTCACCCGCATCATGCAAGGCGTGACCACGGCTTTTTTCGAGGATATCTGGTCCCGCAACTTTCTGAACCTGTTCGCCACGCCGCTGTCGATCGCGGAGTACGTGACCGGCCTCATCCTGACGAGCATCGTGACGAGCATCGCCGGTCTCGTCGTGATGCTCGTCCTGGCGACGTTGGTATTCGGGTTATCGTTCATCTCGCTCGGCGCGATGCTGTTCCCCTTCGTGGTGGTGTTGTTCCTCTTTGGCGTCGCGCTCGGTGTGGCCGCCAGCGCCATGGTGCTGCGCCTGGGGCCCGCCTCGGAGTGGCTGGTCTGGCCGCTGCCGGCCATGCTGTCGCCTTTCGTCGGGGTGTACTACCCGATCGGGACGCTGCCGGCGTGGATGCAGGCGGTGGGACACGTGTTGCCGCCGTCGTACGTATTCGAAGGGATGCGCGCCCTCGTGAAGGGCGAAGCGTTCTCGCCTGCGAGCCTGCTGCTGGGCGCGGGACTTGCGATCGTGCAGCTTCTGCTCGCCGCATGGCTCTTCGCACGGGTATTCCGTTACAGCGTGCAGACCGGGCTGCTGGCCCGGTACAGCGCCGAAACCGTCAACTAAGGGGAACACGTCGATGAAGAAGATCGCTGAGCTGTTCAATGTCGCTGGCTACGGTGCGGTCGTCACGGGAGGTGCGAGCGGCATCGGACTGGCGTTCACGGAAGCACTGGCGGGTAACGGCGCGCGAGTGACGATGCTGGACGTGCACCCGCAACGCATCGAAAGCGAAACGAAGCGGTTGCGGGCGGCGGGCCTCGACGTGCGCGGCAAGATGCTCGACGTCACCGACCACAAAGCACTCGATGCCGCCATCGACGCGGCGGCGCAGGAATATGGCCGCCTGGACGTCGTCTGCGCGAACGCCGGGGTCGACTCGGGAGTCGGCTTCGTCGGATCCTGGGTCGCCTCGCAGCGGCAGCGCGTTACGGAAGGCGCGCTCGAAAACTACACCGACGAGCGCTGGAACCGTGTCATCGACATCAATCTGAACGGCGTCTTCGCCACCACCCGCGCCGCCGCGCGCCACATGAAGCCGCGCAAGTCCGGCCGGATCATCATCACGACGTCGATGGCGGCCACCCACGTCGAGCCGGCCATCGGCTCCGCCTACATGGCCGCCAAAGCCGGCGCCGCCCACTTCATGCGCAGCGCCGCGCTGGAGCTGGCTGCTTACAACATCACCGTGAACGCCATCGCTCCCGGCTTCATCGTCACCAACATCGGCGGCGGCCACGCGCACGACCTCGAGAAACAAAAGACGGTCGGCAAGGCGATCCCCATGCACCGCGTGGGATTTCCAGAGGACCTCGAAGGCCTGGCGCTGTTTCTCGCCTCGCCCGGCTCGGGCTACGTGACCGGACAGGAAATCATCATCGACGGCGGCTGGGGACTGGGCACCGCCGACTGACCCCACACTCGGAGCGCCGCCCGGGGCCGCGGACGCGCTATACGTGTCAGCGCGACCCCCACACCTCGTCCGCCACCTGCACGACCCGCTCCAACTTCCGCCACTGGTCGTCCTCCGACAACTTGTTCCCATGGTG
>DASZVD010000241.1:0-2894 GCA_035547375.1 Steroidobacteraceae bacterium
CGAGAACGCGTCTGATCACATCGTGACCATCGAGGATCCGATCGAGTTCCTCCACACGAACAAGCGTTCGATCGTGAATCAGCGGGAGGTCGGGCTCGATACGAAATCGTACGCTCGCGCATTACGCGGAGTCGTGCGGGCAGCCCCGGACGTCATTCTCATCGGCGAGATCCGTGACCGCGAGAGCATGGAGGCGGCGATTCATCTCGCCGGCACGGGACACCTCGTCCTGGCGACCATGCACGCCAACAACAGCGCCGAGTCCCTCGATCGCATCATCAACATGTTCCCGCGCGAGCAGCACGCCCAGATCTTCCTCGACCTGTCGCAGTACCTGCGGGCCATCCTCGCCCAGCGTCTCGTCATGGGGCGCGACGGCAGGCGCTGTGCGGCCGTGGAGGTCATGTTGAACACGCCGCACATCCAGGAACTGGTCAAGAAAGGCGATGTGGTCGGCATCAAGGAAGCGATCGCCGCCAGCGGCGAACGGGGTATTCAGAGCTTCGACAACGCCCTGCGCGAGCTGTACAAGCAGAATCGGGTCACGCTCGAGGAGGCGCTGGTTCACGCGGATTCGCGTGCCAACCTCGAGGCGAAGATCAATTTCGGTTAGGAGCCGGGCCGGCTCCCATAGGGTCTGTCGCTTCGCTTGTCGACCCGATTGGGCTGACGCCGTCCCAGGATTGCCATGGTAAGGCATACCGGCGCGCGAGGTCCCCGGCCGCCTCGCTCAGTTGAGCCGGTCCGCACGAGAAGATTTCGACCTCGGCAAGCTGTGTCGGGCCCAGGGAGCCCAACCAGGTTGCGGCAAGCTCTGTAACACGGCCCTCGAAACAGCCTGGAAGGTCCGACGTGCTGGCCAAGCGGCTGGGGATGCCCCATTCCTCGAGCAGGGGCATGCACGCGATGGTCGGGGTCGGGATGCCTGCGACGATAACGTCCGAGGGCCGTGCTCGGAAGGGAAAGGGATCGTCCGACCCCAGGAGGACGAGGGGCTTCCACGCCGGCTCGCGAAGTCGCTCGGCCAGCGCGATCGTCGGACCGATACCCGCGCCCTCTCCGAGCAACAGCGGACGCGGTCGGGTCGGATGCAGGACGAAGGGATCGGGAGCCTGTCTGACTACTGATCGCCGTCGCGAGGGCGACCCAGATCGAGCTGCTTTCTGCGATCGTTTCGCGCGCATAGTGGGGCCTATGTAAGCGAAAGGATCGCAGAAAGCAGCTCGATGTGGGGCGGCCGCAGCAGGCGCATCAGTAGTCAGACAGGCTCCTAGTCACCCCGCGACCCGATGACATCCGCAAGGACGGCCATGCGGACGGCTACACCATTACGCACCTGATCACGAATGACGGACTGCTTACCGTCGGCCACGTCCGAGGCGATCTCAATGCCGCGGTTCATCGGCTGCGGGTGCATGACGATGGCGTCCGGTCGCGCCAGCTCGAGGCGCTCGGGCGTCAACCCGTATATGGCGAAGTAACGATCCGCGTCGGGAAGGTCCGCCTGACCCATGCGCTCTTTCTGGATGCGCAACATCATGACGACGTCCACACCCTTGAGTCCTGACTCGAGGGTTGTGTGGCGAGTGCAGCCGGCAAATTCATTGGCCGGGGGCATGAGGGCTTCCGGTGCAACGATGCGCAGGTCCGGGACGCCCAACGACTTGAACACGTGGTAGCCCGAGCGAGCCACGCGCGAGTGCTTGATGTCGCCCACGATGGCGATGCTCAGGCGATCAAAAGACTTCTTGCGCTGACGGATGGTCAAGGCGTCCAGCAGGCCCTGCGTGGGGTGCGAGACGTGCGCTTCACCCGCGGACAGAACACTCACATGTGGCGCTACGTTCGCGGCCACCAGCTCGGGTACCCCAGCCTCCGGGTCGCGAATGACCATCACGTCGACGTGGAGAGACTGCAGAGTGAAGACGGTGTCCAGCATGCTCTCGCCCTTTACGCGGGACGAAAGTTGCACCTCGAGGTTGACCACATCGGCGCCCAGCCGCTTTGCGGCGAGCTCGAATGAGACCCGGGTCCGCGTCGAGGGCTCCGTGAACAGGTTGGCGACCGTCACACCCGCGAGCGCGGTACTCGTGGGTGGCTTCGCCCCCAGGGGCCGTACGAAGCCTTGTGCCCGGTCCAGCAGGCGCTCGATGTCCGAGCGCGGCAAGGATTCCAGGGTCAACAGGTGGCGCAGCGTTCCGTCCGCACGATGTTGTCCCGTTCCGCTACCCGTCATCATTCTCTCCCGCATCGAAATGTTGCTTTGCCACCATCCGCGCGAACCTGCTCATGGTACCGTCCCTGGAGCCGCAACCCGGCCGGCCGTCCCTGGCCGGCGTAAGTCGCTTTGCGACTCACCCCGTGAGCCATCGCTCGAGAATCACCGCCGCCGCCGCGCTATCGATGTCTTCCTTCGTGACGCGGCGCTTGCGCTCGCCGCTCGAGCGTTGCGCCTTGAGCGCCGCGGTCGCCTCGAGAGACGACCAGCGCTCATCGACCATGCTCACTGGAAGACCGAACCGGCGTTCGAGCTCGGCCGCGAACCGGCGTGCAGCCGGTGCGAGTGCCCCTGGGCTGCCATCCGCATTATAAGGCGCGCCGACCACCAGCAGCCCCGGGCCCAACATCTTTACTTCGCGCGCGATGGCGTCCCAGTCGGGCCCTTGCTGACGGACCGCTGCCGCGGGACGCGGCGCGGCAGTCGCCGTGAGCGTGTCTCCGGCAGCGATGCCGATACGCTTGTGTCCGAAGTCGAAGGCGAGGACGGTTTGGGGCATCGACCCTCTAGCCGGCGCGCAGCGCCGCCACATTCAGCGGGGTGCGCCCATGCGGCGCACGGGTGGGCCCGGGAGGGACCACACCGGAGTGTGAGCGAGCGCCGCTCGCGCAAGCGC
>DASZVD010000242.1:0-1660 GCA_035547375.1 Steroidobacteraceae bacterium
AACACCGCATTTCATCACAACAGGCCCGTCGACATGGCTGAAGAACGCGAAGCCAGCGTTCAATTACTCAAGACTCTCGCGCCCCTCGATGGATTGAAGCGCGACAACCTTGCCGCGCTCGCAAAGAAAGTCACAATCCGTAAAACCACGGCCGGTCGCCCGCTCTTCAAGGAAGGCGATACCGACAAGCGCACCATCTGGCTCGTCAGCGGCATGCTCGAGATCAGCGAAGGCGGCCGCACCGTCGCCATGCTTCGCGGCGGCACGCGTGAGGCGCGCACGCCCCTGTATCCCCAACTGCCGCGCCGCGTGACCGCCCGCGCCGTCGATGAGGTGAGCTATCTCTCGATCGACAGCGACCTGCTCGACGTCATGATCACCTGGGACCAGACGGGCACCTATGAGGTGGCGGAGCTGCAGTCCCAACTCGAGGGCACCGGCGGCGATGATTGGATGACGACGTTGTTGCAGACGAAGGCGTTCCATCGCATTCCGCCGGCCAACATCCAGGCGATTTTCATGCGCCTGCAGCGCTTCCCCTGCCGCGCGGGCGAGGTCGTCATCAAACAGGGTGACGAAGGCGATTTCTTCTACATCATCGTCAGCGGTAAGTGCATCGTTACGCGCGAGACACCGCTGAACCGCGACGGCATCAAGCTCGCCGAGCTCGGCGTCGGCGATACGTTTGGCGAAGAAGCTCTGATTGCCGAAGCGAAGCGCAATGCCACGGTCACCATGTTGACCGACGGCGTGCTCATGCGGCTGAAGAAGGAGGACTTCCGCGAGCTCATGAACGAGCCGTTGCTGCAGTGGGTGACCACCGACCAGGCGCGCGAGCTCATCGCAAAAGGCGGCCGTTGGCTGGACGTGCGGCTGCCGAGCGAGCACCAGAACCTCTCGATCGACGGCTCTCTCAACATCCCGCTGTATTTCATTCGCCTGAAGCTGTCGGCCCTCGACCGGAACATCCCGTACGTCGTCTATTGCGACACCGGACGACGCAGCTCCGCCGCGGCGTACATCCTCGTCGAACGGGGATTTGACGCGTACGTGCTCACCGGCGGACTGACCAACAGCGGCGCCGTGCTCCGCCGGAGCGCTTGAGGCGATCGCCGACAGGAGGAGTTGGCACCGCAGGCGCCTTCCGAGCTCTTCCCCGGCGCGTCTTTCGCGCCGGCTACGCTCCGCCGGTCGCCACGACCGGCAGAACAGTCGGCGCTGCAAGGCGCCTCACATAGTATGGGTGGGCTGCCAATAAGATCAATGGGATACACGCGCTTTCAGCGGTATCATGGCCACCCCGGCGGCCATGACAGAATCCCCGCCGTGAGACGTACTGCACGCGGCCACCCCACCCCTTGCGCGGCGCTCCCGACATCCTGATAATGTGCGCTGGGCATAGCCCACGAGGTCTCCGCAATGGGGCCGCCGCGAAGGCTGGGACGAAAGTTCCGGCCTTTGTCGTTTATGGCGTCGCCCCGCCTGCTGCTGACGACGAGGCTGATGACTCTGCTGGCGCACCTGCTGATCCCGCTGGTGATCCTGCCGGCGGGCCTGGTGGTGCTCCTGCTGCCGCCTCGACCAGTTCGAAGCAACTGTACTTCGATCCGCAACTCGCTACTTCGTTCGGATCCAGCACACATTCAATCAGCCTCCCCGC
>DASZVD010000243.1:0-12998 GCA_035547375.1 Steroidobacteraceae bacterium
GCAGGAAGGCCACGTGCTCGCCGGCACGCCGAAGGTGTACGCCGCCCTGCTCGAAGGCTTCGCCCCCTTCGTGCCGGAAGCGCTGCGCGGTCTCTAAAAAGGGATTTTCAACACCCTCTGCTTTGCGGGCCCTCGTTCTGCGCGCCCCCGGGCTTTGCGCAAAGCTGTTGCTCGCTTTAGGGCAATCCCTTGTGTACAGTCCGCGCAAATTCCGGGGGTGATATGCCGAAGCAGCTTTTCGCGACCAAGTCCATTGCGGAGCTCCACGCGCAGGAGTCGTCCGGCAACCAGCTGAACCGCGCCCTCTCGGCCACGGCGCTGACGTTACTGGGAATCGGCGGCATCATCGGCACCGGCATATTCGTGCTCACGGGAACGGCGGCGGCGAATCACGCCGGCCCGGCGCTCGCGCTTTCATTCATCGTCGCCGGCCTCGGCTGCACATTGGCCGGCCTGTGCTACGCCGAGTTCGCCGCCATGATCCCCGTATCGGGAAGCGCCTACTCCTATTCCTACGCCACGCTCGGCGAAGGCGTCGCGTGGTTCATCGGCTGGAATCTCATCCTCGAGTACCTTTTCGCGGTCGCGACCGTCTCGACGGGATGGTCGGGTTACGTACTCAGCCTGCTCGAGCAATTCAACATCCACCTGCCCGACGCCCTGACCCACGCCCCCCTGGACCAGGGACCCGGCGGACCGCTCGACATCATGACGACCGGAGCCCTCATCAACCTGCCGGCCATGGGCATCGTCGCCGCCATCGCCACCATCTGCTACATCGGCATCAAACAGTCGGCCACGTTCAATTCCGTCATCGTCGTGATCAAGGTGACGATTGTCGTGTTGTTCATTCTGCTCGGGGTGAGCTACATCAACCCGGCGAACTGGCACCCGTTCGTGCCACCCAACACCGGCGAGTTCGGCCGCTTCGGCTGGAGCGGCGTGATGGCCGCCTCCGGGGTGATTTTCTTCGCCTACATCGGCTTCGACGCGATTTCGACCGCGGCACAGGAAACACGCAATCCGCAGCGCGACATGCCGATCGGCATTCTGGCGAGCCTCGTCATCTGCACACTGCTCTACGTCATCGTCGCGGGGGTGCTGACGGGCATGGTGAGCTACAAGGAGCTCGACGTCGCCGCCCCTGTCGCGCTCGCGTTGGACAAGTACCCGGCGCTGCGTTGGCTGGGGTTGCCCGTGAAGCTGGGCGCCATTGCCGGCATGACCTCGGTCATGCTCGTGATGACCCTCGCGCAAGCACGTATTTTCTTCGCGATGGCCCGCGACGGCCTGTTGCCACCGTGGTTCTCCCGAGTCCACCCGAAATTCAAGACGCCCTCCACCGGCACGGCGCTCACAGGCACCTGCGCGGCGGTCATCGGGGGTCTCTTTCCGGTCAAGATTCTCGGCGAGCTGGTCTCGATCGGCACGCTCATGGCGTTCGTGACGGTGTGCATCGGCGTGCTGATCCTGCGGCGGACACGGCCCGATCTGCCCCGGCCTTTCCGCGCGCCGGCAGCGAATATCACGTGCATTCTCGGAGCCCTGATTTGCTCCGCCATGATGATCTCGTTGGGAGTCGCGACCTGGGTGCGCCTCGTCGTCTGGACCGCGCTGGGCGCGATCGTCTATGTGGCCTACGGCCGCAAGCACAGCCGCGTGCGCGCGGCGATGAACGGATCCGAAAAGTCAGCGGCACCAGCAACGACGACTCGATAGTCTATGGGCTCAAAGTCGCCTGGAGGCGCTTTGAGCGAGACCCTACATGTCGGCCGCCAGCAAAAAGCGTGGTTTTTGCTGGCTACCGTGTCAGGGGGCGCCGGACGGCGCTTCGGCGCGGCGCTTGCGCGCGGACATGACCTCGTTGTCCATCAACTACCCGCCTTCGCTCTCGTCCGGGGGTTTACGGACGTCGATCTTACGGCGCAGGCGGATGTTGATCAGCTCCACGACAACCGCGAAAGCCATCGCGAAGTAGAGATAACCCTTGGGAATGTCGAAGTGCATACCCTCGGCCACGAGGGCGGCGCCGATGAGAATCAGGAAGGCCAGCGCCAGCATCTTGATGGTCGGATAGCGCTCGATGAACCCGCTGAGGGAACGGGAGACCCACATCATCACCGCGATGGAGGCGACGATGGCGGCCACCATGATCGCCAGGTCCTTGGCGAGGCCGACCGCCGTGAACACGGAGTCGAGCGAGAACACGATATCGATGGCGCCGATCTGGAGCACGGTCATGGTGAAATTCGCGTGGAGGCGATGAGCGCGCGCCGCCGGCCGCGACGCGCCTTCCAGCGTGTGATGGATCTCGAGAACGCTCTTCGCGAGTAGGAACAGGCCGCCGCCGAGGAGAATGAGATCACGACCCGACACCTCCTGGCCGTGAAAGGTGAACAGCGGCCGCACCAGGCCCGTCAGCCACACGATCGAGAACAACAACGCGATGCGTGTCAGCATCGCGAGCGCGAGCCCGGTGACGCGCGCCGTTTCCTGGCGCGCCGCCGGCAGGCGCCCGACCAATATCGAGATGAAGATGATGTTGTCGATGCCGAGCACGATCTCGAGCAACGACAGCGTGACGAACGCCAACCAGGCCTGTGGGTCGGCGAGCAGGGCGAGCATCGCGCTATCCGGGAGCTCTGCCAGGGTGCGACGCGTGCGTCGCACGGGGGCGCGCGCGCGAGCAAGCACTGGGGCGACGATGAGCAGGCGCAGAGCCCGGGCAATCAGGAGCCCGTCCGGCCAATGATCGCCGCAGGCTCCCGTGCAGGACCCGCATCAGGGGAGCTCGTCAGCCGCCGCTTTGCGCGCCGAAGGGAACACGTGCTCCGCCGTCAGTCCGCAATCGAGAGCGATGGCGCTCGAGATGTAGATCGATGAGTAGGTGCCGGCGATGATGCCGATCATCAGGGCCTCGGAGAAGCCCTTGAGCACCGGACCGCCCAGGAACAACAGCGCCACGACGACGATGGAGGTGACCACCTTCGTCATGATCGTACGGGACAGCGTCTGGTTGATGGACTGGTCGAGCACGGTCGCCGGCGGCAGCCGCCGATTAGACTCGAAGCGCTCACGAATCCGATCGAACACCACGACCGTATCGTTGAGCGAGTAGCCGATCACGGCCAGGATAGCCGCAACCACGGTCAGGTCGAACTGCGTCTGGCTCAGGGCGAACCAGCCGATCACCAGAATCGGATCGTGCAGCACCGCGAGAATGGCGCCGAACGACAGACGTCCGGTGTGAAAGCGGAACATGATGTAGAGGAAGATGAGGATCAGCGTGGCGCTGAGCGCCCAGATCGCGCTCGTCTTCAGCTCGTTACCCACCTGGGGACCTACGACATCGAGCTGAGTGACGCTCGCGCCGGGATCGACAGCCTTTACGGCATCCTCGATCTTCGTGCGAATCGTAGCCGACGTCTCGGAGGGATCGGGCGGCAATCGGACCACCAGGTCACGCGAAGAGCCGAAGCTCTGCACCTGCGGCTCGCGAAAGCCCTGCGCAGTCAACTTGCTCCGTACGTCGTCTACATTCACCGCGCGCGTGAACGTAGCTTGCGCGCTCACACCACCGGTGAAGTCGATCCCAAGGTCCAGGCCGCGGATGAAGAACAGCGCAATCGAGCCGATCATCAGGATGGCGGACAGCGTGTACCACACCTTGCGGGTGGCCATGAAAGGGTAGTTGGTCTGGTGACTGAAAAATTCCACGCGGGCGGTCCTCAGATCGACAGCTTGGCAAGCTTGCGCCGGCCGCCGTACATGAGCGTAATGAGGGCTCGGCTGCCCATCAGGGAAGTGAACATCGAGGTCGCGATGCCGAGCGTCAGCACTACGGCGAACCCGCGGATGGCGCCGGCGCCGAAGATCCAGAGAACCACGCCGGCGATCAACGTCGTGATGTTGGAGTCCGCGATGGCCGAGAACGCCTTCTCGAAGCCGGCGCGGATCGCCGCCTGAGGCGACACGCCCTTGCGCAGCTCTTCGCGAATACGCTCGTAAATCAGCACGTTCGCGTCAACGGCCATGCCGACCGTCAGGATGATGCCGGCGATGCCCGGCAGCGACAGCGATGCTCCCATCCAAGAAAGCAACGCGGTGAGCAACACCACGTTCGCCAACAGCACCAGATCCGCGACGATGCCGAAAACCTTGTAGTACACGGCCATGAAGATGAACACGCCGGCCATTCCAAGGATCAGGGCCGTAATGCCTTTCTTGATGTTCTCGCTCCCGACGCTCGGGCCTACGACGCGCTCTTCCACGACGTAGATTGCGGTAGCCAGGGAGCCGGAGCGCAGCAGCAGTGCGAGGTCACGAGCCTCGCCGGCAGTCAGCCCGGTGATCTCGAAGCTGTTGCCGAACACGCCGCGGATGGTGGCGTCGTTGATTACGGTCTCGGTGGTAACGTCACGGGTCACCTTCTTCCCGTCTACGTCGTTGGTCACGCGATTCTTCTCGATGAGAACGACCGCCATCCGCTTGTTCAGGTTGGCCTTCGTCGTCTTCAGCATGGCCTCACCGGCGCGCGCGTCCAGACGCACGTTCACGGCAACACCCTCCGTCGGCGACTGACCCACGGTGGCATTCGTGAGCTGGTCGCCCGTCGCGATGATCTCGCGCTTCAGCAGCACGGGACGCCCGAACCGGGTATTCGTATAGAGCTTCGAGCCCAGCGGGGCGTGGCCGCGCTGGATGGCCTCGTACGGGCTGTTCTGCATGTCTTCGAGACGGAACTCGAGGGTCGCCACTCGGCCGAGCAGATTCTTGATCTCCGCGGAATTCTGTACGCCCGGCAGCTGCACGTTGATGCGATCGATACCTTGCCGCTGCACGATGGGCTCGGACACACCCAGCTCGTTGACGCGGTTGCGCAACGTGGTGATGTTCTGCTGGATGGCGTAGTCCTGCCGCTCCTTGACCTGCGCGTTCGTCATTACGGCTTGAATAGCCGAGCCGCTGGAAAGGCTCTCCGTCGAGATCGTCAGTCCTTCCAACGGCTTATTGAGAGCGGTGCGGGCGGCCGAAACGTCCGCCTCGGGCGAAAGAATGACACGTATCGCGTTGGGACGGGGGCTATCGACGGCGACGGTCGTAACGTCCTTGAACGGAATATTGGCGGCGGCCAGCGCGTGCCGCGCATCCTGTGCGTAGCCTTCCACCGCCTGGGCTACGGAGCTGTTTACGTCGACCTGGTACAGCAGATACAAGCCGCCACGGAGGTCCAGACCCAGAGGCATCGGGCGCAGACCCACGGCGCGCAGGAACTCAGGCGTCCGGGGAGCGAGGGAGAGAGCCGTTATATAAGTGTTTGCATAGTGGTCGTTCACGGCATCGCGTGCCGCGAGCTGGTCGGCCACGCCGCCGAACCGCACCATCAACCGGCCCTTGTCGATGTAGCTGCGCTCGAACGGGACCTTCCTGTCCTTGAGGAACCCTTCCACTTCCTTTTGAGCATCCGTGCCCATGTCGGTGTGGTCCTTGCGCGCAACCTGCAGCGCCGGGTCGGTGCCGAAGAAATTCGGCGACGCGAGCAATAGCCCCAACACCAGGACCACTGCCACGAGGATGTACTTCCAGCGTGCGTATTCGAGCATGGCTCAGGCGCTTTTGACCGTGCCCTTGGGCATGAGCGAGCCAACCTGGAACTTCTGCACTTTCACGCGCACGCCGTCGGCGATCTCCAGGGTGATGAAGGAATCACCCACCTCCGTGACCTTGCCGAGAATGCCGCCGGTGGTCACGACCTCATCGCCGGCCGCGAGCTTGGCGAGCAGCGCCTGGTGCTCCTTGGCCTTCTTCTGCTGCGGGCGGATCAGCAGGAAGTAAAATATGACGACGAACACCACCATCATCAGGATGGGGGCAAACTGCCCCCCCGGCCCGGCCGGGGCGGCCTGGGCGTAGGCGTCTGAGATCAGACCGTTCATGCAGCACCTTGTAGGCAAGCTCGCCGGACCCCCGGCGCCAAAGGGGCGGCATTATGCCATGGCCCGCGCCGCGAGATACCCCGCCGCCCAGCTTGCCAGCCGGCCCTCCTCGATGGCCCGGCGCAGGGTCCGCATCAGCTCCAGGTAGAAGTGCAGGTTGTGGATCGTATTGAGGCGGGAGCCGAGGATCTCGTTGCAGCGGTCGAGGTGGCGCAGGTACGAGCGGCTGTAGTTCCGGCAGGTATAGCAGCCGCACTCGGGATCGATGGGGCCCAGATCGGCCTGGTGGGCGCTGTTACGGATGTTGATCACGCCCGTGGCCGTGAACAGGTGGCCGTTACGGGCGTGCCGGGTCGGCATGACGCAATCGAACATATCGATCCCCCGCAACACCGCCGCCACGATGTCCTCGGGCCGGCCGACACCCATCAGATAACGGGGCCGGTCGGCCGGCATGGCGGGGAGCACCTCCTCCAGGATCCGCAGCCGTTCCTCCTCTGGCTCACCCACCGCCAGCCCCCCCACCGCCAGGCCCGGGAAGTCGAGCCGGGTCAGGGCCTCGAGTGAGGCCAGCCGAAGGGCCGTGTGCATGCCGCCTTGCACGATCCCGAACAGGCCTCCGGGGGACGGGTGGTCACCGCGATAGTAATGAGAGTGGCTGCGCGCAGCCCAGCGCATGGAGCGTTCCATGGACTCGCGAGCCTCGGCCTCGGTCGCGGGATAGGGCGTGCAGTCATCCAACGCCATAGCGATGTCCGAGCGCAGCTTCAGCTGCACGTCCATCGAATCCTCCGGCCGCAACCGCACCTCGGAGCCGTCGATCGGCGACCGGAAGCGCACCCCCTCCTCCGTGATCTTGCGCAAGCTCTTCAGGCTGAAGACCTGGAAACCGCCGGAGTCCGTCAGGATGGGCCGCGGCCAGTGCATGAATCCGTGCAGCCCCCCGTGCAGAGCGACGATCTCCGCGCCGGGTCGCAACATGAGATGGAACGTGTTGCCGAGGACGATATGGGCGCCAAGCCCCTCCAACTCCTCCGGCGTCATTGCCTTCACGGTCCCGTAGGTTCCGACAGGCATGAACGCCGGCGTTTCGACGACGCCGTGCGCGAGCGTGAGACGCCCCCGACGAGCAGCTCCATCCGTAGAAAGAAGCTCAAATGACGGTCTCAAAGCGAACCTCTCGTCGGCATCACCAACATCGCGTCCCCATAGCTGAAAAAACGATATCTCTCGCGAACGGCGTGCTCATAAGCCGCGAGCACGTGCTCACGACCTGCAAAAGCACTCACGAGCATGAGTAAGGTCGATTCGGGCAGATGGAAGTTTGTCACCATCGCATCGACCACCTGGAATTGGAAGCCCGGCCGGATGAAGAGGCGAGTTTCACCTGACCAGGGAATGACGCCTTGTAACGCTGCCGACTCCAATGCCCTCACCACCGTGGTACCGACCGCAACGACTCGACCACCTGCGTCTCGCGTCCGTTGTATTGCGTCCCAGGTTGCCGTGCTCACAGAAACGCGCTCGGAGTGCATCTTATGTTCATTGAGATCGTCGGTTCGCAGCGGCTGGAAAGTCCCGGCGCCGACGTGCAGCGTAACGAACGCACGGGCCACTCCAAGCTGGTCCAACCTCGCCACCAACGGCGCATCAAAATGCAGACTCGCCGTAGGAGCGGCCACTGCTCCCTTCTCGCGTGCAAAAATGCTCTGGTAGCGCTCGCGGTCGGCAGCATCGGCAGTGCGCTGGATGTACGGCGGCAGAGGCACTTCGCCCCACGCCTCGAAAAACTCCAGGGCATCGCCCGGGACTTCGATGCGCCACAAGTCGTCTTCCCGACCCAGAACCCGTACCACTCCGCCCGCGGTAGCGACCTCCAGGCCCGCTCGAATCGGCTTACTCGCCCGCAGCTGCACCAGCGCTTCGCCCGTAGCAACGGCCCCAGCGCTGCGCCCTTCGACCCGCTCCAGGAAAATCTCGACCCGCCCGCCCGAGGACTTCTTTCCGGCCACGCGCGCCGCGACCACCCGGGTATCGTTGAACACCAGCAGATCGCCCGCCCGCAGATAAGCAGGTAAATCGCCCATCATCCGGTCGGCGAGCGCTCCCGTGACCCCGTCCAGCACCAGCAGGCGGCTCGCCGAACGCTCGCTCAACGGAACCTGGGCGATGAGCTCTTCGGGAAGGTCGTATGAGAAGTCCTGGCGTCGCACCCACGAATGTTACACGGCCGAACGCTCCCCCATATCCTCGCAGCTCACTCCCCTTTATACTCCCCCGCCCCCCGGGGCCCTCACCACCCACAGCGGCGGCCCGGAGCTTCGGCTAAGATTGGTTGTGCCCCTCGTTGCCCGAGTGGCGGAATTGGTAGACGCAGCGGACTCAAAATCCGCCGCCCTTAAAAGCGTGTCGGTTCGACTCCGACCTCGGGCACCACCTCACACCGTCGAGACTGCCGCAACCCGCGGTCCGTCAGCAAAGCGACGCGCCACGCCTCGGCACCGCCCCGCATGGAGGATCGAAGCCCGCGGCACGGGTGTCCGCTCCCTGGGACACCCCAAACACTCCCAACACCACCTGGTGACGTCGCAAGCGTGCCCGCGAGAGGCTGCGCGCGTTGGCATGGCATTTGCTTTGACGGAGGCTGACTCCCGCCGGGAGCGCAACGATAACCAACAGGGAGAAGGCGCAGCCAGATGAGCAGCGTACTGACACGACTCGTCCAACACTGCCGCGGCCATTCGCACGCCCAGACAGCGGCGCGCCTGAAAGCCCTTGGCTTCACGCCGCGAGTGATTTACGACATCGGCGCGCACCAGGGAAACTGGACGCGCCGGGCGCGAAGCATCTACCCGGCGGCGCACTACATTCTGTTCGAGGCGAACTTCGACAACGAGCCCGCGCTGCACGCGAGCGGCGAGTTGTACTATATCGCAGCCCTCGCGGACCGCGATGGGGACCGCAGGGAGCTCTATCTGCCCCGGGAAGGAATAAACACCGGCGCCTCGTTCTACCGGGAGCGCAGCGCCCATTACGCGAGCGACCGGCTTCGAATTGAAATGGTGCGGACGCAGCGGCTGGATACCCTGTGCGCGCAGCACGAGCTGCCCGCACCCGACCTGATCAAGCTGGACGTGCAAGGCGCGGAGCTCGACGTGCTCACCGGCGCCGGAGGATTGCTCCGCGGCTGCGGAGCACTCATCGTGGAACTGTCCTTCCTGGCCTCCAACCAAGGCGCGCCGCTCGCGCCGACCGTCATGTCCGCAATCGAGCGGCTGGGCTTTCAGTGTACCGACGTCTGCAAGTTGCGCCGCACGCGCACCGGCGCCGTCGGACAGATCGACGTGCTGTTCACCAATGCCACGTGGTACGAGGCCTTCCGGACGGGAGCGGGATTGCTTTGAAAACCCATTCACGCGGCGAGGGTGTCCACAAAAGGGGACATCTGTACTCCCGCCTGCTCCGCGCCGGCCTCGTCTTGCTGGCGCTCCAGCCCCTCCTCGCCTTTGCGCTCGACGATGCGCCCGGGGCGCCTGATGCGCTGCCCATCGTCGAAGGCATCGATTGCGTCGGCAACACCACGATGTCCTGCGAGACGATCCGGGACAAGCTGGGAATTGCAGTCGGCAGGGAAATGGACGAGTCGCAGATCGCCCTCGCCCGGCTGCGGCTGCAGACGCTGCCGAACATCAAGGCCGCGGACATTCACCTGATCAAGGGATCGCAGAGACTCCGGGTGATCGTCGTCGTCGCGGTGACGGAAACCGATCCCATCACCACCGCCTTCTCGACCGGAACGCTCGCGGAGATCGCCCGGCAGGGAACCCGCATGCAGACCATAGCGGGCCGAATCACCGACCATGACCTGCTCGGCACCGGGAAAACCCTGGACCTGACGATCGTGGGCGCCGTGCCGCTGCCCGGCTCGGGATCCGGGCAGGAATACGCCGCGCGGCTGCAGTACTTCGATCCGGCCGTGTTCGGCTCCCGGAGGTTTTTCTTCATGGCGGGCGCGTTCTACTCACGCTCGTCGCTGGACCTGCCGTACTCGCCTTACGGCGCGTTCACTTACAGCACGTACCAGCAGGCCGGGATCGGTCTCGATTTCTCGCTCGGCCTGCACCTCGACTCCCATTCGTACGTCACGCTCGGCTATCGCTACCTGTTGAATACGGGCAGCGGCGGGTCGGAGGGCGCTCAATGGCTGACTTCCGACGGCATGATCACCACGCTGAGCACCGCGCCCGGCGGCGCGTTCCTCTTCACGATCGGGCGAAACACGGAAGACGATCCATCGTTTCCCACTCGTGGCTGGCTGCTGCACGCCTACGATCAATGGCACACGAAAGCCCTCTTCAGCGTGCCTTCGTTCAGCGGCAACACTGCCGGCGGCAACTTCGCCGGCATCCTCGCCCGCGCGACCTGGCGAGCCGGTCCCGAGTCCTTCTGGACGTTCCAGGCACGCCCCTTCGATGACTTCCAGACCGTCTTCGATGATGACCTGGGTTTCTCCATCGTTTATTCGCACACGCTTTTCGAGGATGGCACGGAACGCAGGAGCCGTTGGTATGTGGGCCCTGGCTTCAGCAACATCAGGCACCCCGAGGACTTCCCCGGCGGTCACTACTTCGAGGTGGGCGTCAAGGCGGGCTTGCGCTTCGAGACGAAATATCTGGGAACGGTCAATCTGTACGTGATCGCCGCTCACCCCTTCCAGAGGGGGTA
Organism: Steroidobacteraceae bacterium; assembly: GCA_035547375.1. Lineage (GTDB taxonomy): Bacteria > Pseudomonadota > Gammaproteobacteria > Steroidobacterales > Steroidobacteraceae > 13-2-20CM-66-19. The sequence goes on from DASZVD010000243.1 coordinate 10,662, forward strand.
CTAGCATGGCGGTGCGTAGAATCTCGAGACGGCGGCTCGTGCTGCTTGCGCCCCTCATGGCGGTCGTCCCGGGCGCGACCCTCGCCGCGCAGTTGACGCCTGTATTGCGCGGGAATTCGTTAGGAGTCGTGCTGCGAGGAATCCGCATGCCGCCCACGCTGCGCAAGGATCTCGTGAGTGGACTGACCAACAAAATCCTCATCCAGGTCACCTTGCTGGACGCGGGTCGGCCCGGTCCGCGGCGGCGCATCGACATTGAGGTAAAGTACGATCTATGGGAAGAGACGTTCAGCCTGAAGATCGCGGCAGACTCCAATGAGATCGCGGCACGGACCTGTCATGGCGTCGACGAAGTCATCTCCGTGTTGAGCAACCTGAGCCTGCCGGGACTGTTCACGGTCGATCCGGGGGAGGCCACGCGGCAGCTGGCGCTCACCGCCGAGGTCCTCTTCGACCCTGTCGAGAAGGCCCGCATGGAAGAGATCCGCAAATGGGTCGCGGAGAACGAGCGGCCGCCGCCGCCCGACCCGACGAACCTGAGCTCGGGGCTGCCGGCCACCGCGTCCACCAGTGCGCGAGTGTTCAACCGCATATTCCAACAGTACGCCGCCGGCGCATCGGTGGCTGCCGTGTGGAAGGAGACCGTCGCGTCCGCAGCCTTCCGGCCGGCGGATCTGCGGCGCGAGCCGTGAACGCCCGAGGCATCAGGCGCTATCTCTTCCTTGCCATTTTCGTCATGGCCGTGCTGCCGTTGGCGGCGGCGTTCTATCTGCTCGATCACGCCGTACGGACCAGCCTCGACCTGGGTTTCAACCCATCGGTCGTGCACGCACTCGACGACAGCGCGCGCAACCTCAAGACCCTGAAACGTCTCGATCCCCAGGAGCAGTCGCATTACCGCCAGCAGTTCGAGTCGGTCGAGCGCCTGCAACAGGTCTATTCCGATCCGGGCACTCTCAAGGCCGGCGTGCTCGAGTCGCTGCGCATCTACTTCGGGTTGGGGCTGCTCGCCGCCACGGTGCTCTCGATTCTGCTCGCCATGCTGTTGAATCGCCGCATCGCCCGCTCCTACGCGAGGACGCTCGATGAGCTGGTGCGCCACCGGCAGAAGGTCCGCTATCTGGAGGAGATGGCCTCGTGGCAGGACCTGGCCAGGATGCTCGCCCACGAGATCAAGAACCCGCTGACACCCATCGAAGTGCTGGTCACCTCGCTGTCCAAGGCCTACACCAGCAAGAGCGAGCAGGAGTTCCGCACGCTCCTGGACGATGCCCAGACCATGATCGTCGAGGAGCTGGGGTACCTCAAGAACACCGTCAACAAGTTCGGCGAATTCGCCCGGCTGCCGGCCGCCCAGCTGGTCGATGCGGACCTCTCGAGCGTGATCGCGAAGGTCGCCAGATCCGTAGCGGCGGCGTTCGACGGCGCCGACCTGCGCATCCGCGAAACACCGCAGCCGCTGCAAGCGCGTGTGCGAATCGATGCCGCGCTGTTCCGGCAGGTCCTGGCGAACATCGTGCGAAACGGTATCGAGGCGAACCCCGGACGGCGTGTCGAATTCGACATTCAACTCACGGCACGACCGGACTCGGTGGCGCTCTCGGTCGCAAACAGCGGCGACCCCGTACCCGCCGAGATCGCGCGACGCATGTTCGATCCGTACGTCTCCGGCAAGAACGGCAAGGACAACATGGGATTGGGGCTCGCGATCGTGAAGAAGATCGTGATCGAGCACGGCGGTGAGATCACCTACCACGAAGCCGGCGGCCGGCCGGTCTTCACCATCACCCTGCCGCGGGGGGCCTCATGAGCGAGCCGCTCAGCCGTCCTACGATTCTCGTGCTGGACGATGAGAAGAACATCCGCAGGTCCATCGAGCTCGCGCTCGAGCAGGAAGGCTTTCAGGTCGTCACGGCCCCCGACGTCTCCAGCGCCTTGCGCACCCTCCACGAGCGGATCGTCGAGGCGATGATCATCGACATCCAGCTGGGCGAGATCGACGGCGTGACGTTCTTCCGCAAGACCCAGGCCGATGGCTTCGCCATCCCGGCCATTTTCATCTCCGGCCACGCCACTCTCACGCAAGCCGCGCAGGCCGTGAAGAGCGGCGCCTTCGACTTCATGGAGAAACCCTTCAGCGCCGAAAAGCTCCTCGTCACGGTGCGGCGCTGCCTCGAGATGTCCGCGATCAAGGAACGGTTGCGCCTGGCGGCGACCGCCGCAGAGCCGACCGAGATCGTGGGCGAGTCACGCGCCATCCGCCAGGTCATCGCCGACACCCTGAAAGTTGCCCGGACGCAGGCCAACGTGCTGATCGTCGGGGCGAGCGGCACCGGC
>DASZVD010000244.1:0-3377 GCA_035547375.1 Steroidobacteraceae bacterium
AGTGTTCCGTACCGTATTCGTCCTGCGGGCCGTCGAGGGCATCAGTGGAATCGAAACGGCCGCCTGCCTGGGCTTGAATGAAACGACGGTGCGCACACGGCTCTATCGTGCACAGCGGCGACTGCGCATGGACTGGACACGGCAGCCGCCGGCCGAGAGCCATGAGCTCTTCGAGCTGACGAGCACGCGGAACGACCGCATCGTGGGTCGTGTGATGGGGCGACTGAACGTGACCTGAGGGGAATCGGCACCGATTCGCTCATCGACGAGCGGCGACGTCCGATCCGGGATAACCAGGATGGCGGCCAACATCACCGTGTAAACGACACGAGCCCAACAGCGGCGCCGGCGAGATCGTTGCGGTGCACCAGGGAATCACACCGCGATAGAATGTATTCATGAGAATACAAAGCCTGCTCCTCGCCGCCGCATTCCTGATGCGCGCCGCCGTTGCGGCGGATCTCTCGCTCGAGACCGTCGCCGAGAAATCGAAGTTCCTGCGCACCGGACACTACGATGAGGTGCAGCGATTGTGCGCCGCGTACGCGGCCACATGGCCCGACAATGTGCGGTGCTCGGAATTCGGCCGCACGCCCGAAGGCCGCCCGATGCTCGCCATTGTCGCTTCGCGCACCGGCTCTCTCACTCCCGAAGATGCCAGGCAACGCGGCATACCCGTCATGCTCGTACAGGGTGGCATACACGCCGGGGAGATCGACGGCAAAGACGCAGGATTCCTCGCGCTCCGCGAGCAACTTCAGAACAAAGACGCACTGCGCTTCCATGTGCTGGTCTTCGTTCCGGTCTTCAACGTCGACGGACACGAGCGCTTCGGCCGCTGGAACCGGCCCAATCAGGTCGGACCCGAGGAAATGGGCTGGCGGGCCACGGCGCAGAATCTGAATCTCAACCGCGACTACATGAAGGCGGACGCCCCGGAGATGCAGGCCATGCTGCGTCTTCTGAACAGCTGGGATCCCACGCTCTACGTCGACCTCCACGTGACGGACGGCGCACAGTTCCAGCACGACGTCTCCAACACCATAGAGCCATTCTATACTGGCGCCGCTCTGCTGCACCCCGCAGCGAAGTCGCTGGTGCAGGAGCTCAACAAGAGAATCGCGGCCCAGGGGTCGAAACCGCTCGATTTCTATCCCGACTTCGTCAAGGAGGACGACCCCGCTTCGGGATTCGCGATCACCGCGTACTCACCGCGGTTCTCGACGGGCTATTGGGCGCTCCACAACCGCCTGACACTGTTGGTGGAGACTCACTCGTGGAAGGACTACGCCACCCGGGTGCGGGTGACTCACAATATTCTCGTCGCTTTGTCGGACATGATCACGCGCGAAGGCGACCGGTGGCGGGCACAGGAGCATGAAGCGGATATCCGGGCGCGGCAGATCGGCGGGCAGACTGTAGCGCTGAACTACGGCACGGGCGAGCACGTTACCCAAATTGATTTCCTCGGCTATGCCTATACGCGCGAGAAGTCAGATATCTCCGGAGCGCTCGCTACGCGCTATGACGCGACGAAGCCGCAGGTATGGCACGTGCCGCTGCGTGATGAAGCCGTCACCAGCCTCAGCGTGCAGGCGCCCCGGAGGGGATACATCGTCCCCGCGGCATACGCCGGTTGGATGGCGGAGAAACTGACTCTGCACGGCGTTCAATTCGAGAAGCTGGTGATCGGGATGCCGCGTGCGGAAGTCGAGGCTTTCCGCGCCACGAAAGTCACTTACTCCAAGGAGCCCTTCGAGGGACACGCCATGGTGACTCTCGACGGTGCGTGGGCCGTCGAACGGCGGCCCATACCGCCGGGCTCGTTGTATGTACCCATTGCTCAAGCCAACTCGCGGGTGGCGCTCGCGCTCCTCGAGCCTCGCGCGGTCGACTCGTTGGCGGCGTGGGGATTCTTCAACACGGCCTTCGAGCCGAAGGAATACATGGAGCCGTACGTGGAGGAGCAGGTCGCCGCCGACATGCTGGCCCACGATCCGAAGATTGCCGCCGAATTCAAGCAGCGGTTGACCGACCCGGCGTTCGCGGCGAGCCCGCAGGCGCGGCTCGACTTCTTCTACCGTCACCATCCCTCCTGGGACGAGCGGCTGAATCTCTACCCCATCTACCGGGTAGCGTTCGAACCCTGACTCACAGGGCGCGGGCGGTCATCTGCTTGCTGATGTACTGCGCCTGACGCAAAGCCAACGCCACGATCGTCAGGGTTGGGTTCGCGGAGCCCGGCGTGGTGAGCGCACTGCCGTCCGAAATGAACAGGTTGGGAACGTCGTGCGTCTGCCCGTGAGCGTTCGCGACTCCGTCGGCCGGGTGCGCGCTCATCCTCGCCGTGCACATGTTGTGGGTGGCGGGCGTCGTCGGGCTCAGCACGACGCGTTTCGCGCCGATCGACTCGTACATCCGTGTTCCCTGCGCACGGGCGTGTTGGCGCATTGCGTTGTCGTTGGCGTGCTCATCGACGTGCACATGGGCAACCGGCAGCCCATGGGTATCCTTCACTTTTTCATCGAGCGTGATCCGGTTTCCAGGCTGCGGCAGGTCTTCTCCGTTGATGAACAGGCCGGCCATGTTGCGGTAGTCGTCGATGATGGAGGCAAAGTCCCGTCCCCAGCCGTACGGCAGACCGACGGACGGCAGCGTCGGCAGATCGAGTGAGATCAGCTCGAAATGATAGCCGCCGAAAAAGCCGCGCGCGGGGTCATTGACCGTCTCGTCCTCGATGATCCCGGCCAGCACGGCGCCGCGCCAGAAACGCACCGGCTCGGCGAAGATGCCCCAGATGAACCCGTTGATGTGATGGCAATAGTGACGCCCCACCTGGCCGGAGGAATTCGCCAGACCGTGCGGGAACTTCGCCGACTCCGACAACAGCAGCAGCCGTGGGGTCTCGATCGCGTTTCCAGCGACACAGACCACTCGAGCCTTCTGCCTTTGCTCGAGTCCGTCGGCATCCCGGTAGACGACTCCAGTCACCCTGCCGTCGGGGCCGTGCTCGATTCTCGTGGCCGTGCATTGCGTGCGCAGATCGAGATTGCCCGTCGCTTCGGCGCGAGGGATCTCCGTGTAGAGGGTGCTCCACTTCGCGCCGGTCTTGCAGCCCTGCACGCAGAAGCCCTGTTGGATACAGACACCGCGATCATCACCCGCCGTGGTGTTGATCGCCATATAGCCGGTGTGCACTTGCTTGTAGCCGGCCTTCCTGGCAGCGGCGTACATCACCTTGAAGTTGTTCGACGCGGGCATGCCCGGGATACCATTGCGGCGCGTGACTCGCAGCCGGCGCTCCGCCAGCTCGTAGTAGCCCTTCAGCTCGTCGTATTCGATCGGCCAGTCGATCAGGGATGTTCCAGGCACATCTC
>DASZVD010000245.1:0-6708 GCA_035547375.1 Steroidobacteraceae bacterium
CTACGCTGAATAGCCGCACTGATATCGTTCAGGTCGCGCCAGGGAATGACTTCCGCGGTCACGCGCTCGAGCAATGCATCGACGTCGTGATAGTCGGGATTGAATACCAGCGCACGCCGCACCCCGGTCTCCGAGGGTGTCGGCATCCTCAGCTCGAACATGAAGCGATCGCGTGCGGCCGAGGCCAGCTCGAACGTTTCCTCCTTCTCGACCCGGTTGCGATCCGCAAACACACTCATGAAGGGGAAACGGTATTCGCGATTGAAGGCCGAGACCGAGCGCTCGGCCATGGCGCGCAGCAAGAGCGACTGCACCTGTGGGCGCGCCCGGTTGATCTCGTTGAAAAAGAAAGTGGTGAGCCGTTCCCCGTGGCGCAGGAGCGGCCCGGGCTCGATGCGCGGCGTTCCGCCGGCATCGACGTAGGTGTGGTAGATGAGATCGCCGGGCATCAGGTCGACCGTACCCTCGACGCGCTCGAAATCGCCGCCGACTGCCCGGGCGAACGCCCGCAGGATAGTGGTCTTTCCGACGCCCACGTCCCCTTCCAGCAGCACGTGCCCACGCGCGAACAGCGCGACGTTTATCAGCCGGATCGTCTCCTGCTGACCCAGTATCGCTTTACCGACTTCCTCCTCCAGACGCAGCGCGCGATTGCGCCAGTCCTGGAGCAGCTCGGCGGAGATCCTCATGCTCTCCTCCTCGGGAGATCAGGTCCACTGATGCGAGCAGCAGCCGTGCCGTCAGCCCCAGCCACGGCCGTCAGCCCCAGCCACGTGCCGTCAGCCCCATACACGGCCGTCAGCCCCGGCCAACATAGGGCATCTTCGTCGCCATCACGGTCATGAACAATACGTTCGCCTCGAGAGGCAGGCCAGCCATGTAGAGTACGGCGTCCGCTACGTACTTCACATCGAAGGTCGGCTCGGGCTTCAGGGACAGATCGGCTTGCAGCGTTCCCGTAGCGAACCCCGCGGCCAGTGACGTGGCCGCATTGCCGATATCGATCTGGCCACAGGCGATGTCGTACTGCCGGCCTTCGAGCGAAGCCGTTTTGGTAAGTCCGGAAACCGCATGCTTGGAGGCAGTGTACGCGACCATGTGCGGCCGCGGTGTGGTCGCCGAGATGGAGCCATTGTTGATGATGCGGCCGCCGCGAGGCTGCTGCGCCTTCATCCGGCGAAACGCCGCCTGCGTACACAGAAACACGCCGGTCAGATTCGTATCGAGGACTCGGCGCCATTGCTCGAACGGCACCTCGTCGAGCGGAGCCGGCGGAGCGCCCGTGCCCGCGTTGTTGAATAGAAGGTCGACACGACCGAAGCGCTCCACGGCACGAGCGAAGAGCCCGTCCACGGATGCAGGGTCGGTAACGTCCGTCGCGACAGCCAGAGCGTCGGTTCCCGCTTCCCGCGCGACCTCCTCCAATGCCGGCAGGCGCCGCCCCGCCAACACGACAGCGTAACCCGCGCCGGCGAGCGCCAATGCGACCGCCTTGCCAATCCCCGACCCCGCACCGGTCACCACCGCCACTTTGCGCGTCATGACATTTCTCTCATCCACCGCAATCCCTCGTCGGTGTCCCCGCGAGGCTTGTATTCGCAACCGACCCAGCTCGTGTAGCCGAAAGCATCGATGGCGTCGAAGATCGCCCGATAGGCGATCTCCCCTTCATCAGGCTCCGCACGCGTGGGCACGGCGGCGATCTGCACATTGCCGATGATCGGCATGTAGCGCTTCAACTTCATCAGCACGTCGCCTTCCGAGATCGCGACGTGATAGACGTCGAACTGCAGCTTGATGTTGGGAATCGCCAGCTCCTCGAGCAACCCTGCCGCTTCGGCAAGCGTGGAATAGAAGTACCCAGGATTGTCACGCGGATTCAGCGGCTCGAGCAGCAGCCGCAGATCATGCACGGCCGCTCTCGCCGCGGCCATCCTCAGGTTGTCCGCGAGCACCCTGCGGGCACGCGCGCGGTCGGCGGCAGCGACGTTGCCCGCCATGACGTGAATGGCAGTTGCGCCGGAAGCGACACAATAGGCCACCGACTGTTCCAAAGCCGCCTCGAAATCGCGCTCGCGCCCCGGTACCGCCGCAAGCCCACGGTCACCGTGGCCCCAATCGCCGGCGGCGGTATTGATGCCCAGCAGAGTCAGCTCGTGGCGGCGCGCGCTGGCGGCCACCTCAGGGGCCGCAACGTGATACGGGAAATGCATTTCAACGGCGCGGAATCCGGCCCGGGCCGCTGCATCGAGCCGTTGCAGCAGCGGCAGGCCGGGCCACAGCAGGCCCAGGTTGGCGGAAAATCGGGGCACGTCAGGCTCCTCGATGAGGCTCGCATTATGGCGCAAAGAATCGTTGGGGACCGGGGGAGGCGCGCCGGGCGACCCTGACCGGGGGCGCGCCTGTCGGGATGGCGCATACTCGAGCGTCCTTGGGAAAAGTCGCGGAGCCGCGCATGCTCTACTCCATTTTGTGCTACGAATCCGAGGCACTGGCCAGCAGCCGGACCCAGCAGGAAGACGACGCCATGATGGTCAGACTGCGAGCCGTGCAACGGCAGCTCAAGGAAGAAGGCAAGCTCGGACCCGTGGCGCGCCTCATGCCGACCACGACAGCGACCCATATCCGCTCCGGCAAGGATCCCCTCGTCGTGGACGGCCCTTTTGCCGAGACCAAGGAACAGCTGCTGGGCTTCTATGTTCTCGACTGCGCGTCGCTCGAGGACGCGATCGCCGCGGCGAAACTGCTGGCCGCGCAGAAGCCGCAAGGCACGCTCGAGATCCGTCCGGTCGCGGTCTTCAATCCGGTGGGCCCGTCGAAATGACCGAGATGGCCTGGATCGATGCGGCGCTGACGGCTGCGCGACCCCAGGTCCTTGGCGCGCTGCTGCGTTATTTCCGCGTGCTCGACACGGCCGAGGACGCTTTCCAGGAAGCTTGTCTGCGCGCCCTCAAGACCTGGCCGGTGAAAGGCCCGCCCCGCGACCCGGCCGCATGGCTCATTTTCGTGGGGCGCAACTTTGCGCTCGACGAAGCGCGGCGGCGTGGCAAGCAAACCGAGCTGCCCGCCGACGAGGTGCTGCTCGGCGAGCCCGGAGACACGCAAGCGGAGCTCGCTGAGCGTCTCGACGCGTCTCACTATCGCGATGACATCCTGCGGCTGCTGTTCGTCTGCTGCCATCCCGAGCTGCCCGCCACCCAACAGATCGCGCTCGCGCTGCGCATCGTCTCGGGTCTGACGGTGAAGGAGATTGCGCGCGCGTTTCTGGTGAGCGAGACCGCGATGGAGCAACGAATCACTCGCGCGAAGGCGCGCATCACCGCCGCCGATGTGCCTTTCGATACACCCGGCGCCCCAGAGCGGGCCGCGCGCCTGGCTGCCGTGTCGACCATGATCTACCTCATCTTCAACGAAGGCTACGCCGCGAGCGGCGGCACGGCACACGTGCGTGTGCCACTTTGTGAAGAAGCCATTCGGCTGAGTCGCCTCCTCCTGCGCCTGTTTCCCGGCGAAACCGAGGTGATGGGGCTCGTGGCACTGCTGCTACTGCAACACGCGCGCGCCCCGGCACGGCTCGACGGTGATGACAACATTGTCCTGCTGGACGACCAGGATCGCAGTCGCTGGAACCACGAGCTGATTGCCGAGGGGCTGGCACTCGTCGAGAAGGCGCTGCGTCACCGTCGACCGGGTCCCTACCAACTCCAGGCCGCCATCGCCGCCATCCACGCCCAGGCCGCTCGAGCAGCCGATACGGACTGGGCCGAGATCAACCGCCTCTACGAGATCCTGGAGGCGCTGCAGCCGTCGCCCGTAGTCACCCTCAATCGGGCCGTCGCCGTCATGAAGATCCGCGGGGCACAGGCTGCCCTGGAGATGATCGAGCCGCTGGCGGCGAAACTGGACGGGTACTTTTATTTCTTTGGGTTGAAGGGCGCACTGCTGCAGCAACTGGGCCAGAACGACGCCGCCCGCACCGCGTTCGACCGCGCCATCGCTCTCGCCAACACGGCCGCCGAGGCCGCGCATATCCGGCAGCATCTGGACCGCCTGCAAAAAGAAAGCGCCGCGAGCACTGCGCCGGGGGCGCGAGCACCGCTTTCCCGGTAAGCTTGCAGGGCGGGAGAGACGCCGCGGGGCGAGAGGGTCGATAGAGTGAATGCCGTGCTGAGTGCCTTCCTGCTGACGTTCGCGGGATTGTTTCCCATCGTCAATCCCTTCGAGGCGGCGCCATTCTTCCTGAGCCTCACCACCGGGTTGTCCACCGACGAGCGCAGGGTGCTGGCGCGCAAGGCCGCGGTGAACGGCTTCCTGCTGCTGTTGGGTTCCATGGTGCTCGGGCCATGGCTGCTCGAGTTTTTCGGTATCGAGCTGCCGGTCGTGCGGATCGCCGGCGGCCTGGTCGTCACGGCGCTCGGTTGGAAACTGCTCTCGCAGGAGAGCTGGTCCGACCACGGCTCAGCCGGAGTGCAGCCGGGCGTGGCGCGCAAGGTCGGCAGTTTCTATCCCCTCACCATGCCGCTCACCGTCGGGCCGGGCTCCATGTCCGTGGCCATCACCATCGGCAGCCGCAAGCCCGAGACCGACATCCACTTCACCGAGCTCGCGCTGCACGCCGTCGGTGCGCTGTCGGGCGTGATCGCGATCGCGGCCACGATCTATATCGCCTATCGCTTCGCTGAAGGGTTCGCCCGGTTGCTGGGCGCGACCGGCCTCGAGGTGATGGTACGGCTGTCGGCCTTCATTCTCATGTGCATCGGCATCGAGATCATCTGGAACGGGTACAGCGCGCTCATCGCTACACACTGACACGCGCCTCGCACGGGCGCCCACCTCACACCGACGCGCACCTCGCACTGAGTCGTGCTTCACAACCAACGCGGCCCCCCGGGCAGCACGACGCAGCTCCAACAGAATCATCCGAAGAAAGCCGTACGAAAGGTTGGAAGTCAACCTTCGGCGCGGCACCGCGTTGCTTGCCCCACGGAGCGGCCGCGGCAGCGCTCTGATCGGGAGAGAGCGGCGAAATATCCGTGACATGCGTCGTTCATGGCCCAGTCAGCCGGTCAGGACAATACTGCCCGCGCGCCTGCATCGATCGATATCCGATTCAGTCCATCCACATAAAAGGCGGGAGTGTGCTCATGAAGTTGAAATCCAGGCTGTTGCTATCGGGCTTGCTGTTGGTGGCGCTGCCGTTCGCGGCCAATGCCGATCTGCCGGGCAAGCATCCCTACTACCTGCACGCCCTGTCAGACCTGCGCGCGGCGCGCTGGCTGGTCGAGCACCGCCCGGGCGATGCCGCGGTGAGCGGTCAGGAGGACGTCGCCGTCACGGAGATCGACAAGGCGATCAATGAGATCAAGAAGGCTGCCATCGACGACGGCAAGGACACCCACGACCATCCGCCGGTGCAGGGCCCGAACGACCGCCCGGGACGCCTCCACAAGGCGCTCGAGATTCTGCACAAGGTGCACGGTGACGTGGCCCGTGAAGAGGACGACCCGATGACGCGCGGCCTGCGTGACCGTGCTATCGGACACATCGACGAAGCAATTCACGCGACCGAGCATGCGATCAAGGACGTGAAACACGGCGCGTAAGCTGATCCTTTCGCAATGGTGTGCGTCCGGTGCAGCCGGGCGCACACCCTGTGTCACGGCGGCCCGTCGGGCGCACTCCGGGCAGGGGCCTGAACCGGACCTCGGGATAAGCCGAACGCCAGCAGCACGTTGCCGGGGCGCCCAACCAACCCGCCGGACCCCGAGCTGACATAGACCATTCCATCCACGACGATGGGACCCGCGGCATCCATGCTGCCCCCAGTGGCTTTCACGCCGTTGACGGTGTCAAACGCGCGGTTCGTGTCGAAGCTCCAGATGAGAGAGCCGTCCTTGGTCGAGTACGCGCGCAAACCTCCGTCCATGCTGCCATTCAACACCGCACCCGGAATCGTGGTCAGCGGGCCACCCTGCCCGGCACTACAGCCCGGAGCAGCCCCGCAGAGCCGCACCTGCGGGGATTGGTCCCACTGCAACTTACCGTCCTCGAGCGTCAGCGCGCGCAGGCCGCCGGGAGTCGCCGTCAGCAGATCGGCAACTCCCACGTAGACCCGCCCGCCTTCGACGGCGACACCCCACTGCCCACCGAGGCCGCTGCCCAGCCCGAAACGGTATTGCCAGATCACGCTGCCGTTCTTGTCGGGATCCAGGGCCCAGAGCACTCCCGCCTTCTGCGGCAGCACGAGGAGGTCGTGCCCCTGGTCCTGTGTCAACACCGGCGGCGCCGACAGGTCGAAATCAGGACCCAACGCCTGCGGACAGGCGGAGTTACGGCCTTTGTTCTGCTGACACCCCAACGTCCAATCGTCATCGGGCAGCAGCTGCTGCGTCCACTTGATCTCGCCGGTATCGATGTCCAGCGCCAACACGGCGTCCGTCGTCGTCTGCGGCGGATCGGCGTAGCCGTTGCCGGTCGAGACGTAGACCAGTCTCCGCTTCTCATCGATGGTTGGGGCGGACCAGACGCCGCCGCCCGCCGGCCCGAAGGCCAGCGTTCCGTCCGGGCCCGGCTGTCGAGGCAGGCTCTCGGCAACCGTGTAGGTCTTCCAGATGACCGCCCCGGTGTTGGCATCCAGCGCCGACACGCTGCCGCGGAAGGTACAGCAGGGATAGCCGGCAAAGCCCCCCATGGCCTCTTCGTTCGAGC
>DASZVD010000246.1:0-4453 GCA_035547375.1 Steroidobacteraceae bacterium
CTGCAGGAAAATGTCATCCGTCCGGTCGGCAGCACCGATGCGATCCCGGTGAACGTGCGGGTCATCTCGGCCACGCACCGCGATCTGCAGGGGTTGATGGCCGCCGGGCAGTTCCGCGAGGATCTGTATTACCGCCTGAACGTCGTGCACATCGAGATGCCGCCGCTGAACCGGCGCCGCGAGGACATCCCCCTCCTGGTGGCTCACTTCCTGGCGCAGATCGCGAAGGAAAGCGGCGTGCGCAAGATCTACGCCCCCGAGGCCGTGGAGCTCCTCGCCACCGCGGACTGGCCCGGCAACATCCGGCAGCTGCAGAACGTCGTTCGCCAGAACGTCGCGCTGTCGCAGACACCCATCATTCCGGTGGAGCTGGTCCAGCAGTCCCTGGGCGGCGGCCCCGGCCGCCTGCCTTCCTTCGACGAGGCTCGCGACGAATTCACGCGCAGCTACCTGTCGCAGATCCTGCAGATCACCGGCGGCAATGTGAGCCAGGCGGCCCGCCTCGCCAAGCGCAACCGCACGGACTTCTACAAGCTGCTGGCGCGGCACCAACTGACGCCGGAAGAGTTCAAGCAGCGGTAGTAACGAGAGTTTTGAGAGTGTTCGGAAAAAAGGCCCCTTCCTGGGGGCTTGCGCGGTAGGGAACCGCGCCAGAGCCCACATGGATGTGCTTGCGGCGTCCCCCAGGAAGGGGCCTTTTTTTCGGACGCTCTCAAAATGGCTTGCGGATGATGAGATCCAGGTAGGGCTCGTAGAACCCCGGGTGCAGGTCCGGCTGCAGCGACCGGAGGAATCTGCTGTAGCGTCCGTCGCGGCTGCAGGCGTACCGGACACGCCGCAGCGGGCGACGCCCGCGCATGTAGCTTTCGAGGCTGCTGACGACGTCCAACTGCCCGGCCGGCCCCAGCGCAAGATCGAACTCATGGAAGCTGACTCCGCGGCCATGCCTCAAGAACTCCAACATCTCTTCGGGGGAGGCAGCCGCGTAATCGTCTCGGACGGCCCGCCTGCCGACGGGCGCGAAAGACTTTCGCGGGCTGCGTGACGCATAAAGAATCGCCAGCTCATCCGGCAGCCACATGTAAAACGGCAACAAGGCCGTGTGGCTGTCGAAAAACCACAGCCGGTTGGGGGCTTCGACGATTCCCAGCAAACCGCCTCCGGCCAACATCCGCCAGCTTGCGCCGAGCGCCGCGAGGCGCTCGGCGTGAGTCATGTGCTCGAGCACGGCGCAGAAAATGATGAAATCGAACGAGCGGCCGCTCAGCACCGAGAACGCCTCGACGGCGTTCAGCTCATGGAATTCGGCCTCGACGCCGTAGGCGGCGCAACGCGTCCGGGCGACTTCCAGGGACGGCGCATCCACGTCGATGGCGGTTACTTTCGCCCCCTGCTCGGCCAACGCGACGGTCGACGCCCCGATCCCACAGCCGATCTCGAGGACGCTCGCGCCCTGCAGCGAGCGCGCATCGCAGAACCACGGAGCGATGGTCGTCCTGAACACTTCCAGCCGTTGGGTCATGTGATTGGCCATATCCGTGCGACCCGGACCCGACTCGAGGTATTGTGCAGCTGTGTCGAAGTGTGTCGGAAAGTAACAGCGTCGCAGAGCTCCCTCCACATCCGCCAACCCGGCGCTGGAGACCGGAACGAAATTACGTGCGAGGGCGGACGGCGGAGCAGGCCTGACCAGGTGACGTAGAGCGGCCTTGATAGCCGGCTGCATGGACGCGGTCCTCCTTCTGATTCAACTGCGGGCCCGGGACAGCAAGCGCCATACCCGGGCGCGATTCTTGCTCCGGCTACGCGCCGCCGCACGCGGCCCTCGGTGCGACGAATCAGCCAACTCATCGACAAAAACGTCGGGGTCGAACACGTGAACACAGACTCGCCGGGCCGGATCGCCCACCCGCCGCTCACGGGCGCCGGTCACCTGCCGCCGTGGGGCTTCCTGTTGGCCTGGCACCTGTTGGCATTCGTGCTGTTGCTGCTGCTGTCGGGCCTGAAGACACACCTGCCGCTATGGTCGCCGGTGATGCCCGACCGCCCGATCGTGATGGCGCTCGGCTACTGCTATCTGATCAGCGTCCTGCTGCTCCTGGTCAGCCGATTCCTCGGCCGCCCGGTCAACATCCTGCAAGCCCTGTGCGTCACGCTGGCGGTGTTCGGGGTGGAGTTCGTTTATCTCGTGCTCACTCGCGCCGAGATCTCGGGACCCCGCTCGGCGCTGCTGGGCATGGTGGGTGCCGCCGTCATCCTCGTGACGCTGGGCTTCGTCTTGCGACGACTGCGCGTGCCGGCGCTTGCGGCTCTGGCCCTGGCCGTCATCGCGGTAGCGGGCTTCGAGGTCTACCGGACCTACAGGCCCAAGCAGCCGCCGATGTCGCAATCCGTATCCAATATCAACACCGGCTTCTATACGCTGCACGCGGTGACCTATGCCAACGCGCTGCCTCCATCGATCGTACGCGGCGGCGGCATAGCGCTGATCGGCAATGAATACCTGTTGGCAACCGGCGACGGCAGGTTCTACGTCTTCGACTGGCGGGGGCCGCAGGACAACACCTTCTCGATCCGGCCGCTGCCCTATCGGGCACCGCTCAATGCCCAGGAGTTCAGGGCGGATGTCAAACCTGGCGTCCGCCCCGACAATCCGGACGTCGACATGAACCTCGATCAGCAACAGGGAGTGCAGACCTGGCAGTTCCGGGTGGCCGACGTCCGGGTCATGGAGAACGGCGACAACGTCCGCGTCTTCGTGTCCCATCATTACTGGAAGCACGCTCGGAAATGCTTCGTGGTGCGGGTCTCCAGCCTGTCCGGGAGGCGCGCCGATTTTCTCGCCGGGGCGGCGGGACTGCACTGGGAGACCGTGTTCGAATCCACTCCCTGTGTGCCCTTGACCGGGCCCGACAGCCTGCACGCGAACAACCCATTCTCGGGCATGGAGATCGGCGGGCGCCTGTTCCCGCTGGACGATCACACATTGATGCTGACACTGGGGGACCACGACTTCAGCGGCATCGAGACCAAGGCCATCTTCGCCCAGGACCCGCAGGTGTCCTACGGCAAGACGATCCTGCTGCACCTGGATACCGGCACCAGTGAGATCTACAGCCTCGGCCATCGCAATCCGCAGGGCCTGTACATCACGCCGCAAGGGACGATCTGGAGCACGGAGCACGGCCCGCAAGGCGGCGATGAGTTGAATCACATCGTGCAAGGCGCCAACTACGGCTGGCCGATGGTGACTTACGGAACGGATTACGGCTCGGCCGCGTGGCCGTTGAACCGCACTCAGGGGCGGCACGACGGCTACCAACAGCCCACCTATGTCTGGCTGCCCTCGATCGGCGTGTCCAACCTGATCCGCATCGAGCGCGACCGGTTCCCCATCTGGAAGGGCGACCTGTTGGTGGCATCCTTGCACGGCCACGCCCTGTTCCGCATCCGCCTGCTCGATGATCGAGTCGTGTACGCCGAGCCCATTCCCATCGGTGAGCGCCTGCGCGACCTGATCGAAGGACCCGACGGGAGAATCGTGTTGTGGACCGATGCGTCGAATATCGTGTCCCTTACCCCTGCGCAGGGCACGGACGGCGCCGTGCTGTTCGCGATGACGTGCGGCGCGTGTCACAAGGCAATCGACGGCTATACCCAGAGCTACGGACCGGACCTGAGCGGCGTCGTGGGGCGCAAAGTGGCCTCGGCGCCGGGATTTCAAGGCTACTCGCCGGCCCTGAAGTCCCTGCACGGCGCCTGGACGAAGGAGCGGCTCGACGAGTTCCTCAGTGCCCCACAGAAGATGGTTCCGGGAACCACGATGACGTTTCGGGGAATCCCCGATGCGTCACAGCGTTCGGCCATCGTTGACTATCTGGCAGGGCTGGAGCACTGAGGTAGACGAACTTATCCAGCTCGTCGAAGTGGGCGCGCACCATGGATGAGCGCAGGTGCGTTTCGTCCATGAAGAACGGATTGCCTTGCGCATCGATGGTAGGACACACCCCCGCGTGGCACATCTCGTCCATGGGATCCACTATCTCGGCGCCAACACTGCGAGCAATCCCCGCGAGGCGCGCATCAATCCCGCCCAACTCGGCGAGGACCTCGCTGCGCGGCACGGTGGGACGGATGTTCAAGCGAAACTGTGAGCCCGCGCGAGTCACCATGAAGCGTGGGTTGAAGGCATCTCCGCGCGGGGAAGACAGGATGATGACGACACGCTTGCCGTCCTTGACCAGGTCGCGCACGGCAGCCTCGAACCGGCCCAGGACCCAAGGTAAATCTGCCTTGTGCAGGTCGAGCGGCGGGCCGACACTGTGTCCTTGCGCATCCGTGCGGTAGTAATCGTCGCGATCGGTCAGTCCGACCCACGAGGCACCGATCACAACGGTCTCGACATCTGACCGGTGCGCGCGCGCGAGCCCGTCGGCCACGAACCGCTCGCAAC
>DASZVD010000247.1:0-3417 GCA_035547375.1 Steroidobacteraceae bacterium
GGCCGGTTCGGCCGCGGCCCAGCCTCTGCCCCGGAGTGCTTACAGCCGCATGAAGGTATCGGCCGCGACGCTCACGTACCGGGCGCGCTCTATAGGCCTATCGTCAATCGATCATCGACTTTGCGCACGCCGGGAGCCGCCCAAGCGATGCGCTCGGCCTCGGTGCGCTCCTGCCAGTTACGGACCGATCCCTTCAAGATCACTTCATCGTCATGCGCTTCGACCATCACGCGTGCCGCGTCGATCTCGGCGTGGCGCCGGAACGCCTGCTCTATTTTTTTCTTCACTTCGCTCGGCCGCACTTGCGGTGAGATCTCGATGTGATTGGTGAGGCCCCTGACGCCGGCAAGCGCACGGACGCCGTCTTCCGCGGCGAGTTTTTGATACTGCCACTCCACCTGCCCTTCGAGCGTCACCCACCCGTTTTTCACGATGACCCGTACGTGCTCGGCGGCGAAAGGCAAACGAGAGCGAATCGCGGCAAGTGACGCCCGGGCAATATCCGGATCGGGTTTTTGATCGAGGTTTGGAACGCGAACCTCGATGTCGTTGGCGACGCCGGCTACACCGGCGACTCTCTTGGCCGCAACTTCGGCCTCCTCTTTCTCGGTGTAATGTTTCACGAATCCATCCAACGACACGACACCGCTGTCGACCGCCACGACGACATCGGTCTCATCGATCTGCGGGTCCCAGTGCAGCTCAGCCTGGACGTCGCGCTGGATTTCAGAGTCGCTTTTCATGACGTTCTCCTCGTGGATCTATGCTCGGCGAGACCCCCACGATCGTAAATATTCCACCTGGAAGCAGCGGTCGTGACTTGTACGTACCCGAGCGCAGTCATGAGCTCGTCATTCAGGCGAACAGTCAGCGCGGGCGCACCGATGAGAACGCCCCGAATACGGTTCCGCCGGCAGTCAGGGGCTTGCCAAGGTACGTAATTTATCGGATGGCGAGGGCCGGCCTCGTATCGCAAATTGCGGGCCGCTGTAGCGTCAATGGACCTCCATCCATGCAGGCTGTCGCAACCCGAAGTACGGGCTCGCAAACGGATGAAGTCTCCGCCGACACCGTGTTGGAGGTGGTACGCGGGCTCCATGCGCTGTTGCATCATGTCCCGCTGGAGGCAGCGGCCTTCGGCCTGGATAGCCGGCTTGACCGCGACCTGGGGTTTGACAGCCTGGCACGCGTCGAGTTGCTCGTGCGGCTCGAGCAACGCTTTCAGGTTGAGCTCCCTGAGAGAGTCCTGGAATCGGCGGATACGGTCGCAGCGCTCCTCGAGGCCGTGAGAGCTGCGCAGAAGTGCGCTCCGGCCATTCGCCCAGGACCTCATCCCTCCCAACTCGAGGAGCACAGCCATCGCTACGCGCCAGTGCTCGCCAACGCGCAGGTTGCCGCTTGATCCTCATGTCATCGGTCGCTTTCCTCGCGCAGCCGATACGCTGGCTGCAGGCCATTCACGCCTACCGTGGTACCCTGACTGGCTCGCCGAATTTCGGTTACGACCCGTGCACCCGTCGTGTGGGCGATGAGGAGTTGCGCGGGCTCGACCTGTCCACGCTCAGGTTCGCATTCTGTGGCGCCGAGGCCGCGCAACCCGAGACGCTGGAGCGGTTCGGCCGGCGTTTCGCGACTTGCGGATTTCGACCCGAGGCACTCGCGCCCGCGTATGGGCTGGTGGAAGCCGCGGTTGATGTTGCACTGCCTCCGGTCGGGCGCGGAGTGTGGGTTGATTGCGTGGACGGCGAGCTGCAGAGGACGGCCGGCCGCGCTATGCCGACGAGTGTTGGTCACTCCCACGTGCTGCGCGTCGCTTCGTGGGGGCGTCCACTGCCGGGCTACCAGGTGCGGATTATCGACGCGAGCGGGTCGGAGTTGCCCGAACGGTGCGAGGGAGCACTGCAGTTCAAGGGACCCTCCGCGACCGCCGGCTATTATCGCAATCCCGCAGCTACAGCCGGCCTGCGGCACGGGGAATGGCTGGATACGGGCGACCTCGCCTATCTTGCCGAGGGGGAGTTGTATATCACCGGCCGGGTCAAGGATCTGATCATCCGCCGCGGCCGCCACATCTACCCGGAGGAGCTCGAGAATGCAATCGGCGAGCACCCGCATGGTATTGCGCGACGGCCAGTATCTGCCGCATCGAATGCCGGTGAGCGCCGTGATTGGCTGCCCGGTGCATGCGAGTCCCGGGGAGGATGCCTTCAGCGCGGCAGTTCGTCTGCGGAACACCGCCCGTGAGCGCATTCTCCGCCACTGTGGCGAACCGGATGTCGGCGGCTCTCTGCAGGACGTTACGAGTCGAACACCTCGGGGAACAGGAGTGAGTGCATGAAACATCTCATCGTAGTGGCTCATCCGAATGTCGGCAGTCTCACCATGGAGCTGGCGCGCAGGTACACGGAGCAAGTGCAGTCACTGGGACACTCCCCGCAACTGGTCGATCTGTACCGGGTGGGGTTCAATCCCGTCCTCACGGCAGGCGAGCTCACGGACGACGCTCCGGCGCGCGCGAACCCTGAGTTGGTGACGGCACAGGAAGACCTGCGGGCCGTGGCAGTTCTCACCGTCATCTATCCGCTGTGGTGGCTGTCGATGCCGGCGATCTTGAAAGGATACATCGATCGTGTCTTTGCGCGCGGCTTTGCCTATGAGAGCCGGGAGGGCACTGTACACGGACTGCTCAAAGGGAAGCGCTGTGTCCTGATCACCCTATCGGGAGCCCCGTTGTCCACATTTGCCGCAGACGGGCGTTGGAATGCGGTGCAATCGCTGCAGGACACGCATATCTTCCGTTCCGCCGGCTTTGAGCTCCTCGAGCACCTGCACATCGCTGAGGTCCACCCGAATCTGTCGCGGCAGACGGTCGACGGGCATGTCGAGCGTGTCAAGGATTGCGCCCGGCGTCACTTCGGACCGCCGCGATAGCCGGGCCGCCCTGCCGGAGCAGGCAGATCCGCGGCCCCGGGACGCGGCGATACCGAATCTCGTGGCCCGCATCTGCGCGCCGTGAACATGTGGACGAACGCGGCGGCAGCGCTGATCGTGGCTCTACCTAGGGCTCGATCAACGGCAGCCGCGGCCTTGCCGACGCCATCTCCCGGCCCCGCGTCTGCACCGGATGCCGGCGGAAGAACCATCTCTTCACCACCTGCGCGAGCAACAAATAACACACGGTGAGCCCCGCAACTGCCGCCAGGAAGGCAAGCGGCAGCGGAACGAAGCCTAGCAGGGGCCCCAACGGCGTATAAGGAAGCGTCACACCAAATACGACGACACCGCAGGAGGTCGCTGCAAGCAGCGGGTGCGGGCGGCTTCTGAGCGGATTGCCGGGCGTACGCATGATAAAGATGACTAGGGTCTGAGTGGCCAGGGACTCTATGAACCAGCCGGTCTGAAACTGTTGCTCACCCG
>DASZVD010000248.1:0-4459 GCA_035547375.1 Steroidobacteraceae bacterium
AGGGCGGCCTCGATCAGCTCGGTCGCAATCCCCAAAGCCCGCAGATCCGCCGCAATACGCAGCGGCCCCTGCCCTCGCCCGGCGTGCGATGCGACATAATTCTCGGCGTAACGGGCGTCATTCAGGGCCCGCTCCTCGGTAAGCCCCTCGAGAACGGCGGCCACCACACCCGGTTCGTATCCCTCCGATTCGAGCTTCTGTCGAAGCTCACCGCTGGCGTAGTCCCGGCGCGCGAGCAGCGTCAGCGCCGACAGGCGGGCAGACTCAGGGTCCCTGGCCTTGGCCGCCGCCTTTTCGGGGTCTCCCGCACGCTTACGCCTGAATGTGCCCATGGAAAGATGGGGGCTGCAGGGCGCTCAAATTCCGCTGCAACCGGTGGGGCCCGCCGCACAGCTCACGGACAGGCCCGGCAGGCCTCAGGCGATGTTCGCCTGGTCGCCATTGCGCGGCTGCTTCGGCGGCAGCAGCTTGGCGCGCACCTGGTCCTCGATCTCGCGAGCGAGCTCTTTATTGTTCTGGAGGAAGACCCGGACGTTGTCCTTGCCCTGTCCGATGCGATTTCCCTTATAGGAGTACCAGGCACCCGATTTCTCGATGATGCCCTGCGCACTGGCGAGCTCGATGATCTCGCCTTCGCGGGAGATGCCCTGGCCGTACATGATCTCGAACTCAGCCTCGCGGAACGGCGGAGCGACCTTGTTCTTCACGACCTTCACACGGGTCATGTTGCCGGTCACCTCTTCACCATTCTTGATAGCGCCGATGCGACGAATGTCGAGGCGCACGGAAGCGTAGAACTTCAGCGCGTTACCGCCGGTCGTGGTCTCCGGGCTGCCGAACATGACGCCGATCTTCATACGGATCTGGTTAATGAAGATGACGATAGTGTTCGAGCGCTTGATGTTGCCGGTGAGCTTACGCAGCGCCTGCGACATGAGGCGTGCGTGCAGACCGACTTGCATCTCTCCCATCTCTCCCTCGATCTCGGCCTTCGGCGTGAGCGCAGCGACGGAGTCGACGACGACGATGTCCACCGCGCTCGAGCGCACGAGCATGTCGGTGATTTCCAGGGCCTGCTCTCCAGTATCCGGCTGAGACACGAGCAGGTCGTTGATGTTCACGCCAAGTTTTTCGGCATAGCCCGGATCCAGCGCGTGCTCCGCGTCCACAAACGCGGCGGTACCGCCGTTACGCTGCACCTCCGCAATCACTTGCAGGGTGAGCGTGGTCTTACCGGAGGACTCCGGGCCGTAGATCTCGATGACGCGTCCGCGCGGCAGACCGCCGACACCCAGCGCAATATCGAGGCCCAACGAGCCCGTGGAAACCGTCTCGATGTCGTAGGCCTGGGCCGCATCGCCCAAGCGCATCACTGAGCCTTTGCCGAATTGCTTTTCGATCTGACCCAATGCGGCGACGAGCGCCTTTTTGCGGTTCTCTTCCATCTCGTGGGTTCCCGTCAGTGTCGGTGAGGAGGGGCTGCTGGAGCGTTGACATTATCGCACAAGAATGCGCCGGCGAAACGCCGTACCGAATGAATTTTGCCTTGATTTCAGCTGTTTTTGTCACTTATACAGGGCCTGGAAATTCACAACACTGTATAGGGGAAGCGCGGAAGCGATTGATTTTGGATCAGGTTGCCGCTCGCGCACGGCGCCGTACCGCGCCTCGGTCACTCGATGATCATCGCCCGGCCGCCCAGCTCAGCGGGAATGTTGCAAGAACGCGGTAGAGGCTGCCCTGCGGCCCCGGCCGGCTGTCCACCAGGGAAAAGTCCTTGAAGCCCCAAGGCACCGCGGCCATCTCTCGCTCGCACCAGCGGCTGACCTTGCGTGCCAACGTGACGTGAGGCCTGAATCCAATCTGATCCTTGAGTCCAGTCTGCTCCAAAGTGAAGCCCGCGCCGCTCAGCCCTTCGCGCAACCGCCGCGCCAGCTCGCCCGCAAACGCGACTCCAGAGCTCTCGGGACCCGGGCCACAGGTAGCACACAGCACCTGCGGCTCGAGCCAATGCTCGATGCGATCGAACAACAGCAGCGGGGTGTCGGCACAGTCCGCCGCCCAGGGCAATGTAGCGGCCACACGCTGCGCGAGCAACTGCAAGTCCCCGATGCGCTCCTCCGTGACCGCGCCAACGAATAGCAGCGTCACATGGAAATTGTTTGACGGAACAGGCCGTCCGCCGCACGTCTCAGCCACCTCACGCGTCGCTGCCTCAAGGGTCTTGCGTGTTGCCTCATCCGGCCAGAGCGCGAAGAACACGCGCCGCGACTTCGGCCGCCGCCCCAGCTCTACCTCGTCCACTCCACACCCAAGACCAGTTCCAGCGCGCGGACCACCGAGCAACGCCGCACGGTCTCGCGGTCCCCGGAAAACAACAACACCTCCGCAGCCACTTCCGTCTTGTCAGGCTGGCGGGACGCGAGGCCGAACCAGACTGTGCCGACCGGTTTCGTCGGCGTGCCGCCGTCCGGGCCGGCGATACCGCTGATCGCCACGGCAACGTCAGCACCCGAAACGCGCAACGCACCGACCGCCATCTCGCGCACCGTCGCCTCGCTAACAGCACCATTGTCCGCCAGCGTGCGTTCGGAGACTCCGAGATCGCGAGCCTTGGCTGAGTTGGAATAGGTCACGAATCCGCATTCGAACCAGCGCGAGCTGCCGGCAATGTCCGTGCAGGCTTTCGCGACCCACCCCCCCGTGCACGATTCCGCTGTCACGAGCCGCCGCCCAGCCGCCAGCAAGTGGTTCCCGACGCGCTCGCACAGCGCGGCAAGGTCCTGGTCCGCTATCGCAATCATCGATATCACTGAAGCCACGGTGAAGGAGGCATCCTAGCCAATTGCCGGGACGCCGCAAAGCCTTTCACGAACAAACACTTACCGTTCAAGACCCTGGGTGCGTCGCGGCATCGGGGGTTTGATAGACTCCTGCGCCATGACGCTATTCGGTAGCTGGCTCAAACGAAAAACGACGGGGCTCGAGCCACGACCCGCGCCGACGGCGGCACGCGAACCGGTATTCGCGGGCGCCAATGAGTTCGACGCTCTGTTTGAGAAGGGCACGCGCACCGCCGCAGGCGGCAATCTGACGGAGGCCGTCCGCCTATATGACCAGGCGATTGCAGCGGACCCATCCCGCGCGGAGGCGTACTACAAACGAGCGAACGCGCTGAAGGACCTCGGACAGCTGACGGCCGCGCTCACGAGCTATGAACTTGCCATCGAGCGCAAACCCGACTACGCCTACGCATATTGCAATCGAGGCTTCGTCCAACACGGCCTGGGGCTATT
Organism: Steroidobacteraceae bacterium; assembly: GCA_035547375.1. Classification (GTDB taxonomy): domain Bacteria; phylum Pseudomonadota; class Gammaproteobacteria; order Steroidobacterales; family Steroidobacteraceae; genus 13-2-20CM-66-19. The sequence goes on from DASZVD010000248.1 coordinate 3,297, forward strand.
GCCCGAGTCGTTGGCCAGCTACGACCGGGCGATCGCCCTCGAACCCAACGATGCCCTGGCTCATAACAACCGCGGCCTGCTGCTGCAGGACTGCGACCGTTGGCCGGAGGCGCTGGCCAGTTACGAGCGGGCCATCGCCGCGAACCCGGAGTTCGCGGACGCGCAATACAACCGGGGAGTGACTCTCCTCTATCAGGGAGACTTCGCGCGCGGTTGGCGCGCCCTCGAATGGCGCTGGAAGAACTCGGCTCGATTGGGTATCGCAACACTACGACAGTACCCGCAGCCGCGCTGGACAGGCGCGGAGCCTCTCCAGGGCAAGCGCCTGTTGATCTACCCCGAGCAGGGGCTGGGTGACACGATTCAATTCGCTCGTTACGCCACATTGTGCGCCGCCCGAGGCGCGACTGTGATTCTCGAAGCGCAACGTCCGCTGTGCGAATTGCTGGCGCTGGCTGCGCGACCGCGCCGACAGCCCGTGGTACCCGGGCATGAAGCTGTATCGGCAGCGGACCGCCGGTGACTGGCACGAGGTGCTCGCTCGTGTCGCCGGCGACTTGCGGCGGGAATTCGCGCTAGCTTGAGTAAAAGCCCATCACACTCTTCGTTTCGAGGAACTCGCGAAATCCCTCACGGCCCCATTCGCGCCCGTTGCCGGAGCGCTTGTAGCCGCCGAACGGAGCCGTGAAATCACGGGCCGCGCCATTGAGGTGCACCATGCCGGTGCGCAGCCGCGCCGCCACACGGCGGGCATGCTCAAGACTCCCCGAGTGAACATGGCCCGAGAGGCCGTACACCGAGTCGTTGGCGATCCGTATCGCTTCCTCCTCGCTGTCATAGGCCATCAACACCAGCACCGGGCCGAAGATCTCCTCGCGAGCGATGGTCATCGAAGCGGTCACGTCGGCAAAAATCGTAGGCTTCACGAAATAGCCGCGCTCCAACCCCGGGGGACGGCCCAATCCCCCCGTCACCACGCGCGCACCCTCTTCGATGCCTCGGGCAATGAGCGCCTGCACCCTCTGGAATTGTGCGCCGTTCGCAACCGGCCCCATCTTCGTGCCGGCAGCCTGCGGGTCGCCTACCGGGATGCGCGCCGCCACGGCGCCGGCGACCTCTACAGCTTTCTCGTAGGACTTTCGCGGGATCAGCATACGGCTGGG
>DASZVD010000249.1:0-18145 GCA_035547375.1 Steroidobacteraceae bacterium
ACCGCCACTACATGACCGCCCACGACTCTGACTTCTTCCACCTCGACCGCCCCGGCATCCGGGCCTCTTTCGACCGGGCCAGCGGCAGTTACGAGGCAGCCGCCGTCCTCCAGGCGCGCGTGGCTGACGAGCTCCTGAGCCGCCTCGAGCCGTTCCGCTTCGAGCCTCGCACCGTGTTGGATCTCGGCGCGGGAACCGGGCGCATGACGGCGGCCCTGAAGAAACGCTACCGGCGCTCGCTCGTGGTGGCATTGGACATCGCGCCCGGCATGCTGCGTGAGGCCTCCCGGCACCAACACTTCTTTCGGCGTTTCGAGCGCGTTTGCGGCGACGCAACCCGGCTGCCATTTGCCGACGCGACGGTGGATGTGGTCGTCAGCAGTCTGATGCTGCAGTGGTGCGAGCCGCCCGACCCGGCTTTCGTGGAGATCCGCCGTGTGCTCAAACCCGGCGGCTTTGTCCTCTTCAGCACCTTGGGCCCTGATACGCTGCGAGAGCTGCGCAGCGCCTGGGCAGAGGCCGATGGCGCGCAGGCCCACAATCACGTCAATCATTTCGTGGACGTGCACGACATCGGCGACGCTTTGGTGCGCGCGGGTCTCTCGGAGCCGGTGTTGGATGTAGACCGGGTGCAGCTGACGTATCCGGATGCTCTGGCGTTGATGCGCGACCTGAAGATCATCGGTGCTCACAACGTCACGGCGGGCCGGCCGCGAGGTTTAATGGGAAAGGCCAAACTGCGGCGCGTGCAGGAGGCCTATGAGACATTCCGCCGCGACGGGCGGCTGCCCGCGACATACGAGGTCGTCTACGGAGCCGCGTGGGGGGCTTCAGGACGGCCGGCGAGCCCGGTAGCCGCGGGCGAGGTGCACATCTCGCCAGGCGCAATCAGGCGGCGCGGCCGGCACTGATCCAGTCCATTCCAGCCCACTCCGGTCCATACGAGGATCCCATGAGCTCAAAGGGCATTTTCATCACCGGGACTGACACCGAGGTGGGAAAAACCGTCGTGGCCACGGCGCTGGCACGGGGGTTCGTGGCCAACGGCCTGCGGGTGGCGGTCATGAAGCCCGTGGCCTCGGGATCCCGGCGCACCGCCCAGGGGCTGAGGAATGAGGATGCCTTGGCCCTCGCGGCGGCCTCGAACGTGGCGGCGCCGTATGATCTCATCAACCCCTACTGCTTCGAGCCCCCCATATCGCCCCATATCGCCGCAGAAGAGGCTCGAATCCCGGTAGATCTCGCGCACATTCGGCGAAATTTCGAATCGCTCGCGGCGGGAGCGGATGTCGTCGTGGTGGAAGGGGCCGGCGGCTGGCTCGCGCCCATCGGCCCTCGGGAGAGCATGGCCGACCTGGCCCGTGCTCTCGACCTCCCCGCGGTGCTCGTGGTCGGATTGCGGCTGGGCTGCATCAACCACGCACGGCTGTCGAAGCTCGCGATCGAGGCGCACGGTGTGCGATTCGCCGGCTGGATCGCGAATTGCGTCGACCCGGCGATGTCGCGACCGAAAGAGAATCTCGAGACGCTCGCGAGCGTGCTGGACGCCCCACCCCTGGCGATCGTCCCGGCCCTCAAGGCGGGCGAGCGCGCGCCGGAGCTCAGCGCTGCCGCCGCGAAATTGAGGTAAATACCGCTTTTGTTTTGCTGTCCCTGGCGAAGAATCCGGGGCGGCCGTCCTGCCCGTCCGTGCGCCGCACATGCCGCGCCCACCAGGTTTCAGCCTGCTAAAAAACTGCGCCTGGGTTAACATCCGTGTTCCAACCCCTTGACGATGCTGCTGAATGATCGCTTTGGGCACAGCCACCGCGGACTCCGGTCCCCTGCGCATCGAGATCTGTCCGAACTGCTCGCTGAGCGTTCGCGGCGCGGTCCTGTTTTTCGGCAGCCTGTGCTTCGTCTCTTTTTCCATAGCCGGGTTTCTGGCCGTGCAGGGCTTCTGGCCCATCCTGCCGTTCGCCGGGCTCGAGATGCTGGGGCTGGGGTGGGCGCTGAAGATCAGCCTGGGCCGCCGCTTCCACCGCCAGACGATCACGGTCACCGAGGCCGACGTGAGCGTCGAGTCGCGCGATCGCACCTATTGTTCGCAAGTCGTGTTTCCCCGCCACTGGACGCAGGTTAAACTGCGCCGCCCTGATTCGCGCCTGCATCCGAGCCGGCTCGTGATCGAGTCGAGCGGCCGCCAGTGCGAGCTGGGCAGCTTCCTCACGGAAGCGGAGCGGCGTGGCCTCGCGCTGCGCTTGCAACGCCTGGTCGGCCGTATGAACGAGTCGCCGCCACTGGCCCGGCCGGTTTGAAGTTGGGGTCATAGCGGCTGGCACACGGGATCGCTTTCGAAGAACCGCGTCGCGCCCGGATGGTCCGGGTGCACGCTGCAAGGCACGTAATGATGATTCGCGCAAAAATCGCACAACTCACCCAACTCGCCATCGCCGCATCCGCACTTTCCTTCGGGGGCATCCTGCCCGTACAGGCCGCCGACGCCCCGGTGTCGGGCTGGGGCCTGCTCAACATGACCCCAGGGGTCACCGACATCAGCCGCAAGATCTACGGCCTCCACATGGAGATCTTCTGGATCTGCGTGATCATTGCGCTGATCGTGTTCGGCGCGATGGTCTACTCGATCATCACGTATCGGAAATCGAAGGGCGCCGTCGCCGACGTCACCCTCGTGCACAACACCACGGTGGAGCTCATCTGGACCGCGATCCCGGTGGCCATCCTCGTGTTCATGGCCGTGCCGGCCGCGAAGACGCTGGTGGAGATCGAGGACACCAGGAATACCGACCTGAGCATCAAGGTCACGGGCTTCCAGTGGGGCTGGCAGTACGACTACCTCGACAGCGGGGTGGCGTACTTCTCCCGCCTCGACCGGGCGAGCGACAAGGCGCGTGAGCTCCTGTCCGGCATCGACCCCACCTCGGTCGATCACTACCTGTTGAACGTGGACAAGCCGCTGGTCGTCCCGGTCGGCAGCAAGGTCCGCCTGCTCATTACCGGGGCCGATGTCATCCACTCCTGGTGGGTTCCGGCCTTCGGCGTCAAGAAAGACGCCATTCCGGGCTTCGTGAACGAAGCCTGGTTCAAGGTCGACACCGATAAGCCCGGCCTGTACCGCGGTCAGTGTGCCGAGCTGTGCGGCCGCGACCACGGCTTCATGCCCATCGTCGTGGACGTGCGCTCGAAGGAGGACTTCGAGGCGTGGCTGAAGGACAAGGCCGCGGAACAGAAGGCGGCGGCCGCGCCCGCCGCGGAGCCTGCGACACCCGCACCGGCGCCGGCCGCGAACACCGGAACGGCCAGCTGAGCGGCTCATGCGCCGCGAGACTTTCGGAAAATCCGTAACCCTCCAGACCCTATTTCGCACTTGAGAGAACACGATATGGCCGAGCAGCACGCACACGCCGCCGATCACGCCGATCACGACCACAAGCCGCACGGCTGGCGACGCTGGGTCTACGCGACGAACCACAAAGACATCGGCACGATGTACCTGATCTTCGCCGGCACGATGTTTTTCATCGGCGGCGCCATGGCCATGATCATCCGCCTCGAGCTGTTCAAGCCGGGCATGCAGTTCGTCGACCCGCAGTTCTTCAATTCCATGACCACCCTGCACGCGCTGATGATGATCTTCGGCGCGGTCATGCCGGCCTGGACGGGACTGGCGAACTGGATGGTGCCGCTGCAGATCGGCGCCCCCGATATGGCGCTCCCGCGACTCAATAACTTCAGCTTCTGGATCCTGCCGTTTGCCTTCCTGCTCCTGCTGTCATCGCTCTTCGTCCCGGGTGGCGCGCCCGCGGGCGGCTGGACGATGTACCCGCCGCTGGCGCTGCAGAACGGCGCATCCTTCCCGATGCTGATCTTCTCCATTCACATGATGGGCGTGTCCTCGATCCTCGGCGCCATCAACGTGGTGGTCACGATCATGAACCTGCGCGCTCCGGGCATGAGCCTGCTGCGCATGCCGCTGTTCGTCTGGACCTGGCTGATCACCGCGTACCTGCTCATCGCGGTGATGCCGGTGCTGGCGGGCGCGGTCACGATGCTGCTGACCGATCACTTCTTCGGTACGACCTTCTTCACGGCGGCCGGTGGCGGTGATCCCGTCATGTTCCAACACATCTTCTGGTTCTTCGGACACCCCGAGGTGTACATCCTCATTCTGCCGGCCTTCGGCATCGTCTCGGAGATCATCCCGACGTTCTCGCGGAAGCCGCTCTTCGGTTATGAAGCGATGGTGTACGCGACGGCCTCCATCGCATTCCTCTCCTTCATCGTGTGGGCGCACCACATGTTCACGGTCGGCATGCCGTTGGCTGCCGAGTTGTTCTTCATGCTGTCGACGATGCTGATCGCCATCCCGACCGGCGTGAAGGTGTTCAACTGGACGACCACGATGTACAAGGGCTCGCTCACGTTCGAGCCGCCCATGCTGTTCGCCCTGGCGTTCCTGTTCCTGTTCACGATCGGCGGCTTCTCCGGCCTGATGCTCGCGATCGTGCCCGCGGACTACCAGTACCAGGACACGTATTTCGTCGTAGCCCACTTCCACTACGTGCTCGTGCCGGGCGCGGTCTTCGGCATCATGGCCGGCGTCTACTACTGGCTGCCGAAGTGGGTCGGCAACATGTACGACATGACCCTCGCGAAGTGGCACTTCTGGCTCTCCGCCATCTTCGTGAACGTTCTGTTCTTCCCGCAGCACTTCCTGGGACTCGCCGGCATGCCGCGCCGCATCCCGGACTACGCCGTGCAGTTCACCGACTGGAACATGGTGTCCTCCATCGGCGGCTTCGCCTTCGGCCTGTCGCAGTTCCTCTTCCCGTACATCATCTGGAAGTGCGTGAAGTCGGGGCAGCGCGTCACCACGAACAAGGTCTGGGAAGGCGCACATGGCCTCGAGTGGGAACTGCCGTCACCGGCGCCGTACCACTCCTGGCAGGAGCCTCCGTCGGATGCCGTGATCGCCCGCGGCGCGTTCCATTGAGGCTTGGGCGGCTGGTAGAGAGTTGTAGTCATTAGATGGGTACGGTGTTGGCGCAGGACGATGAAACCGGGAAGCGCAAGCGGGGAATTCGACGCACGGCCATTGCGTTCGGCCTCATCGCGCTGTTTTTCTACCTCGGGTTCATTGTCCTCATGGTGCTGCGGGGTTCCAAATGAATGACTCTTCCCCACACGGCACGCAGCGCATGACATGACCAATCTAAAGCGGCAAAACCTGACCATGACCTGGAAGCTGGTGGCGATCGCCCTCGGCGCCTTCGGGTTCGGATTCGCGCTGGTGCCGCTCTACAGCGTGCTGTGCTCCGTGACCGGCTACGGCGATGCCTCGAAGCTGCTGCAGAAGGCGAAGCTCGAGGCCGCCGAGAAGCCCGACCCCAACCGCACGGTCACCATCGAGTTCATGACCACTGTCGCGAGTGCCGGAAGCTGGGACTTCCGTCCCGTGAAGCGCACGATCGAAGTGCATCCGGGGCAGCTGTATTCGGCGGACTTCATCGCGCACAACCTCACGGGCCACCCGAGCACGGCGAATGCGGTCCCCGACATCGCCCCGTCGCAGACCTCGGCCTACTTCCACAAGACGGAGTGCTTTTGTTTCTCGCCGCAGCACTTCGCGCTCAATGAGCAGCGCACGATGCCGGTTCGCTTTTTCGTGGATCCCGCTCTGCCGAAGCACATCGACCGGATTACGCTGAATTACACGTTTTATGATGAATCGTCGCGGGTGACCACCGCGGCACGTTAGGCGCCAAAGGCGCGCGCCGGTTGCGCACGCGCCCCAATCTCCTGGGAAAGAAACAAGACCATGGCAAACGCACACGCCTCCACCGACAGCAATCATTACTACGTCCCCCATGACAGCCCGTGGCCGATCCGGGGATCGTTCGCGCTGTTCGCGATCATGTTCGGCGCGATCGCGTTCCTCAACGACTGGTCCGGCGCGTGGTCGTTCGTACCGGGTGTCATCCTGCTGGCGTACATGTTCTTCGGGTGGTTCTCCACGGTCATCGGCGAGAACCAGCACGGGATCTACAACGACCAGGTGGACCGCTCCTTCCGCATGGGAATGATGTGGTTCATCTTCTCCGAGGTCATGTTCTTCGCCGCGTTCTTCGGCGCGCTCTTCTACGCGCGGACGCTGTCGGTGCCGTGGCTGGGCGGGCAGGGCGTCAAGGTATTCACGAACTTCATGCTCTGGCCGCACTTCGAAAGCACATGGCCGACGAACGGACCGGGGCACGTGGGCGGCCATGCCGACTCGACGTTCGGGACGATTGCGGCGTTTGGTATCCCTGCCTTGAACACCGCCATTCTGTTGACGAGCGGTCTCACCATCACCATCGCCCACCACGCGTTGCGAGCCGGGAAGCGCGGTACCCTGACGGTGTTCCTGGCGCTGACCTTCCTGCTGGGATTCACGTTCGTCGGCTTCCAGGCCCACGAGTACGGCGAAGCCTACAAGGATCTCGGCCTGAAGCTGTCGACCGGCATCTACGGCTCGACGTTCTTCATGCTCACCGGCTTCCACGGTCTGCACGTGACGGTCGGCGCCATCATGCTGCTGGTCATCTGGCTCCGCGTGCTGAAGGGGCACTTCACGCCGCGCAAGCACTTCGCGTTCGAAGCCGTTGCCTGGTACTGGCACTTCGTCGACGTCGTATGGCTCGGCCTCTTCATTTTCGTGTACTGGCTATAGGTCGACGGACTGAAAGTCGACCGGGCCCGTGGGGTCCGGCCGACTCGGCCGGCCGGCAGGCGGCCAGCCCGCGCAAGCCGCTTGTGACCTATTTGGACGGCATCGCCTGGATGGCATGGGGCGAGATCAATCCCATGTACCACGCGATGAAAAGCAGCGCGAAAAGCAGCAGCGAGAGCGAGATCCGAATGGTCAGGGCCCGCGCCATCTTGCGCGAATCCTCCTCGCTTGCGCCGTGCGACAGATGCCGCAGGGCGGCCCCCAGGCTCACCACGATGGCGATGAGCACGCCGAGAATCAGCAGTCGGAACAGTGAGTCCATCTTGCAGCCCAGTTTACAGGAGCCTGCGCCGGCCAGGGCCTTCGGCCGCGGCCTCGCGACAGCGCTCATGACTCCGAGAAGCCGCTTGGCTCCAGCGTTTTGAGCAATTCCCATTCCCTTTCGGTCCGGCGGGCCGCGCGATGAAGTGGGGTTTCGCGCCGTCCTGGTCCGTGACGCTGGGTGCTCTGGCGCTGTGCGCGCTCTTCATCCGACTCGGGATTTGGCAGTGGGAGAGAGGGAACACCCGCGCGGCGGAATGGACAAAGTTCTCGCAGGGCGCGGACAAGGTTGAGCTGCTGGGTGCGCGCGGACTGAGCCAGGTCGCGCGATTCCAGCGAGTGAGCCTCGACGGGCGTTACGAGCCGGATCATCAGTTTCTGCTGGATAACCGCACTTACGACGGCCGGGCGGGGTACGAAGTGTTGACGCCTCTCGATCGCCCCGACGGGCGGATCGCGCTGGTCGATCGCGGGTGGGTACCCTTCGCCGGATCGCGGAACAAGTTGCCGGCGGTGACGCTCGAAATCCGCACTCTTGTGACGGTCATCGGCCGGGCCGACGACCTGCCCAGCGGAGGGCTGGCCGCAGGGCGCGCGGCGCCTTCAACAGACAGTAATTGGCCGAAAGTGACGAGTTATCCGACGATGAGTGAGTTGAGTGCCGCCCTCGGCCGGCCGCTGGAGCCGCGCATCGTGCTGCTCGATCCGCAGGCCCCGGATGGCTATGTCCGCGCCTGGCACCCGCCGGGAATGCAGCCGCTGCGCCACTGGTCCTATGCCATCCAATGGTGGTGCTTCGCGGCGGTCACGGTCATTTTCTGGGTCATTCTCAGCCGCCGGAAGACCTCCCCATGAGCACTCCTGCGCAGGAGCGGGAGCTGCGAGCCCGCAATTTTCGAACACTGGGCATCCTGGCGGGGCTGTTCTTCCTGCCGCTGCTGCTGTCTTTCTACATGTACTACGGCACGGACTGGCGGCCGGCGAAGCGGGTCAATCACGGCACCCTCATCAGCCCGGCTCGACCGCTCCCCGAGATCCACCTGCCTCAGGTGAGCCTCGCCGATTCCGACACAACGCCGGCCGCTGCAGACCCCACATCGGCACACCAGCTGCGCAAAGAATGGTCGATCGTCTACATCGGCGCCGGAAACTGCGACGAGCCCTGCCGGCAGGCCCTCTACGTCATGCGCCAGACCCGCCTCTCGCTCGCCAACGACATGTCACGCGTCGACCGCGTATTCTTGACCACGGGGAATTGCTGCGCGCGGGATTTCCTGCTGCACGAGCATCCCGGCCTCGTCGTCCTGGACGCCACGGGAGCCGATGGAACGCGTCTCTTACAGGAATTCCCTGCGGAGGGACGCCCTTATTCGCTCTTCATCGTCGATCCGCTTGGAAACCTGATGATGAGTTACGATTCGCGACAAAACCCCAAGGGGCTCCTCGAGGACCTCAAGAAGCTCCTCCGGTTGTCGCACATAGGTTAGGAGCCTGTCCGACTCATGATACGCCTACTGCGGTCGCCCCCCAGCGGCATCTTTCCGCGATCCTTTCGCTTACATAGGCCCCACTATGCGCGCGAAACGATCGCGAAAAGCTGCTCGCTGTGGGACGCCCTCGCTACGGCGATCATGAGTCGGACAGGCTCCTAGAGTTTTCCGAGCCCATCCACCGAGATTCGTTCCACATGCCGGTTGCCCGCTGGATCCGCCGTCTTGCGCTTGCAGGCGTGCTCCTCTGTTTTGCCGTCGTCGTGCTCGGCGCATATGTGCGCCTGAATGCGGCGGGTCTCGGTTGTCCGGATTGGCCGGGCTGCTATGGCCATGTCACACCACTCGGCGCCGAGAACAATGCCGCCGCACAGGCCGCCTTCCCGAATCGGCCCCTCGACACCGGCAAGGCGTGGAAGGAAATGGTTCACCGCTACGCGGCGGGGACTTTGGTGCTCATCGTCGTGGGTATCACTGCACTGGCCATAGCGGATCGGCGCCGGAAGTTTGTAGGCATCCCCTACATGGTGGCCTTGCTGAGTACCATCGTCGTTCAAGCAGCGTTGGGCATGCTCACCGTGACCTGGCAGCTGAAACCGCTCATCGTCACGCTTCACCTGATCTTCGGCATGACGACACTGGGACTGCTGTGGTGGCTCTGGCTATCGCTTCCGACGCACTCCTGGGGCGGAATGACGGTGCACGCCGGGGGCAATGCCAGCAGCGGCGGGAGCACAGCGGCCGCGATGCGAACCGCTTATGCCTTTGCCCTTATCGGTCTTATCGCGCTCGCGCTGCAGATTACCCTCGGCGGTTGGACGAGCAGCAACTACGCCGCGGTTGCCTGCCCGGATTTCCCCAGGTGCCAAAACGCGTGGTGGCCGCACACCGATTATCGAAATGCCTTCGTCCTGTGGCGCGGCCTGGGGATCAACTATGAAGGAGGTGTGCTCGACAACCCTGCTCGCGTCGCGATTCACCTCACCCATCGGATAGGCGCGGTCGTGGCGACGCTCGCGCTCGCCTTCGCGGCCCTCCTCGTAGCTTTCCAGAAGTCGCTGCCGAGGGCTCTCCCCGCGGCGTATGCTGTTTTGGGCGCCCTCGCGCTGCAGCTCACCATTGGCATTTCCATGGTTTTGAAGACTTTTCCGCTACGGCTGACGACCGCCCACACCGCAGGGGCCGCGCTGCTGCTCCTGGCCACGATCACCCTGGTCCGCCGACTGAGTCCGCGATGAGCGATCGGACACGATCTGTTACCCTGCGCCTCCGTTCATTCCTGCCCGTCCCGTAATGGCGACGACATCGGAACTCGCATCGGCGGCGCCAGCGGTGTGGCGACGCTACCTGGAGTTGACGAAGCCCAGGGTCGTCGCGCTCATCGTCTTTACGGCAATCGTCGGCACCCTGCTCGCCAGCCCGGGGCTGCCTCCGTTCGATGCGCTCGTGTGGGGGAACCTCGGCATCGCGCTCGCCTCGGCATGCGCGGCCACGATCAACCATGTCCTCGATCGCCGCATCGACGAGCAGATGGCTCGCACCCGCGGACGTCCGCTACCCACCGGTCAACTGACGGAGCGCAAGGCGCTCGTATTCGCCGCGGTCCTGGGTATTACGGCCATGGCGATCCTGTCGTTCCTGGTGAATCTGCTGACGGCCGCCCTGACGTTCATCTCCCTTATCGGCTACGCGGTCATCTATACGGCGTGGCTCAAGCGCGCCACGTCGCAGAACATCGTGATCGGCGGCGCCGCCGGTGCCGCTCCCCCGGTACTCGGCTGGGCCGCGGTGACCAATACGGTCGATCCCAACGCGCTGCTGTTGTTTCTGATCATTTTCATCTGGACCCCGCCGCACTTCTGGGCTCTCGCCATTGCTCGCCGCGACGACTACGCCCGCGCGGGAATCCCCATGCTTCCGGTCACCCACGGCGTTGCCCACACCCGCCTGCAGGTGCTCCTCTACACGGTGCTCCTCTTCGTCGTCACGCTCATGCCGTTCCTCACGCACATGAGCGGTCTCCTCTATCTCGTCGTCGCGCTCGTGCTGAACGTCATCTTTCTGTATTACGCGCTGGCACTGAAAATCACGGCCCGGGAAGAGCTGCCGATGAGGGTCTTCAAATTCTCGGTGACCTATCTGATGTGGCTGTTCGCCGCATTGCTCGCGGATCACTATCTGCCGACGACGCAGGGCGTGATGTCGGGGCCTTGACCGCTCTCGCGGCAACTGCCTACTTCCTGACGTACGCAATCCTCGCCCCTTGCGTCTCATAGGCTTCTTCCACGACGGCCGCCGAGTCCCGAAACAGATCGTCGCCTCCCAGCTTCAAGTCCGCCGTCAGCCGCCGCATGAGATCCGCATGGAGCTCCAGGGAGCCGTCAGCCAGAATGTGGCCGACCGCCGCACCGGCGCGCTCCAGCGCCCGGGAGACGAGAATCGTCCGATGGCACTCCAGGGGATCCCGCTCGGCGCACACGATGGCGATCCGGTGATCCTTCGAGCCAGACAGGAGCCGCTCGATGCCGCGGCGGAACAGCTCTGTTTGAGCGAGCCTGGCGTAACTCACCCGCCCCTGCTCGTCGTAACACGACGGGTCCTTGCTGCGGGCGCCGAGCTCCTCGCCGAGAAACACGTAGCGAATGCCGGCGGCGCCCAGGGAAGCCTGCAACTTCTCCCGGTTGAACTGCGGATTGAAGCGGCTGTAGGGCGTGGAGCGGACGTCGGCGAGGGCGTTCACGCCGTGCTGCCGAAGGAGCTCGGCGAATCGCTCGATCGGATGATTGGAATGACCGATGGTGTAGATCATCTGTGCCGATCATACTGCGACTCTTATGAGAATCGGTCGCGCAGTCCCGGTCCCGGACAGGGTAGGGGCCTCGCTGGAGCTTCTGTTTGGAGAGGACGTACGAAGCGTCCGCGTCATCGAGCATTCCCTCTTCGTACGGCTCCATGGACGGATGAATGCCACCACGCGCCGGCGGCGAATCTATCTGCGAGGCAGCGCGGATGATTTCTTTCGAAATCCGGCGCTCATGCTCCATGAGTACTGTCACGTGCTCAAACAGTGGCAGCCCGGGAGACTGACGGTGCTTCGTTATCTCACGGAGTGGCTCCGTAAAGGCTATTGGAACAACCGGTATGAGGTCGAGGCCCGGGAATTCGCGGCCGTGCATCGGGAACGGTTCACGCAGTCATTGCGTGAACCGCAGGCGTGACGCAGGCGATCACTCAGCCGAGCAGTGCTTCCCGATCGTAAAGCCGCCCGGCAATGAACGTGAGCACCGCTCCGACGGCGAGCGTCACGACCACCGAGACCGCGAGATAGAGCGCTGAAATCGGCTCGTCGCGCAGGATGCTCGTAATGAGAAAATGCTGGCTCAGGGAAGGCACCGCCATGTAGGCCACGGTGGGGCGCAAGCCCAAGGCGCTGGCGAATGCGAGCGGAACCGTGGGAATGACGAGCACGAGTCCGATGTAAGTCTGCGCTTCGCGATAGCTGCGGGTGAAAGCAGCCACGAGGGTCATCAGCGCGGCTCCCACAGGCACCAGAGGCAGACAGGACAGGATCAGTCGCAATACAACGAGCGGACTGAAATTGACGCTCATTCCGAAACGCTCGAGTCCCACGAAGCGGAGCACGATCGCGAATGCGATCACGCTCAACGTCAGCGATAATGTCATGTAAGCGCAGGTCGCCAGCATCTTCCCGTAGAGAATCTCCTGACGCCGCACCGGCACCGTCAATAAGGGCTCGAGCGAGCCGCGTTCCCGCTCGCCCGCGGTCGTGTCGATGGCGAGGTACATGCCACCCATCAGCATGGTGAGGAGCATGAGATAACTCAGCATCCCGAGGAACAGCACGGAGCGGCTCGCGGGAGTCGACACGTCGACGTCCTGAACTGCGATGGGTGACAGGATCAGCGGGTCAATGCCCCGAGCAGTCACTCTCAATCGAGCGATCGCGACACCATATTGTTCCAACAGCATCCTGACGCGCGACGGGCCACGAGTATCGGAAGCGTCGGAAGAGTCGGCGTACAGCACCAGTGCAGCGGGCTCGCCCGATTGGAGTTGCTCGCCGAACCGGTCCCCGACCAGAAGCACCAACCTATGACGTTGGTCGTGAATGGCCGCACGCGCGCCGGCGTCGTCGTAGGTCACCGGCTCGATGTTGACGCCGTATTCATGGAGGAACGCCATGAGATTGGGCGCCCGCTCCGAATGTGAGACGGCGAGCGGCACCGGCCGCTCGCTTTGAGCGGTGCCGCGCTCGATGTTCAGTGACAATGCGAGAGCGAAGAGCAGCGGCCCGAGGAGCGGGCCGAACACCAGCGCCGAGAACAGGGTGCGGCGTTCGCGCAAATTCTCGCGGAATTCCTTGCTGAACACCGTGAAGAGAGCCCGCATTACTCGAGCCCCTCGGCGGTACCGATGAGCCGCACGAATGCGTCTTCCAGGCTGGCCGCTCCTGTCCGCGTCCGGATCTCCTCCGGCGCGCCGTTCGCGACCACGGTGCCATGGGCAATGACGACGATGTCGTCGCAAAGCGCAGCGACTTCCTGCATCACGTGGCTCGAGAACAAAAGGCAGTGGCCTTCGTCACGCAGGCGCGTGAGGAGGCGGCGCAACGTGCGGACCGCCATGACATCCAGGCCGTTCGTCGGCTCATCGAGCAATACGTTCTGCGGTCTGTGAACGAGCGCGCGGGCGAGCGCGGTCTTCACTTTCTGTCCCTGGGAGAACCCTTTGGCAACGCGATCGGCAAACTCCTCCATCTCGAGCAGCCGGATGAGCTCGGCCGTGCGCGCCTCCCGCTCGACACGGGAGAGGCCGTGCAAGGCGCCGAAATAGAGGATGTTCTCGCGAGCCGTGAGGTTGGGATAAATGCCGGCGCCGTGCGAGAGCACCCCCATGCGCCTGCGGGCTTCGAGCGGATCGCGAACGGCGCTCACGCCGTCGATGAGCGCATCTCCCGAATCGGGCGTCAGCACGGTGTAGAGAATGCGCAGGGTCGTGGACTTGCCCGCGCCGTTCGGTCCGAGGAGACCCGTTATCCGGCCGTCGGTGGCGCGCAGCGTCACATCGCCTACGGCGGCGACCTCGCCAAACGTCTTACGAAGGTGTTTGGCCTCGATCACGGGGGAGCTCTCTTCACGGCGGTGGCCCGTTGATCGAGATGAAGAACGGCATCGGTCTCGCGTTGCGAGTACACGAGACGTCCAGTCCTGCGACGGAAGCGCGGTCAATGAATTGCGCCATGACCCGATCCACGCAAGGTGCGGCCAATTGTCCATGCCCGAAGTCGCGCAGCACGACGTGCAGACTGTTGGTCAGGCCCTGGCGAGCCTCCTCCGCGTACTGCGGCGGAGTGATTGGATCCGCGCTGCCGGAGAGCAGCAATGCAGGCACCGTGGAGTGCAGTGGTGCGTGGAAGTCGGGATCCATGGGCCCGCGTGGCCAGATCCTGCAGACCGCGAGCAGTCCGTCGATCTGCTCAGTGCCGAGAAAGGTGTTGGCCAGTTTCGCCCGGTCGACGGTCTTCGGGTCGTAGAACGGGATGTCTTCGGTGCAAGCCACGGTGTTGTTCATGCCGGCCGCGACGACATCGGCGTACGAACGCGTCAGCAGCAGAAACTGGGCGGCGATAGCCGAGAAGTCCTTCGACTCGTCCGCCTCGTGCAAGAGCAACGGCAACAGAGTCGTGGGCTCCGAGGAATAGATCGAGAGCCGCAGCACGCTTGCAAAGTGCGTCGTCGTGAAGTTGAAGCGCATCCGCTCTCCGGTCACGGGATTGGCGACATCGACCGGCACCGGATGCGCCTGCAGCACTTGCCGCAGGGAGTGGTAGGCGCGCTCCGGGTCGCCGAACCTTGCACTACACTCGGTTTCGCGTGCGCAACGAGCCAGGATTTGCTGCAGCGAGCGTTCCGCATCCAACGCCATTTCGGCGCCAAGGGTGAGCTCAGGTGGCACCACACCGTCCAATACAAGGCTGCGCGTGTGCCGGGGAAACCTGCGCAGATACTGTTGAGCGACCCGGGTGCCGTAGGAGACGCCGTAAAGATTGATCTGCTGGTATCCCAACGCCTCACGCAATCGATCGAGGTCGCCGACGGCAATGCTCGTCGTGTACTGACTGACGTCGGCGATCCGGCCAAGCGCAGCGAGGCAGCGACTGGCGTCCGCGATGAGATCGGTATCCGTTGCGCCGGGGTCGACCTGCGAGCCGCCCTCGCAGTTGAGCGGATTCGATTTCCCGGTGCCCCGTTGATCGAGCAGCACGATGTCGCGATCCCGGTGGACTCGGAGGAAAACCGGCGCGATCATGGCGTAGAACGTCGTGGCCGCCATCCCCGGACCGCCGGCAAGGATGAAGAGAGGGTCCGGCCGTTTGCGCCGGCTGATGGCTGGAATCCGTGCAAATGCGAGACGAATCCGGCGTCCGCCGGCCCTGGCGGGATTCTCGGGGACCGTGAGTACTCCACATTCGGCCGCTACCACCGTCAGCCGCTGCGGAGACTCCAGCTCGCAGGCGGACAGCCGCGGCAGCTGTGCCGGGGCCGGGGCGGCCAGGCCCATTCGCACCGCGGCCAGCACCACGACCCCGTGAAAAACCGCACGGATGAGCCTCAGGAACATCGGTCGTTGTGTGATTCGCTGCAGAAAGCTCAAAAGCGGCTTTGGATGAGAGCGCACGGCGCCGAAGAATAAAGGAAGCCGACCCGCCTTGTTCGTGAGCCGTGTCGCCCTACAATACGGGTCCGCCCCTGGGGAGCCCGTCCGACAGGCTCCCGGGAAATCAGGTTCCGTCGGCGTCACCCCTCGGGACGCTGCCTGCGTTGAAGGCCAAATGAGCTCGAACATGCGATTTGCGCTGCCTTATGACGTAATCGTCATCGGCGGTGGCCATGCCGGCACGGAGGCCGCGCTAGCCGCCGCGCGCATGGGTGCGCGTACGCTGTTGCTGACCCAAAGCATCGAGACGCTCGGGCAGATGAGCTGCAACCCGGCGATCGGCGGCATTGGCAAAGGGCATCTGGTGCGCGAGATCGACGCATTGGGGGGTGCCATGGCGCGCGCCACGGACCAGGCCGGCATCCAGTTCCGCACCCTGAATGCGAGCAAGGGGCCTGCCGTTCGCGCCACGCGGGCGCAGGCGGACCGCCAGCTCTACCGGCAGGCGATCCGCTCCATCCTGGAGAACCAGCCTAACCTGACGCTCTTTCAGCAGGAGGCGGCCGACCTCGTGGTCGAGGGCGGAACGGCCAGGGGCGTGGTCACCGTCACGGGCATTACCTTCGAAGCCCGCGCCGTCGTCCTCACCGTAGGCACTTTTTTGGGCGGTCGCATCCATGTCGGCCTCGATAATTACCAGGGGGGTCGCGCCGGCGACCCGCCGTCGAATCGGCTCGCGACCCGGCTCCGGGAGCTGCTGCCTCGGGTGGGCCGTCTGAAGACCGGGACACCACCGCGCATCGATGCGCGCTCCCTCGACTTTTCGGCGATGGCGGCACAGCCGGGCGATGAGCCCGTACCGGTGTTTTCGTTCCTCGGACGAGCCACTGAGCATCCCAAACAGGTCAACTGTTTCATTACTCAGACGAACGAAAAGACACACGAGATCATTCGGGCCGCGACCGATCGATCGCCCCTGTTCACCGGCGTCATCGAAGGGGTCGGGCCGCGCTACTGTCCGTCCGTCGAGGACAAGATCGTCCGCTTCGCCGGTAAGACGTCCCACCAGATATTCGTCGAGCCCGAGGGGCTCAACACCCATGAGATCTACCCGAACGGGATCTCGACCAGCCTGCCTTTCGATGTGCAGTACGAGTTCGTACGCACCATCCGCGGCTTTGAGAATGCCCACCTGACCCGGCCGGGCTATGCCATCGAATACGACTACTTCGATCCGCGCGACCTGAAGCCATCGTTGGAAACGAGGGTCATCGAAGGCCTGTTCTTCGCCGGCCAGATCAACGGGACCACCGGTTACGAGGAGGCCGCGGCGCAGGGGCTGGTGGCAGGAATCAACGCTACCCTCGGCCTGCGGGGACGGGAAGCCTGGCTACCGAAGCGGAGCGAAGGCTACATCGGCGTCCTGGTCGATGATCTGGTCACGCGGGGCACCCGCGAGCCCTACCGCATGTTCACGAGCCGAGCCGAGCATCGCCTCCTGCTCCGCGAGGACAACGCGGATCTGCGCCTCACGCCCCTGGGGCGCGAGCTGGGCCTCGTTGATGACGAACGTTGGCGCCTCTTCGAGGCGAAGCAGCGCTTGTCTGACCGGGAGGTCGAACGCCTGACCGGTGTGCGCCTGCATCCGGGTAATATCCCGTCCGAGTGGACAGAGAGGGTTCTGCAAGGGCCCATGACCCGCGACGCTTCAGCCTTTGAGATGCTGCGACGCCCCGAAGTGAGCTATGAGTCCCTGCTCGAAGTCGCGGGTACGCCAGACTACACCGACGTGGACGATCGCCTGCCCGCGCAGATTCGTGCGCAGGTGGAAGTGCGCGCGAAGTACGCGGGTTACATCGAGCGGCAGGAAGACGAAATCGAGCGCCAGCGCAGAAACGAAGAGACGCATCTCCCCGACGATCTCGACTACGCTCAGGTGTCGGGCCTGTCCCACGAAGTGCGCCAGAAGCTGTCCGAAGCTCGCCCGGCGACCCTTGGCATGGCCGGCCGGCTCCCCGGCATGACGCCCGCGGCGGTATCCATTCTGCTCGTGCACCTGAAGAAGCGCGGCCACGGCACGCGCACTCGAGTGGCATGAGCGAGTTCATCGACCAACTCGAGCGCCGCTGGGATACGAGCGACTCCCTGGTGTGCGTCGGCCTCGATCCCGAGATCGAGCGCTTTCCCCAGCAGCTCGCCGACCAGGCCTCGCCGATCTTCCAGTTCAACAAGGCGATCATCGACGCCACGGCGGACCTGGTGTGCGCCTACAAGCCGCAGTTCGCGCACTACGCGGCTTACGAGGCGGAAGACCAGCTCGAGCGCACGATCGACTACATCCATCGCAGCTATCCGGGCATCCCGGTCATCCTGGACTCGAAGCGGGGCGACGTAGGGAACACCGCGGAGCGCTATGCGATCGAGGCATTCGAGCGCTATCACGCCGACGCCGTCACCGTGAACCCTTACCTGGGCGGTGATTCGCTCGAGCCCTTCCTCCAATACGAGGACAAGGGAGTCATCGTTCTGTGCCGCACCTCCAACCCCGGTGCGGGAGATCTGCAAGACCTCGAGATGGGCGGACGTCGCCTGTTCCACATCGTCGCGGATCTCGCGGCGCGCCGGTGGAATTTGCGAGGCAACTGTCTGCTGGTCGTCGGTGCCACCTATCCGCGAGAGCTGGCCGAAGTTCGCGAGATCGTCGGCAATATGCCCCTGCTCGTCCCCGGCGTAGGCGCGCAAGGCGGCGACGTCGCGCAAGCCGTGCAGAACGGCCAGACGAAAGCAGGTGCGGGTCTCATCATCAGCTCCTCGCGCGGTATCCTGTACGCCTCGTCGGGTGACGACTTCGCGGCGGCGGCTCGCCAAGCGACTCAGAAGCTCCGCGACCAGATCAACGCCAGCCGCGCCAACCGATCGCGTTGAGTTCTAGTTGCACTGAGAGCGT
>DASZVD010000250.1:0-2651 GCA_035547375.1 Steroidobacteraceae bacterium
CGGCTCCGTTCCATTCGGGACTGCGGCTTCCGCGGCCGGCTTCGTGGCGCGACGCAGCGCGAGCGCCTGATTGAACGCCAGGCGTGCGAGCCACGCGCCGAATTTCCCAGTTGGCTCATAGCGTTCGATGTCGTGGAAGGCGAGCAGATACGCCTCCTGGACGACGCTTTCCGCCACATCGTCGTCTTGAACGATGCTGCGGGCGATACGGAAAAGTCGCTGGTTGTAGCGGCGCATGAGAGTCTCAAACGCACGGATTTCTTTGCCTCGCGCTCGCTCGACCAGCAGCAGGTCCGGCGGGGCTGCCGGGCTCGCGGGCGCCGGTGGCTCGATGGCGCGGTGGTGTTGAGTGGTCGCTTCGGGGGCCAGGGTTTCGGTCACTGGCTCGAGCATGTGCGTCGACCTTTGGTTAGTTCGTTGACAGCGCTGTCATATGCGTGTGATGCTGACGCCGATGAATCTTAGACCCGCTCTGTGGGCGAGTTATTGCAACCGCTCCGGGAAAGTTGGCGGGATGAGCATCATCGGCCTCGCGCTGGCCGGGTCGCTGTCTTGGCTCCTGCCAGCCTCGTCGGCGACGGCGGCGGCCGTTGCCCTGACTGGCGCCCCGGAGCGTGTCCACCCGGGCCTGTGGCCCAAAGCGCCGCCGGCCCTGAAGCCCGACCCGGCACTGGAGGCGCGTGCCACCGCCTTGCTCGCAAGCCTGACGCTCGAGCAGAAAGTCGGGCAGCTCATTCAACCCGACATAGCCAGTATCGCGCCTGCCGACCTGCTCCATTTCGCCCCCGGCTCCATCCTGAGTGGCGGTAACTCCTCGCCCGACGGCGATGAGCTCGCGCCACCGGGTAAGTGGCTAGCCCTGGCGGACCGGTTCTACGACGCATCGATGGACGCTTCGCACGGCCCTCATCCCGTCCCGACCCTGTGGGGCGTGGATGCGGTGCATGGCCACAATAATATCGTCGGCGCGACAATCTTTCCTCATAACAGCGGGCTGGGGGCCGCCCGTGATCCAAAGCTCTTGACGAGGATCGGTGAGATCACCGCTCGGGAAGTGCGTGCCACGGGTCTCGACTGGACCTTCGCGCCGACGTTGGCGGTCGCGCAGGACATCCGTTGGGGACGCTCCTATGAGAGCTACTCCGAAAATCCGCAGCTCGTCCGCGAGTACGCCGGGGCGATCGTGCTCGGCTTGCAGGGGACGCCCAACACTCCGGAGTTTCTCGATGCCTCTCACGTGCTCGCCACGCCCAAGCACTTCGTGGGCGACGGCGGGACCGGTGGGCGGGACCAGGGCGATAACCTCTCGAGCGAGTTGGAGCTGCGGGACATCCACGCCGCGGGATACCCGGCAGCCATCGGCGCCGGTGCCCAGACGGTCATGGCCTCGTTCTCGAGCTGGCACGGGACGAAGCTCTCCGCCGACAAGGAGCTGCTCACCGGTGTCCTGAAAGGACGCATGGGCTTCGACGGTTTCGTGGTGGGAGACTGGAATGCCCACGGACAGGTCCCCGGCTGCACCCCCTTCAGCTGTCCCGCCGTCATCAATGCCGGCCTGGACATGTTCATGGCCCCCGATTCGTGGAAGGCGCTCTACGCCAACACCCTCGCGCAGGTGCGGTCCGGCGTGATACCGGAGTCGCGGTTGGATGACGCGGTGCGGCGCATCCTGCGGGTGAAGCTCCGGGCCCACCTGTTCGAGGAAGGTCGTCCCTCCTCTCGCCCCTTGGCTGGGCACTTCGAGCTGTTGGGGGCGCCGGAGCATCGCGCGGTCGCTCGGCAAGCGGTCCGGGAGTCGCTGGTGCTGTTGAAGAACTCGCATCACCTGCTGCCGCTATCGCCGCATGTCCACGTGCTCGTCGCCGGTGACGGTGCCGATAACATCGGCAAGCAGTGTGGCGGCTGGACGATTACCTGGCAGGGCACCGGGGTCAGCAACAAAGACTTCCCCCACGGCGAATCAATCTTCGCGGGCATCCGCGACGCAGTGGTTGCAGCGGGCGGTACGGCCGAGCTCAGCCTGACGGGCGATTCCCAAACACGCCCCGACGTGGCCATCGTCGTCTTTGGCGAGAACCCCTACGCCGAATTCCAAGGCGACATTCCCACCGTCGAATACAGCCCCGGCGCGAAACCCGATCTGGCTCTGTTGAAGAAGTTGCGCGCCCGCGGCATCCCGGTTGTGGCGGTATTCCTTTCGGGCCGGCCGCTCTGGGTGAATCCGGAAATCAACGCTTCCGATGCGTTCGTGGCGGCATGGTTGCCCGGCTCCGAAGGCGGCGGGATCGCGGATGTGCTCTTCAGGACCCCGATCGGCTCCGTGCATTACGACTTCCACGGCAGGTTGTCGTTCTCCTGGCCACGAACGCCGCAACAGACCGTGGCCATTCTTTCTCCCACCAGCAACCTGCCTTTGTTTCCCTACGGCTACGGTCTCCGTTATCGCGATGACGGTGACCTGAAGCCACTACCCGAAGACGCCGGGGCCGTCGGGGCCATCGCGGCCGCCGGAGCCGCCAGAGCCGTCGGGGCTGCCAGGGCCGCCGTGGCCGCCGGGGCTGTCGGGGCCACCGGGGCTGCCGGGGCTGCGGCGGTCAATACCCAGGTCTTCTTCACCGCGGGCCGTCCAACATCAGGGTGGCGCTGGGCTA
>DASZVD010000251.1:0-12216 GCA_035547375.1 Steroidobacteraceae bacterium
AAACGACCCCTGATCAGGGGGGCATATGTAAGCGTCGTGATGCATCGAAGTCTTCTGCCGCAAGTCCTGTCGAGCTAGCGAGAACGTTGGAGTTGCCAACTCCAGGCGCTGCGGTTGCTGTATCGTGGTCCCCCGATAGTCGCTTTCTGGTCGCGGCAAGCGACTACGGCAATGTCCTTTCCATCTGGGACAGATCGGGCAAGCGCGTGAATCAGCTCCACCGCTTGGGGGGCGGCCCTACGCTCTGGGGATCGATCAGCTTCTTGCAGGGGTCTTCTCAAGTTGCTTTTCCGCCACCTGACGCGGCGCCACACAGTACCGCCTTCTCCATCTGGGATGTTCGTACCGGGAACCCTGTCAGGCAGGTAGATGGCCCCCAACCCGATTATCGGGCACAACATTTCATGACGAGCCCGGATCAGCTTCTACTAGCCGTTGCCACACGAGGTGGTGGCAGGCGTAAAAACTACAACGCCAACCTCGTCATCTACAACACGGTCACCTGGGCGCCAACATCATCCGTTGACATTTCAGAAGGAATCTCATCGCTGAGCGTCTTTTCACGAGGAACGCAAGTCGTCGTTGGCACCACGATTAACGGCATGATTCATATCCTGGATATGAGAACCGGAGCTTCCATCGGGAGCATTCTGGCCTATGAGCCGTCCCCTCTTGGGATACTGGCTATTAGTGCGGTGGCCGGGAGCCCAGACGGGGACAAAATACTGCTCGGGCTGGGTCAAACGCTGCTGAGCCAAGGGGAAAGGAGCGAGAGTTGGAGTCGCTCCTTAGCAACCACTCAGATCATTCGTGTCCCGGACGGCGTTCGAGTCTGGTCTTCGTCCGAGCCCAAGGCCCCTATTCGAGCGGCGGCCTGGGACCCGAAGAACAGGTTTGCTGCGCTATTGGATAACGCCGACACGCTCTATCTCATTCGGAGCGACGGTAATACATCCAAAATTCAAGTGCCACCGCGGGCCCTGTCGGCCGCCATAGCTCCCGATGCCTCGTATATCGCAATAACGAACGATCACGGCGTGAGGGTCTACAGAATCAAATAAACCTTGGGGAGATCGATGTCATGGCTGCAAGTCGTTCAAGCTTTGGCAGGACCGAATCGGCGTTGGCAATCCAGCTTTCGGCCAAATGGACTAGGGCGATCCCGCATACCAGCCGCCGCCGAGCGCCTTCACCAGCTGCACGCTGGCCGTCATTCGCCGCACTTGAATGTCGGCGGCGGAGAGTCTGGCGGCCAGCGCCGCGTTCTCGGCCACGACAACCTCCAGGTACGTCGCGATGCCGGCCTTGTAGCGATATTGCGCCTGCTCCAAGGCCCCGCTCGTCGCGGCGACCGCCGCGTCTTCCGTGATGCTCTCCTGTTCCAGCTGGCGCAGCGCCGCAATGTTGTCCTCCACGTCCTGATAAGCGGACAAAACGGTACCGCGATAGTCCGCCACCTGCTCATCGTACGCGGCGTGGGCCTGGGCCGACTGAGCCCGGTGCAGACCGCCGTCGAGAGCCGTGAAGACCGCCGAAGGACCGACCGACCACAGTTGGCTGGGCGCGGTGATCCAGTTGGAGGTGCTCGTGCTCTCGAAGCCCGCCACGCCGGCCAGACTGAATACCGGAAAGTAGGCGGCCCGTGCCACGCCGATCTGCGCATTGGCCGCGGCCACGCGCCGCTCCGCCGCCGCAACGTCCGGACGACGTTCCAGCAACGCGGAAGGCAATCCAGGCTCGATCGCGGGAGGCGCGACGTCCGGCGCCAAAGGCTGCGGATCCAGGTGAAAGCTCGATGCCGAAGCCCCCAACAGGACCGCGATGGCGTGCTCGGTCTGCGCGCGTCGCAGCCGCATGTCGGCGGCCTGCGTCAAAGCGGTCTGCAGCTGCGCCCGCGCCTCGTCGAGATCGGCCAACGCAGCCGCGCCGCCGTCGTAAAGATGTTGAGTCAGCTCGAGCGCATCCCGGTAGTCAGCGGCGGTCGCGTCCAGCAGCTCCTGCTGCCGGTCCTCGCTTCGCAGGGTGAAATAGTCGCTGGCGAGCTCTGCGTGCGTGCTCAAATCCAACGTCGCGAGGTCGGCCACGCTCGCCTGCTCCGTAGCCTTCGCCGCCGCCACCGAGTTGCGGATCCGCCCCCACAAATCGAGCTCGTAGGACACATCGGCGTCCAACACGAAGTCGTTGCCGGTGGCGGGCTTGGTGTTGACATAGGTCGGGGAGTTGACGGACGTGCGTCCCCGAGTCGCGCTCGGGTCGATCGTCACCGTCGGAAACAGATACGACCGGGCTATCCGCGTTTGCGCACGCGCCTCCTGCAGGCGCGCGAAAGCGGCCTTGATGTTTTGATTGGCGCTCGTGACGCGCGCTTCGAGCTCATTCAGCCGGGCATCGCCGAAGATCTCCCACCAGGGACCCCGCGTCCGCGCATCGGCCGGCTGCGCGGCCTTCCAACCCGCCATTTCCCGATACTGCGGGGGCGGCTCTTCGGTCGAGGGTCGTGAGTAGTGCGGCGCAAAGGAGCACGCGCCCGCGAGAAGCGCCAGGGCCGACAGCCACGGAACACGCCTTTTCATGGCGGCCTCCGCTGCGGCGAGCCGTATTGCTTCGGCCCCTGCTGCGGCGAGCCCTGTTGCTTCGTGCCCTGCCGTGGCCTGGCGATGCGCACCGGGACCCCATCCGCGATCGAATCCGGCGGATCCACGATGACCTCGTCATTCGCACCCAGTCCCGCGAGCACCTCGACGAAGGTCCCGAAATCCCGCCCCTGCACAATGGAACGCAGCTTCACGCGATCATCCGCGCCCACGGTCGCAACCTGCAGGCCGGCCGACCGGAACATCAGGGACGTGGCGGGCACGCGCAGGGTGCCGGTGTTGCCCGGCAGCTTGAAATGGACCTCCGCATAGGCCCCCGGAAACAACTCGCCGCTCGCGTTGTCGACCTGCAACTCGACCTGCAGCGTGCGCAGTGCCGGATCCAGGGCCCGCGCCGTGCGCACGACTTTCGCCGGATATTCCTTCCCGGGGTGCTCGTTGAAGCGCAATTCGGCCGCGACGCCGGGAGTCGTCCGCGGCGCGTAGGGCTCGGGCACTTGCACGTACACCCGCAGACGGCTGGTGTCGGCCACCCGGAACAATTGCTCCCCGGCGCTTTGCCCCGCATTGATCAGAGCGCCGATGTCGGTGTTGCGCAAGGTGACGACGCCGTCAAAGGGAGCGACGACTCGCTTGAAGGACTCCAGCTGCTCCAGCCTGCCGACGTTGGCCCGTGCCGAATCCGCCGTGGCGCGTGTCGCTTGCGCCGCCGCGGAGCGCGTATCCGCGTCCTGCGGTGACACCGCGTTGTGCACGAGGAGCCCCTTCCACCTGACATCGGTCACCGCCGCAATACGCGCATTCGCCTCGGCGGTCTCCAGGTCAGCCTTCGCTTGCCGCAGCTGCTGATCGACTTCCGGAGTCTCGATCTCCGCCAGGAGCTGGCCCTTCTTCACGGGAGTGCCGATATCGGTGTACCAGCTCTTGAGATAACCGCTGGTGCGTGCGTAGATCGGCGCCTCGATGAAGGCCTGCACGTTGCCCGGCAGCACGAGCTCATCGGTCGCCGGGCTTGCAGCGGGCTCGGCAACGCGCACCACCGGAATGGCATCCCTGGCGGTCTCCTCACCGATCCTGTCGCGCCCGCGCACCCGGCTGACGATGCCCCATACCGCCAGGATCAAGGCGCACACCAGCAACAGCCACAGAAAGCGTTTCACGCCCCGCAACGAGCCCTCGTCCCGCGGCTGCTCCGTTTCACTCATGGGAGCGCCGCCCATGGATCAATACGAACACCGTCGGAACGAACAGCACGGTCGCCACGGTCGCGAAAATCAGGCCGCCGATCACCGCTCGACCCAGGGGGGCATTCTGTTCGCCGCCCTCCCCCAGGCTCAGGGCCATCGGGATCATGCCGATGATCATCGCGAGAGCCGTCATCACCACAGGGCGGAACCGTGTGAAGCCCGCCTTCGAGGCAGCGGTGAATGCATCGTCGCCCTCATTCATCCGCTCTCTCGCGAAGCTCACCACGAGCACGCTGTTGGCCGTTGCGACCCCCATGCACATGATGGCGCCCGTCAGCGCCGGCACGCTTACCGTCGTGTGGGACAGGAACAGCATCCAGACGATCCCCGCGAGAGCGGCCGGCAAAGCCGTGATGATGATGAAGGGATCCAGCCAGGACTGGAAGTTGACGACGATCAGCAGATACACCAACACGACCGCGCCCAGGAGCCCCAACAGCAGGCCGTCGAATGACTCGGTCATGGTTTGCACCTGTCCGCGGACGCTGACCTGCGATCCTTTCGGGACATGCCCCTGCGTCTCCTCGAGGATCCTGTTGACCTGTTTCGAGATAAAGCCCAGGTCCGTGTCCTCGGCCGAGCCGTAAATGTCGATGACGGTCTGGGCGTTGTAGTGACTCACCACGGCCGGCGCGGCGCCGCGCTGGATCGTCGCCACGTTGGCCAGCATCTGCGCGTTCACTCCAGTGGCATCGCCGCCCGTAAGCGGGGTCGTCTGCAGGTCGTTGATCGTCTCGAGGAGCGGTTGCGGCGTTTGCGCTACAACCTGATATTGAGTGCCGCTGGCGGGATCGATCCAGAACGAGGGCGACGTCTGAAAGCTGCCGGAGAGCGAGACCAGCATGTTCGAGGCAACGTTCTCCTGCGTCAGCCCCAACTCCTGGGCCTTCGTCCGATCGACGTTCACCTCGAGCCTCGGATAGTCGAACGCCTGTTGGATCCGCAGATCGACGGCTCCCGGAATGGTGCGCAGCTTCTGCAGCAGCTCGTCGGCATAGGCCCGATCGGCCTCGGTATCCTTGCCGGAAATCTGCACATCGATGGGACTCGGGAGGCCGAAATTCAGCGTCTGACTGACGATGTCGGCCGGCAGGAAGGCGAACGCCACCGCGGGGAAGCTCTCGGTCAGCACCCGGCGCAGGATCCTCTGGTAGTCCGCCGAGGCGCGGTGGCCGGGGTTGAGGGCGATGAAAATGTCCGCATCACTCGGACCGACCGGCGCGGAAGTACTGTAGGAGAGATTGATACCGCTGTACGGCAGGCCGATGTTATCGACGATGCTCTGCAACTCCTTCGCGGGGATGATCCGCCGGATCTGCGCCTCGACGGCATCGCAAAGCGCCGCCGTCTCCTCGATGCGCAGCCCGGTGCGCGCCCGGAAGTGCAGCTTGATCTGGCCCGCATCAACTACCGGGAAAAAGTCCTGCCCCAACCCGGGCAGATACCGGCCGAGCGGAAACGCCAGAACGGCGGAAGCTGCCATGGCGCCCAGGAAGATCGGCACAAAGCGTGCGCCGCTGCGCAGACAGGCCTCCAACAGGGCGTGATAACGGTCGCGGACCTGCTCGAAACCCCGCTCGAATCCCCGTTGCAGGCGCTCCAACACATTGGCGGGCGCCACGGGCGTCTCGGCATGCTTGCGCAACCAATACTTGGCCAGTGTCGGGACCAGGGTTCGCGACAGCAGATACGAGGCCAGCATCGCGAACACGACCGCCTCGGCCAGCGGAATGAACAGGTACTTCGCGATACCCGCCAGCATGAACATCGGCACGAACACGATGCAGATGGCGAGGGTCGACACCAGGGCGGGCAACGCGATCTGCCGGGCGCCCCGCAGGATCGACTCCTCGACCTCCTGCCCCTCCTCCAGGTGCGAGTTGATGTTCTCGATCGTCACCGTCGCATCATCCACCAGGATACCGACCGCCAGCGCGAGGCCGCCGAGCGTCATGATGTTGATGGTCTCGCCGAGCGCGGCCAGGCAGGCGATGGAGGCGAGGATGGAGAGCGGAATGGAGATGAAGATGATCAGCGTGCTGCGCCAGCTGCCGAGGAAGAGGAGGATCATGAGCCCGGTCAGACAGGCGGCGATGGTCGCCTCGCGCACGACACCGGAGATCGCGGCACGCACGAATACCGACTGATCGCCGATCGGCTCGATCTTGAGCGAGGGCGGCACGGCGCTGCGAATCTGCGGAAGTTTCGCCTTGACGTCGTTGATGACATCCAGGGTCGAGGCGGCTCCATTCTTCAGAATCGTCATCAACGCCGCGCGCCGCCCTTCGAGGCGCGCAATGTTCGTCTGTGGAGGCGACCCATCGCGCACGTGAGCCACGTCCCGGATGTAGACGACGGCACCGTTGCTGGCACGGATCGGCAGGTCGTTCAGCTCCTCGATCTTCAGTGGGCTGGCATTGATGCCGATGTAATACTCGAGCTCGCCTATTTTCTGCGTGCCGGCCGGAAGGATGAGGTTCTGCTGGGTGATGGCCGCAGTGACATCCCCGCCGGAAAGCCCCTTCGAGCGCAGGGCCCGCGGATCGAGGTCCACCTGCACCTGGCGCTGCCTGCCGCCGTAGGGATACGGAATCGAGGCACCTGGAACGGTAGCCAGGGCGGTACGAATGTTGTTGTTGGCAATGTCGAAGATCTCGGCCTCCGAGAGCGAGTCGCTCGAGAGGGCGAGCTGGATAATGGGTACGGTCGAGGCGTTGTACGCCAGTACGTACGGGGGCGTGGCGCCCGGTGGCAGATTCTTGAGCTGGGTCTGGGAGATGCCGGTGATCTGGGCGTAAGACAAGCGCTCATCAGCGTTGGGCTGGAAGAAGTACTTCACCACGCCTATCCCGTTGAGCGACTGGGATTCGGTGTGCTGCACATCGTTGACCGTCGTCTGCGCCACACGCTCGGTCGCGAGGACGATGCGATCCGCCATCTCCTCCGGCTGCAGGCCCGAGTACGTCCAGATGGTGGCGACCACAGGGATGTTGATGGTCGGAAAGATGTCGGTCGCAGTGCGCAGAATCGACAGCGCACCCATCAAAAGGATCAGGATCGCGAGGACGAGGAAGGTATAAGGCCGCTGTAGCGCGACTTTGACGATCCACATACTGTGGCCAACCCTGACTCAAGGCGGGCGTGACGCGCGCCAATCGCTCCAGCCGAGCACGATTCGTGCCCGCGAGGTCCCAAGCAGGTTGAATTACCCTGAACTTATCTGTAGTCAGGCCTGCAGCGCGATCCGCATGCGCTCTTCGTACCAGCGGTGGAAGAGATCCACCATGAACTCGGTGCCGCTCAGCGGCCCGGGCACGTATTGAGGACTGGCCACGCCACGCTGCGTCTCCGCCACGAATGAGGCGTCTTGCTCATTCGTCGCCTCCCAGACACTCGTCAGGTTGCCGAGGTCGTAGTCCTTCCCCTCTTCCGCGTCCGCATGGACCAACCAGGTCGTGCGCACTAGGGTGTGCTGCCGGTCGAGAGGCAGCACACTGAACGTGATGACGTGATCCGCGAGGAAGTGGAACCAGGCATTCGGCTGCGTGTGCAGGTGCAGAGTGCCGAGCCCCGCTTCCGTGAATGAGCCCAACAGGCGCTTGCTGGCGGCCTTCGAGTCCGCGGTCATGGACTCTCCGGCCCCTTCGAGCACCAACCGCTCCGTGCGGAAGGCCGTCGCGCGCCCATGGAGGCATTCGATACGCTCCCACGGCAGCCCGGCTCGCCCCCAACGCGCGATCGCCTGCTCGCGAGCTGCTTCATAACGCTTATACGTCGCTCGCTCTTCTTCGGTCAGCGACTCGACGGTGAAATCACCGATGAAGTGAAACAGCGAGCGCAGCAGCTCGGGGTGCCCCCCACAGTGAAAGCACTCCCGGTTGTTCTCGATCGTGAGCTTCCAGTTGCCCGCCTCGATGAGATCGTACTGACGCGCCACCTTCAGCTGCGGCAGCGTGTGCCCCTCCAGATAAGGCAACAGCCGCGCCGCCATGTCCTCGAAGTCATCCGGCGGGGTGTCCGCGACGCACACGAAGATGAGGCCCGCGAGACGCCGCACGTGTACCGGCTCGAGCCGCAGGTCCTTGGCGTTCCCGCAGTCGGCCGTGCCGCAGCCGATCACCCGCCCATTCGTGTCGTAACTCCAGCGATGATAGGGACAGACCAGCCGCGAGCCGGCCACGCCACGCTCCTGCTGCAGGATCCGCGCGCCCCGGTGGCGGCAGGTGTTGTGGAAAGCCGCGAGGGAGCCGTCGTCCTGGCGCAGCACGAAGATCGGATAGGGGCCGATCTGGTAGGTCCGGTAGTCACCGGCTTCCGGTATCTCAGGCTCCGAGGCCACGAACAGCCAGTGGCGCGCAAAGATCGCGTCCAGCTCGGCCTGGTACAGTCCCTCGTCGGTAAAGAATGCGCCCGGGAGGGCAAAGCCCGGCCGGCAGGAATCCAGCAGGGCCGCAAGCCGGGGAGCCGCCGCAACCATCGAGAACATCCCGGAAAGCCATGGTGACCGCAGGAGGTGTACAGCGTTCCACAGCCGGACCGGCCGGAGAAGTCGAAAAACGTCCTGGGCCTAGCGAAAAAAGACATTCGCCCGGGCCGCGGCCGGCAGGACGGACGCAGCGGGTGTCGTCGTCGCTTCCATTCAATCGATGCCTTCCCCGGGACGGGTCTAATCGGGCGTCACCCGCGAAGAAGGCCCGGATGAGACTCATGGCCGCGCAATCCCGCCCGAACCTCCTGATCCTCATGGCCGACCAGCTGACGGCGGGGGTGCTGCGCGCCTACGGAGGCCGCGTGGCGCGGACCCCGCACATCGATCGGCTCGCCGCCGAAGGCGTCCTGTTCGAGTCCTTCTACTGCAACAGCCCGTTGTGCGCGCCATCGCGATTCTCGTTTCTCGCGGGACAGCTGCCCTCGAAGATCGGAGCCTACGACAACGCCGTGGAGCTCCCCGCGATGGTGCCTACCTTCGCCCACTACCTGCGCAGCGCCGGTTACTACACGGCGCTCGCGGGGAAGATGCACTTCTGCGGCCCCGACCAGCTGCACGGCTTCGAGGATCGGCTGACCACCGACATCTATCCCGCGGACTTCGGCTGGACGCCCGACTGGACGCGCTTCGAGGAACGGCCGGGCTGGTATCACACCATGGACTCGGTCACCCAGGCCGGCTCCTGCGTCCGCACCAACCAGATCGACTTCGACGACGAAGTCACCTTCGCCGCCCGGCAGAAACTGTTCGATCTGGCGCGCAGCCGCGACCGGCGCCCGTTCTGTGTGGTGGCCTCGTTGACTCACCCGCACGACCCGTACGTCATTCCCGAAACCTACTGGGACCGCTATCGTGACGATGAGATCGACCTGCCGCGGGTCGCCGACCTCGCCGGCCGCGAAGACCCGCACTCGACCCGCCTTCGCCACGTCATCGGCCTCGATCTCGCCCACCCGACGCAAGCGCAGGTGCGCGCGGCGCGGCACGCTTACTATGGCGCCGTGTCATACGTCGATGACCAGATTGGCACCCTTCTGGAGACGCTCCGCGAGGCACGCTTCGCCGACAACACGATCATCCTGCTGTTGGCGGATCACGGTGACATGCTTGGCGAGCGCGGCCTCTGGTACAAGATGAATTTCTTCGAGCCTGCCTGCCGGATCCCGCTCATCGTGCACGCGCCGGGACGCTTCGCCCCGCGGCGCGTGCCGGAGTCCGCCTCACTCCTCGACATTCTTCCAACACTTGCCGAGATCGCCCATGGGGGCTGCGCCCCCGAGTATGCGGCGCCCCTCGGGGGCCGCAGTCTCCTACCCGCACTGCAAGGTGGGAGCGGACCGGGTGAGGTCCTCGGCGAA
Source organism: Steroidobacteraceae bacterium (assembly GCA_035547375.1). Taxonomy (GTDB): domain Bacteria; phylum Pseudomonadota; class Gammaproteobacteria; order Steroidobacterales; family Steroidobacteraceae; genus 13-2-20CM-66-19. The sequence goes on from DASZVD010000251.1 coordinate 9,689, forward strand.
TACCTGGCTGAAGGGGCCATCGCGCCGATCGTGATGATCCGCCGCGGCCGGCACAAATTCGTCCACTGCCCTGCCGATCCCGACCAGCTCTACGACGTCGCGGCCGATCGCGACGAAAGAGCCAACCTCGCGGCCAGCCCCGGCGAGGCCGGGCGGGTGGCGGCCTTCCGCGCCGAAATCGCGCAACGCTGGCCGCTCGATGAGATCCACGAAGCCGTGCTCGCAAGCCAAAAGCAGCGTCATTTCGTGTATCCGGCGCTACGCAGGGGACGCTTCCAGCCGTGGGATCACCAGCCCGTCCGGGATGCCACCCGTCTGTATATCCGCAACGACCAGGAGCTCAACGATCTCGAAGCCATGGCGCGCTTTCCGCGCCTCGACTGAGATCCGACGCACACCATCATGCGCTTGACCCAACTCCTTGCCACCGTTGCCCTGCTGAGCGCGGCAACCGCGGGGGCCTACACCCCGATCGATCCGACCGCCGCCGGCAAAACCGTCACGCTGACGGGCCGGGATCTCACGATCGAGGACATCGTGCTGGTGGCACGCTACGGTGCCAGGGTCCAGTTGAGTCCGGCGGCGCGGCAGCGCGAAGCAGACAACTACGGCCTGTTGCTCGAGGCAACCGCGGAGGGCGTACCGGTCTACTGGTTCAATCGCGGCACCGGCGCGCAACGCGAGACGGTGCTCTTCGAGGGCGACGCCACTTCCTCCACCAACAAACCCCGGATCGAACAGGAGCAGCTCGAGCGCTTCCGCCTCGGCGCCCTCCTGGGCTTTGGTCCCGAGACGGACTCCGAGGAAATCGCGCGCGCGACGATGGTAGTGCGCGCGAACGCGATGACGTTCAATGCGCCGAGCCCGCAGCTTGCCCAGATGCTGCTCGACTTGCTCAACAAGCGCATCACGCCGGTCATGCAGTCCCGCGGCACGGTGGGGGAAGGCGATCTCGCCCAGTTGGGCAACATCGCCGGCGTGATGGTTGGAGCCGGTGAAGCCTACTACCAAGGCGTGCGCATGCCGGCGGCACGGGCGCTGGCGCAGGCCGGATTGAAGCCCATCCAGCCCTTCGCCGCCGATGAGAACGCCCTCACCAGCAGCACCGCCTACGCGACCGGCCAGGCGGCGCTGGTGGTCCACGACGCGCGCCGGGCCCTCGAATGGGCCGATCTGGTCTATGCCATGGACCTCGACGGCATGAACAGCAGCATGACGCCGCTCAGCCGTGTGGTCCAATGCGACCGCCCCGAGAAGTGGTTGAATTGGGACGCGGGCCGGGTGCTCGACATGCTCCAGGGCAGTTATCTGTTCGACGGCGACGCGCGCATCATCCAGGACCCCGAGAGCTTGCGAGCCTCCTCCATCCGAGCCGCCTCCGCCTGGGAGGAATGGTGGGCGCTGCGCGAAGCGGTGGTGTTCCAGGCGAACTCGTCCGACCACAACCCGGCGGTGCGCGTCGGCATGGGCCCGGAGGACTCCTGGGAGCTGGCCACTCCACAGATGATGAAGTTCTTCGTGAAAGGCGGCCCGCACAGTCACGGCCAACACGGCTACATCGTCTCGAACGCCAACTGGGATCCCTATCCGATGGCGAACAAGCTGGAGAACTTCGTGGTGGCCCTCGCCAATCTCGATGTCGCCGTCATGCTGCGGATCGACCGTTTCACCAGTCCGTTCTTCACGGTGGTCGAAGCCTCCAAGGTGCTTCCGGACATTCCGCACGACAGCGACGGCTATACTCCGCCCGATCTGCAGCAGGAGATCCAGAGCCTGACCAATCCCGTGGCCCCTTTTGGCAGCGCCATCGAGAGCACCGTGGAAGATCTGCAGGCGCAAACACGCATCAAGGTGCAGCGCGCCCGCCAGGCCGTGGCCACGAGTCTCGACCTCCTCGGTCACGATCTTCTGCAGGCCGGCTTCTGGATGGACGTCCGCAAGAAACAGGACCCCAACCGCGCTTTCGGCAACGCGCCGACGGCAGCATGGCAGGCGATGCGCAAGGCCATACCGCTGCAGACCGCCGCGCAGCGAGTCCAGGCGGCAAACTCTGATGAAAGGCTGGCCGCGCGGTTCGTACACGACACGGACCCCGAGGTATTCTTTCCCACGTCGCTTCCGGCAACGCAGTCCTTACAATGCAAATGAAGTGTTTGGGTTTACTGGCGGCGGCTTTGCTCGGCGCGCCGGCGCACGCGGCGGTGCAGGTCGTCGTGGGACCGACAGCCATTGTCGATGGCGAGGCCAAAGCCGCCGGCGACATCACGGTCAGCAACGAGAAGCTCGCCTTCGCCCTGGCGGTGGAATCCCCGGTTCCCTACGGTGTTCCGCGCGGGGCGATCGTGGACGTCGCGCCGGTACGGGACGGCAAGATCGGGCGCGACCGGACCGTCTTTGCAGACTTCATCCCGAACAACTGGTCCGCGTGGCCCAACACGTATCATCATGTGGAGATCACCGAGCGCGGTCCGAGCCGGGCCGTCATTCGCACGGAACGTGATTGGGGCAAGGTGACGATCACGACGGTC
>DASZVD010000252.1:0-5823 GCA_035547375.1 Steroidobacteraceae bacterium
GAATGGCCAACAGGAACATCGGCAGGCTGGTGGCCACCTGCACCAGGGCCACCACGAAGGGGCTGGGGTTGAGGCTGGTCATGAGCCATCCGGAGGCGGCCGAGGACATCCACCCCCCGATGTTTGACACGACCGTGCCGATCCAGATGATGGTGAAGGTCCTGTGGTGGAAGGGTGACCACGGGGAGACAGCGCGGGAGGCGGCGGAGTGGGTCATTGGGCATGATTATAAGTACATGCCGGGTTGCACCGCCTACCCGTCGCGGCCTATTGTCTTATTACTCGCCAGGGAGGCTGGGCCAGGAAAGCATGGAGACAACGCTCATGGCGTCAAATGGCGACAGAGTCCCGGAAGACGGCGAGGTGGGGAGCCTGCGTCGCGCGCTTCGACAGCTGGAAAGCGAGCTCGCCGCGACTCGGGCGGCTCTTGAAGAAAAGACCCTGGAGCTCGCCAGGGCCCTTGCCGCGCAGAAGGAGAGCGAGGCCGAGCTGCGCGAGCAGCGGGATTGGCGTGATGCGGATCGCCGCAAGGACGAGTTTCTCGCGACGCTTGCGCACGAGCTGCGCAATCCGCTCGCGCCCATACGGCAGGCGGCTCTTATTTCAAAGGCTCCCGGTGCCACCGAGGAGCAGAAGCGTTGGAGCCATGATGTCATCGACCGACAGGTGCAGCACATGTCGCTGCTCCTCGATGACCTTCTGGATATATCGCGTGTGACCCGCGGAACTCTGGCACTGCGCATGCAGCTGACCGAGTTGGCTACGGTGGTCGAGACGGCGGTGGAAACCGCGCGCCCCACCATAGACAGCAAGCGCCACACGCTCACCGTGAGTGTTCCGGAGGAGCCGGTTCAATTCACGGCCGACCCGCTCCGGGTGGCGCAGGTGCTGTCCAACTTGCTGACGAACGCGGCGAAGTACACGGATCCCGAGGGGCAGATCCGGATCACCGGCCGGTGCGAAGGCGACGACGTCGTCATCCGGGTCGCCGACACCGGCATTGGCATCAGCGCCGCCGCCTTGCCCAAAGTGTTCAACATGTTCTCGCAGGTACACTCGATGACCGACCGCTCCGAGGGCGGCTTGGGTATCGGGCTGGCGCTGGCACAAGGACTGATCGAGTTGCACGGGGGCACCATCGAGGCGAGCAGTGAGGGGCTGGGGTGCGGCAGCGAGTTCACGGTGCGCTTGCCGCGTCGTCTGGTGTTGCCTCCCAAGAGCGGGGCGGATACTCCTGCCTTCTCGTCCGGCGCGCGGCGCCGCCGGATCCTGATCGCGGACGATAACCGCGATTCCGCGGAGACACTCGCGGCGCTGTTGCGGATGGAAGGCCACGACGTCACCAGCGTGCACGATGGACCGGTAGCGCTCGCCATGTTCAATCAGCTGATGCCCGATGTGGCGCTGCTCGATATCGGCATGCCGGGCCTCACGGGCTACGAGGTCGCCCGCCGGATGCGGCTGGCGCAACCCGGTGCCTCCTTGACACTCATCGCCATCACGGGCTGGGGACAGGACGTCGACAAGGAGCGCGCCCAGGCCGCCGGTTTCGATCATCACCTGACCAAGCCCGTCGATCCCCGGCGGCTGGCGGAATTGCTGCGCCGCTGAGATAACATACCCGGACAGGGCCACGGAGCTCCCCATGTCGCAGCACCGAGTCTACCGCTCGAAGGTCGACGGCCCCATTGCGGTTGTGGCGGTGCTATCGCTCCTCGTGCTGGTTTACCTCGGCGCCAGCCTGCCCGGTCAGCACCAGGGTGTGGGGTTGGCCGTGCATGCCGTGGGATTGTGTGGCCTCGGCTTTTGCGTGTGGACGCTGTTGGGAACCTATTACACCATCGATGCAACGACATTGACGGCCTACAGCGGTCCCTTTCACTGGACCGTCGCGCTGCACGAGATCCGCTCGGTGCAATCGACCCGCGAGACACGCTCGGGTCCGGCGCTGTCCTTCGACCGGTTGCGCGTCGAGTTCGGGGCGGGCCGCGTGTTACTCATCTCGCCTCGCGAGAAGGCCGAGTTCCTGGCGGAGCTCAACCGGCGCGGCGTGCAGGGCGTCGGTCCTTGAGAGCTCCATCGGTCGTGTTGGCGGCTCTGAGCTACATCGGCGACGCCGGCGGCGGTGGCGGCTCCACCGGTAGCGGAATGAACTCGCGGTTATCCAGATCCGGCAGCTTCAGTCGGTGGGCGCGCCAGTCCGCCTTTGCCTGCTCGATGCGCTCCCGAGACGAGGAGACGAAGTTCCATTCGATATAACGCTGCCCGAGTGGCTCGCCGCCCAGGCTCATGAGCACTGCCGGCGTGACAGCGGTCACGGTGGCCGCGGCACCTTTTGCAAAGATGAGCATCCGTCCGGCGGCGAATGTCTGGCCCGCGGCGGTGACTTCTCCCGAAACGACGTAGGCCGCCCGTTCCGCGTGGCCGTCGGGAAGCCGCAATGTGGCCCCGGCATCGAGGGTCGCGTGCAAATAGAAGAGCGGCGAGTGAGTCTTGACCGGAGACTTGACTCCGAAGGCACTGCCGGCGATGAGTCGCATCGACACTCCCGGTTCCCCGAAGGTGGGCAGGACCTCGCGGCCGTAGTGCGCGAAGTCCGGATCCGTCTCTTCGTCCTCGGTCGGCAGCGCGACCCATGACTGAATGCCGTGAATGGCGTCGCCTTGCGCCCGTGCTTTCTCGAAGCGCTCGGAATGAGTGATGCCGCGGCCGGCGACCATCCAGTTCACCTCACCCGGCCGGATCGCTACCTCGGAACCCACACTGTCCCGGTGCATGATCTCGCCGTCGAACAGATAGGTCACGGTGGAGAGCCCGATGTGGGGGTGGGGACGCACATCCACGCTGCGGGGAATACCGGCCGCCAGGGTCTCGGGGCCGAGGTGATCGAAGAAAATGAAAGGCCCGACCATGCGGCGCTGCGGATACGGCAGCACACGGCCCACCTCGAAGCCGCCGAGGTCGCGGCGCCGCTGATCGATGACGAGCTCCAACATAACTTCTCCAGTCTATCACGCCTTGAGCTTGTACCCCGTCTTGAAGATCCAGCGCACCATCGCGACGCACAGCGCGAGGAAAAGCAGTGTCATGCCGAAACTGACAGCGACGTTGACGTCCGCCAGCCCGTAGAAGCTCCATCGGAAGGCGCTCACGAGGTAGACCACGGGATTGAACAAGGCGATCTTTTGCCACAGCGGCGGCAGCATGGCGATCGAATAGAAGCTGCCGCCCAGAAAGGTCAGGGGCGTCACGACCAGCATCGGCGCGATGGACAGCTTCTCCCAGCCGTCGGCCCAGATGCCGATGATGAAACCGAAGAAGCTGAATGTGACGGACGTCAGCAACAGGAAGACGACCATCCACACGGGGTGCGCTATGGAAAAAGCGACGAACAGCCGCGCCGTCGCCAGGATGATGGCGCCGAGGATCATGGATTTCGTCGCCGCGGCGCCCACATACCCGATGACGATCTCGTAGGCCGAGATCGGTGCCGACAGGACCTCGTAGATCGTCCCCGCGAAGCGGGGCATGTAGATGCCGAAGGAGCCGTTGGAGACACTCTCCGTCAGGATGGAGAGCATGATGAGCCCCGGTACGATAAATGCGCCGTACGTCACCCCGTCGATCGCGGTCATGCGTGAGCCGATGGCGGCGCCGAAGACTATGAAATAAAGCGAAGTCGACAACACCGGCGCCGCGATGCTCTGCATGAGCGTGCGGCGGGTGCGGGCGAGCTCGAACGAATAGATGGCGCGGATCGCGTGCACGTTCATGCTCATGAGCGCGACCTCACGAGACTCACGAAGATCTCCTCCAGCGAGCTTTCGCTCGTCTGCAGGTCCTTGAAATCGATGTCGTGCTCGGCCAGGCGGCGCAGCAGGGCAGCGATGCCGGTGCGGTCGCTCTGCGCATCGAAAGTGTAGACGAGCTCCGTGCCGTCCGCCGACAGCGCCAGGCGCGGATCGACGAGCCCCGGCGGCAAGGTGGTCAGGGCGCGCTTCAGGTGCAATGTCAGTTTCTTCTCGCCCAGCTCGGCCATCAGGGCGGCTTTCTCCTCGACCAGGATGATCTCGCCCTGGTGGATGACGCCGATCCGGTCGGCCATCTCCTCGGCTTCCTCGATGTAATGGGTGGTGAGAATGATGGTCACGCCGCTGGCGCGCAGGGAGCGCACCATCTCCCACATGCCCCGGCGCAGCTCGACATCGACACCGGCGGTGGGCTCGTCGAGAAAGAGGATCTGGGGCTCGTGGGACAGGGCTTTCCCGATCATCACACGGCGCTTCATGCCGCCGGACAGCGTCATGATCTTCGAGTCCTTCTTGTCCCACAGCGACAGATCGCGCAGCACCTTCTCGAGGTGCGCGGGGTTGGGCGCCTTGCCGAACAGGCCGCGGCTGAAATTCATGGTGTCCCAGACGGTCTCGAACATGTCCGTGGAAATCTCCTGCGGCACGAGGCCGATCTTCGACCGGGCCGCGCGGAAATCGCGAATGATGTCGTGACCGTCGGCGCGGACCACCCCCGAGGTCGGATTCACGATGCCGCAGATGATGCTGATGAGCGTCGTCTTGCCGGCGCCGTTGGGGCCGAGGAGGGCGAAAATCTCGCCCCGCCGGATGTCCAGATCGACGCGCTTCAGGGCCTGGAAGCCGGAAGCATAGGTCTTTGTCAGTTGCGTGACCGAAATGATCGGCTCCAAGAGCCCCTCCCTTGGGAGCCTCGAGTCGGACGGGCTCCGGCCATGGGCACCTCCACGGTGCGCAAGCCCCGCATTGTCGCGCCCCCTGGCGGTTGTCCGCCACCCGGACCTGAGATGTGCTGCCCAGCAAGCCGGGGTCCGCTTTCGCGACAATGCGCCTCTTACGCAGAGGAATCGACGAAGTGAGCGTTTTGAGAGGCGTGTGCCTTGCGGTTCTGGCGGCCCCCTGTCTTTGGGGCGGTGGGCCTGCACGCGCCACCGCCGCTGATCCCGGAGTCGCGCTTGCCAGCGCCGCTGCTCCCGGGGTTGCGCGTGCCAGCGGCGAGGCCGTGTTCAAGCGGAACTGCGCCGCCTGTCATCTGCCCCTGCAGCCGGGCGCGGAAGGCTCCGGGACGGTTCCGGGAATTCGCGCCCTGCCCCGCGAGCTGCTCGTGCGGTTCTCGCCCGAGAGCATTCTCAACACCCTCACGAACGGCAGGATGCAGGTGCAGGCGGCACCGTTGAGTCCCTCTGAGCGGCGTGCGGTAGCGGTCTACGCCAGCGGCCGGGATTTCGGCGCGGTCGAAGTCCTGCCGGAGAATGAAACGAACCTCTGCACGGAGCAACTGCTCATGGGCGAGCCCCAGGGGCATCCGAGCTGGAATGGCTGGGGCAACGGTCCCGGCAACGCGCGCTTCCAACCCCGCTCGCAGGGCAAGCTGACAGCGGCCGATCTGCCGCGGCTCGAGTTGAAATGGGCCTTCGGCTTCGCCAACGTCCAGACCGCCCGGCCGCAGCCGACGGTGCTGGGTGGGCGGCTGTTTGCTCCGAGTGAGAACGGCCATGTCTACGCGCTCAATGCACACACCGGGTGCCGGTATTGGACCTACAAAGCGCAGGCCGGGATCGCCACGGCGATCGTCGGAGGTCGATATCGCGATGCCGCCGGCAACAAGGGCTATGCGCTGTACTTCGGTGATCGCAAGGCAAACGCGTACGCCGTGGACGCGCAGACGGGCCGCGAGATCTGGGTCCGCAAGGTCGATGCTCATCCCGCCGCGGCGATCACGGGCTCGTTGGCATTCGACGGTGTCAGGGTGTTCGTCCCGGTGCAAGGCTCGAACGAAGAGGCCATGGGGGGC
>DASZVD010000253.1:0-4954 GCA_035547375.1 Steroidobacteraceae bacterium
GGCCGCCGCCCAGGAGCAGCGCGACGCCGGTGAGGCTGATGCGGGCCAGGAGGGCGATAGCGTACCCCTGCCGCTGCACCTTCTCATTGGTGCGGAGTTCAAGCTCGACTGTGGCTTGCGTTTCGTCGCCCTCGCCATCGATCGCCTGGGTTACGGCAGGCTGTGCCGTCTCATTACCCGGGGACGCCGCTCGGCTGCCAAGGGCGGATATCACCTCACGCGGGCCGATCTGGAGGAGCTCGGTCTCGAGCAGTGTTTCATTCTCTGGCTGCCCGCCGCGCAGCCGGATCCCACGCAGGTCGTGTGGCTCGCGGAGCGCTTCCCGCGGGTGAGGATCGCCGTCGAGCTGTTATGCGGGGGCGCTGATCGCGAGCACCTTGCGACTCTCCAGCGCATCGCCCGCGAAGGCACGGCCCGTGGCTTCGATTTACGGTTGGTTGCCAGCGGCGATGTTCACATGCACACGCGGGCACGCCGCAGGCTGCAGGACACGGTCACCGCGATCCGTCTGGGCGTGCCGCTCGCCGAGGCCGGCTGGCACTTGTATCCCAACGGCGAGCGCTATCTACGCGAACCCGTCCGACTGGCCCGGCTCTATCCGGCCGAGTTGCTCGCGGAGACCGTGGCCATCGCCCAGGCGTGCCATTTCTCGCTCGACGAGCTGCGTTACGAATATCCCCGAGAGCTCGTGCCGCTCGGTCATACCCCGACGAGCTATTTGCGCCACCTCACTGAAGAGGGGGCGCGCCGGCACTGGCCGGACGGCGTGCCCGAGAAGGAGCGTATCGAGATCGACAAGGAGCTCGCTTTGATCGCGGAGCTGGGCTACGAGGCGTTCTTCCTGACAGTGGAAGACATCGTCAGGTTCGCACGCAAGAAGGGCATTTTGTGCCAGGGCAGGGGCTCGGCCGCCAACTCGCGGGTCTGCTATTGCCTGGGCGTCTCGGCAGTCGATCCGACGCGCGGCGCGGCTCTGCTCTTCGCGCGCTTCATTTCCAAGGAGCGCAACGAGCCGCCGGACATCGACATCGATTTCGAGCATGAGCGGCGCGAGGAGGTCATCCAGTACGTCTACGATAAATACGGCCGGCAACGCGCGGCTCTCGCGGCCACGGTCATCATGTACCGGCCGCGCAGCGCGCTGCGTGACCTGGGCAAGGCCTTCGGCCTCGGTGTCGAGGCCAGCGGCCAGCTCGCCAAGGTCATGCAATGGTGGGACGGCGGCGAGACCATGCCCGAGCGGCTGCGGGAGGCCGGCATCGATCCCGATGAGCCGGTGCTGGCGCGCCTGCTGCCGTTGGCCCGTGAGATCGTGCGCTTTCCAGGGTTCCCGCGTCACCTGTCCCAACACGTCGGCGGCTTCGTCATCTCGGAGGGGCCGCTCGAAGAGCTCGTGCCGATCGAGAACGCCGCCATGCCGGAGCGCACCGTGGTGCAATGGGACAAGGACGACCTCAACGATCTGGGGCTGCTCAAGGTCGACGTGCTCGCCCTCGGCATGCTGACGGCTCTTAAAAGGGCATTCGATCTCGTGAACGCCTTCCGCGGCGAGAGCTACACGCTCGGCAAGCTGCCCGCGGAAGACCCCGAGGTGTACGAGATGATCTCGCGCGCCGACACCATCGGTGTTTTCCAGATCGAGTCGCGGGCGCAGATGGCAATGCTGCCGCGCCTGCGGCCGCAAGAGTATTACGACCTGGTGATCGAAGTCGCCATCGTGCGCCCTGGGCCCATCCAGGGCGACATGGTGCACCCCTATCTGCGGCGGCGTAACAAGCAGGAGCCGGTGGACTATCCCAGCGATGATGTGCGGGAGGTGCTGAAGCGAACGCTCGGCGTTCCTATTTTCCAGGAGCAGGTGATGCAGATCGCGGTCGTCGCCGCCGGCTTCACGCCGGGCGAGTCGGATGCCCTGCGGCGCGCCATGGGGGCCTGGAAGCGCACCGGTGGCCTCGATCATTTCAAGGACAAGCTGTTGGGCGGCATGCGCGCGCGCGGCTACTCCGACGACTTCGCGCAGCGGATCTACAACCAGATGTTGGGGTTCGGCGAGTACGGCTTTCCGGAGTGTGTCGTGGGGGGTACTCGTGTAGTGGATGCCGACACCGGACGTTGGGTGACCGTCGATGACGTCGTATCAGGACGGACGCGACTGGAAAATACGTTGGCCTGTAACGACGACCTGCGGTTGTGTCGCCGACGGGTAGAAGCGGTGCGGTTCAGTGGAGAAAAGCTGGTGTGGCGCCTTCGGACCGCCCTGGGCCATGAGATCGTCGCCACGGCGGAGCACCCGTTCATGACCCTGGGGGGCTGGCGCAAGCTTGGCGAGTTGCGGGTCGGAGATTTCGTCGCGGCGGCCCGCTCTTTGCCCGTGTCCGGCAGGCGTCACTGGCCGCGCCACCAGATTCTGGTGCTGGCTGATCTCATTGCGGAGGGCAATCTATGCCATTTGCCCCCTGAGGTCTTCGAGCTGCGCGACAGCGATATCGCGTTGTTGCTCGCCCGTCTCTGGGAAGGAGATGGCGGCTTTTCAGCGAAAGGGCATGCCTCCTACGATACCGCCTCGCAGCGGCTTGGCAGGGAGGTGCAGCATCTGCTTTTGCGCCTGGGGATAGTCGCGCGTTGCTATCGTCGGGTGCGCTCCTACAAAGGACGTGAGCTCGAGCACAATGTCGTCACCGTTACGGGCGAAGAAGGCTTGCGCCTGTTCTGGCGCCATGTTGGCCGCCGCTTCCTGGATCCCAAGAAGCGCCGGCTCTCCCGGCTCCTGGCCGCACACCGTAATGGCCGCATGTCGCGCGACATTATTCCTGCCGAGGTACGCGCAATCATCCGCCGAGAGCGCGATGCAGCCGGATTGACCTGGAAGGAGATCGGACGACGTTCTGGTCTTGGTATGCGCGAGATCCAGGCGCGTAGCGGATCCAAAGGGGGCTTCCGGCGCTTCGTGATCGATCGGCTGGCGGCCGTGTTGGACTCGAGTGAGCTGGCGTGTCTCGCCCGATCCGACCTTTATTGGGACAGGATCGTGTCCATCGAGACCGCGGGACAGCAGGCGACCTACGATCTGCAGATCGAGGGTCACCACAACTTCCTGGCCAATAATCTCGTCGTGCATAACTCCCATGCCGCAAGCTTCGCGCTGCTGGTGTACGACTCGGCGTGGCTGAAGTGTTTCGAGCCGGCGGCCTTTGCCTGCGCGCTGCTCAACAGCCAGCCCATGGGGTTCTATGCGCCGGCGCAGCTGGTGCGGGATGCGCGGGCGCACGGCGTGGAAGTGCGGCCGGTGGATGTGTGCGTGAGTGCCTGGGACTGCACGCTCGAGCGGCGAGAGGACGGTGAGCCCGTGCTGCGGCTCGGGATGCGCCTCGTGAAGTCCTTGTCCGAGGCGGGAGCCGCCCGGCTCGTCAGCGCACGCGAGCAGCGGCCGTTTGCCAGCGTGCAGGATCTCGCCGAGCGCGCCGTCCTGGATCGGGGCGATCTGGAGGCCCTGGCGGCGGCGGGCGCGTTCGCCGCCCTGAGCGGCAACCGGCACCTGGCTTTCTGGGAGGTGGCAGGCACGGAGCGGGTCGCCCCGGTGGTCCTGCCGGGGGGGCCGGCGCGCCTCGAGTTAGGAGCCCGTACGGGACATTTCGCCGAGGGACAGCCGCTGCTGCCTGCGCCGACCGAGGGCGAGCGCATCGTCGCCGACTACGCCTCCATCGGCCTCACGCTCGGGCGTCATCCCCTGGCGCTGCTGCGCGAGCGGTTACGCAGGAAACAACTTCTGAGCGCCGCCGAGCTGCGCTGTGTTGCCCATGGCAGGACCGTGCGCACGGCGGGCATCGTCCTCATGCGGCAGCGGCCGCAGACGGCGCGCGGCATCACGTTCCTCACTCTCGAAGACGAGAGCGGTCAGGTGAACGTCATCGTCTGGGAGCGGATCGGGCGTGAGCAGCGGCGCCCGTTGCTCGAGTCACGCCTGCTGGAGGTGCACGGCGAATGGCAGCGGCAGGAGGAGGTCATGCACCTCATTGCGCACCGCCTCGTCGATCGCACGAAGCTGTTGGGCGAGCTCCTGACCCGCTCGCGGGACTTTCATTAAGGAATTGTAACGGCCGGTCCGGGTGGGGCGCCGGCCGTGGAGTCACTCCCCGGCGCAAGCGCGCCTCGAGAGGGCGGGGAGCCGGTCATTCGAGAGGGCGGGGCACGGTCATTCGAGCGGCGGGAGCTTGCGATGGCGCTTGGACTGCTTGGCTTCGTCATTGTCCAGGCCGATCTCGTAGTCCTCGAAGTCGCTCGTCAGCTCCGCGGTGCGCTTGGCCTCCAGCAGCCGCTCGAGACGGCGCCAGGCGGGGTCGCCCACCTTCTGGCCGCGACGCTTGGCCAGATCCAGGTCCTTGTTGACCTGATCCAGGTCGACGTCACCTTCCTCGGTAACAGGCTCTTCTGCGTCCTCGTCTTCGAAATCGTCGGATTCGCCTTTCTCACTCATCCGGACACCAGGCTTAAAGCTCCCAGGTCGTTCGACGGCGCGAAGTTAAATCAGATCCGATGACGTCTGCAATGTCACTTTCAATGAATCAGCTGATTCATCTCGAAGATGGGCAGGAGCATTGCAAAAACGATGCCCATGACGAACAGCCCCATGGTCACGATGAGCATCGGTCCCAGCAGTCCCACCATGGCATCCAGCAAGCCGTCGAGCTCGCGTTCCTGGGCGATGGCGGCACGCTCGAGCATGCTCTCCAGTGTGCCGCTCGATTCGCCGCTCGAGATCAGGTGGATGGTCATGGGCGGAAACAATTTGCTGATGGCAAGGGAGCGGCCGATGGCGGCCCCCTCGCGGACGCGCGCGGCGGCATCGGCGACCGCATCCCGCATCGGCAGGTTCGTCACCACTTCACCGGAGATCCGCAGCGCCTCCAGCACCGGCACCGAGGCCGCCGAAAGAATGCTGAAAGTCCGGGTGAAG
>DASZVD010000254.1:0-8081 GCA_035547375.1 Steroidobacteraceae bacterium
AAATAGGCCGCCGTCTCGACACCAATCAGCGCGTTCGCCTCGGCCATGGCGCGCTCGGCCGCCGCGATGTCGGGGCGCCGTTGCAACAACTTCGACGGGATGTCGACGGGCACCTTGGGCACCGGCGTCGTCAGCATCTTCACGGGCATGGAGAAATCGGCTGCCGGCTTGCCGATGAGCGTCGCGATGGCGTGCTCGTAGATGGCGCGGTTGGTGGCAACGCCGACCGCGGTCGCCTCGGTGTCGGCGAGAGTCACCTCGGCCTGAGCGGCCGCCTCGGGGCTGTCGATCCCGGTCTCCACCAGGACCCGGGTCAGCTCCAGCGATTTCTTCTGCGCCTCGATGGTCTTGTTGTAGAGGTCCTGCAGCGCATCCTGACCGCGCAGCTCGAAGTAATAGACGGCCAGGGCGGCCTGCTCGGTCAAACGCTCGTTTTCCAGGTCTGCCGCGCTCACCTGCGCGGCGTAGCGATACTCACGCACGGTGTTGCGGATGCGGCCCCACAGATCGGGCTCCCAGGAGACATCGAAGGGGAGGGAGAACTCGTTGAAGGTGGCTCCCTTGGCGCTCGAGGCGCTGGCGACCCCGGTCCCGGTGGTCGTGCCCGTTCCGGTTCCCGTTGCTGTTCCGGCGCCGGCGGAGGTGCCGAGGGCCGAGACCGCGCCGTTGGCCAAAACCCCGGATGTATGGGTGCGGGTCGCTTGGGGCGTCGTCGTCAACGTCGGAAAATAACTCGCGCGCGCCACGCTCACCTGCGCCCGGGCGGCCATGAAGCTCTGGAAGTACTGCGCAATGTTCTGGTTGTTGATATCGAGCTGCTCTTCCAGGGCGTTCAGCTCGGGCTCGCCGTACACCTCCCACCATTTGCCCTTCAACGCGGCATCCTGCGGTTGCGCGGGCTGCCAGGCGCCGGCATCGGCGCCCACATAGGCCGCGGGCGAGCTTTCCTTGAAGGCCGCCGGCACCGTCACGTTGGGTTTCACATAGGGCGGTCCAACGCAACCCGCCGCTATCGCGGCGGTGGTGAGGGTTGCGACCAGTGTCAATGTCGAGAGTGGAGTCTTCATGATCGTGTACCAGCGGATCAGCTCGCCGCCGCAGCCGGTGCGCCGGGGTGGCGCCGCCCGTAGATCTTCAGTCGTAACGTGTCCATGAGGAGATAGATGACCGGAGTGGTGTACAGCGTCAGCACCTGGCTGACGATCAGGCCGCCGATGATGGAAATGCCCAGCGGACGGCGCAGCTCGGAGCCCATGCCCATGCCGACGGCGAGGGGGACGGCGCCGAACAGGGCCGCCATGGTGGTCATCATGATCGGCCGGAAGCGCAGCGTGCAGGCCTCGAAGATGGCCTGGCGCGTGCTCTTGCCCTCGTTGCGCTCGGCGCTCAGGGCGAAGTCGATCATCATGATGGCGTTCTTCTTGACGATGCCGATGAGCAGAATGATGCCGATGATGGACATCACATCGAGCTCCGAGTGCGTGATCTCCAGCGCGAGGATGGCGCCCACGCTCGCCGGGGGCAGGGTCGAGAGGATCGTCAGCGGATGGACCAGGCTCTCGTACAACATCCCGAGTACGATGTAGACCGCGATCAACGCGGTCAGGATGAGGTACGGCTCGGTGGTGAGCGACTGCTGGAACGCCTGCAGCGTGCCGGAGTACTGCCCGTGGATCGTCGTGGGCATGCTCAGCTTTTGCTGCACGGCCTGGATCTCCTTCGTGGCCTGGCCGAGAGAGACGCCAGGTGCGAGGTTGAATGACACTGTGACGGACGGAAAGAGGCCGGTGTGGTTCACCACGAGGGGGGCCGTGGCCGGCGCGTAGTGCAGGACGGTGTTCAGGGGGACCGCGCCCGAGCCCGCCGTGGGCACCATGTAGACGTCGTCGAGGCCTTGCGGTGATTGCCAGTATTTCGGCGCAACCTCCATGACGACGTAGTACTGATTCAGCTGGGTCTAGATCGTGGAGACCTCGGACTGGCCGAAGGCGTTGTAGAGCGTGCTGTTGAGGATCTGCGGCGTGATGCCGAGGCGCGCCGCCGTCGGCCGATCGTAGGTGAGCTGCGCTTGCAGGCCGAAGTTCTGCTGATCCGTGTTGACGTCCTGGAATCCCGGCGCCTTGCGCAGGGCGCTCAAGAGCTGCGGGCCGTATTTCTGCAGGTCCGCGGAAGTCTCCGCCTGCAGCGTGTATTGATACTGGGCGGCGGACGAGCGGCCGCCGATCCTGATGTCCTGCGTGGGCTGCAGGTACGTGTTGGCGCCGGTCAGCCGCGTGAGCTTCGGACGCAGCTCGTTGATGATCTCCGCGGCGCTGTGGGTACGCTGGTTGCGGGGCTTGAGGGCGATGTATTCGTTCGCGGCGTTGGTCGCGCTGTTGCCGCCGGTGAATCCCATGATGTTCTGCACGCCCGGATCGGCCTTGATGACGTCGATGGACTGCCTGAGCGCCCCGCGCATCAAGGCGAAGGAGGCGTCCTGCGGCCCCTGCATGCCGCCGGTGATGATGCCCGTATCCTGTTGGGGGAAGAAGCCCTTGGGCACTTGCGCGATGAGCAGGACATTCAGCCCGAGCGTGGCGGCGAAGATGACCATGATGATTGCCGGGTGATCCAGCACCCAGCCGAGGCTGTGCCGGTAGCCCCCCAACAGGCGCGCAAACATCCGCTCGCTCCACAGGTAGAGCCGGCCGTGCTTCACGTCCTTCTCGGACTTCAGCACGCGCGCGCACATCGTCGGTGTCGTGGTGAGCGACACCACCATCGAGACCAGGATCGCGCTCGAGAGCGTGATGGCGAACTCGCGGAACAGCCGGCCGATGATGCCTCCCATGAGCAGGATCGGGATGAACACGGCGATCAGCGAGACGCTGATGGTGAGCACGGTGAAGCCGATCTCGGCGGCACCCTTCAGGGCCGCCTGGACCGGCGTCATGCCTTCCTCCAGGTGCCGGGAGATGTTCTCCATCACGACGATGGCATCGTCCACGACGAAGCCGCTCGCGATCGCCAGCGCCATGAGCGACAGGTTGTCGAGCGAGAAGCCGCACAGGTACATGATGGCGCACGTCCCGATGAGCGAGACCGGAACGGCGACGGCGGGAATGAGCGTGACGTAGATATTGCGCAGGAAGATGAACACCACCCCGACGACCAGCAACACCGAGATCATCAGGGTCCGCTCGACGTCATTGACCGAGGCCCGGATGGTGAGCGTCCGGTCGATGATGGTAATGATGTGCTGGCCGCGGGGGATCTCCGCCTGGAGGGAGGGGATGGCCGCCTTGACCGCGTCGACGGTCTGGATGATGTTGGCGCCGGGCTGCCGGAAAATGATCATGTTCACGGACGGCTTGCCGTTGAGGAAGCCGGCCTGGCGGACGGTTTGCTGCGAATCCACGACGTCCGCCACGTCGCTGAGGTGTACGACGGCGCCCCTGTAGTAACCGACTACCAGGGGCCTGTATTCAGCGGCTTTCGTGATCTGGCTGTTGACGAGGATGTCGGTGGTGGAGCTGCCGTTCGCGAGCTGTCCCTGGGCCGTGTTCGAGTTCTGTCCCGCGATCGTCGAGGCCACGGAGGGCAGGCTGATGCCGTAGTGCGCGAGCTGCGTGGGATTGAGCTCGACGCGGACTGCAGGATACGAAGCGCCGACCACGGTCACCTGGCCGACGCCCGGAATCTGCGAGATCCGCTGTGCCATGACGGTGGAGGCTTCGTCGTACAAGGTCGGGACGTCGTACACGTCGGACTGCAGGCCCAGCACCATGATGGGTGAGTCCGCCGGGTTGACTTTTCGGTAGGTCGGATTCGCGGGCAGGTTGGCGGGCAGATAGGTGCGAGCCGCATTGATGCCGGCTTCGACGTCGCGCGCCGCGCCGTTGATGTCCCTCGAGAGGTCGAACTGCAGCGTGACGCTGGTCGAGCCCAGCGAGCTGGATGAGGTCATCTCCGTAATACCGGCGATGTGCCCGAACTGTCTTTCCAACGGCGTCGCGATGGCCGATGCCATGATGTCCGGACTCGCACCTGGGAGGGAGGCTCCGACCGTGATGGTCGGAAAGTCCACCTGCGGCAAGGGAGAGACGGGCAGCACGGCGAACGCTGCAATACCCACCAACGCCACGGCGAACGTCAGCAAGGTCGTGGCGACGGGGCGACTGATGAAGACCCGGGACGGGTTCACGCGGGCCCTCCCTCCGGTGCCGGCATATCCGGCTCACGCGGGCGATTCCGCGCGAAGCGCGTGGCCAGGCGGTCGAAGAAGATATAGATCACCGGAGTCGTGTACAGCGTGAGGACCTGGCTGAACAACAAGCCGCCCACCATGGCGACACCGAGCGGCTTGCGCAGCTCGGAGCCGATGCCACTGCCGAAAGCCAGGGGAATGCCGCTCAGCAAGGCGGCCAGCGTCGTCATCAGGATCGGCCGCAAGCGCAGCAGTGCCGCCTCGTAGATGGCCTCCGTGGTCTCCTTGTGCTCCTGGCGCTGCAGCTCGAGCGCGAAGTCGACCATCATGATGCCGTTCTTCTGCACGATGCCGATCAGCAGAATGATGCCGATGATGCCGACGATGTCCAGATCGAGACCGAAGAGCCGCAGGGCGAGCAGGGCGCCGACGCCCGCCGACGGCAGCGTGGAGAGAATGGTGACCGGGTGGATGAAGCTCTCGTAGAGCACCCCGAGAACGATGTACACGGTGATGAGAGCCGCAAGGATCAACAGCCCTTCGTTCGACTGCGAGCTCTCGTAAGCGGCCGCGGTGCCTTGGAAGCCGGCGATCACGCTCGCGGGGAGCTTCGCTTTGTCGATGACTTCCTCGATGGCATCGATCGCCTGGCCGAGCGAGTAACCCGCGGCGAGGTTGAAGGAGATGGTGACGACCGGGAACTGCCCTTGATGCCCGATGGAGAGCGGCTCACTTTGAGTCTGCATGTGTGTGAACGCACTGAGCGGCACGGGTGTCGGGGCCGCCGCGCTCGTCGTGCCGCCACCCGACGAGCCGGTGCCCGTGGCCGAGCCGCTGCGTGAGTTGGCTCCTGGGCTGCTGGCGGTGAGGGATGCGGCGGAGCTCCCGGCGGCGCCGGATAACACACTCGTGCTGCCGGAGCTTGTCGAGGCCGACGAGAGCACCGAGGTTGAGTTGGTGCTTCCTGCCGTGGAGGTGCTCGCGAGGTTGAGCACGGAGGAGCCCGCTGTGAGAGAAGAGCCGCTGCTGCTGGATGTTGGTGTCAACAGAGCATTGCCGGACGAGGCCGCGGAGCCGGAGCCCGCCCCGGAGGACGATCCGGCGGTGTTGGACGTCACGGTGGTCGTGGTCCCGCCTTGAGTGGACTGGATATAGAGGTCGTGTAGATTGCCCGGATTGCGCTGGAACTTCGGGTCGGCCTCCAGGATCACGTGGTACTGGTTGACCTGGGTGTACAGCGTGTTGATCTGCCGCTGGCCGAAGGCGTCGTACAGGGTGTTATCGATGGTTTGCGGCGTGATGCCGAAACGGGAGGCGGTCGCCCTGTCGATGGTGAGCGCGGTCGCGACGCCGTCGAGCTGTTGATCCGTCACGACATCGGCGAGCTCGGGGCGCTCTTGCAGCCTGGGGAGCAGATCGTGCACGACCGAGCTCAGCTCGTCGGGGCTCGGGTCCTCGAGTGTGTACTGATACTCGGTGCGGCTCACACGATCGTCGACGGTGAGATCCTGCACGGGTTGCATGTACAGCTTGATGCCGGGCACTTCCGCCAGCTTCGGGCCGAGCCGGCGGATGACGTCCGTGGCGGAGAGGCGCCGCTCTTCCAGGGGCTCGAGGTTGATCTGGATGCGGCCGCTGTTGAGCGTCGTATTGATGCCGTCGGCGCCGATGAAGGAGGAAATGCTTGCGACCGCCGGATCCTCCAGCACCACCTTCCCCAGGCTCTGTTGCAGCTGGGTCATCTGCGCGAACGAGGTGGACCCCGCGGCCTGCGAAATGCCCTGGATGATGCCGGTATCCTGCGTGGGGAAGAATCCTTTCGGAACGGTGACGTAGAGGATCGCCGTCAACACGAGCGTCGCGACCGCGACGAGCAGAGTGAGGCGCTGGTAGCGCAGCACCACTTTCAGGGTGCGCCCGTAGAAGTCGATGATCTTCTGCAGGATGCGTCCCGATTCGTGGTAGAAGCGCCCCTGCTGCCCTTCGGGCGTGAAGCGCAGCAGCCGCGCGCACATCATCGGCGTGAGCGTGAGCGAGATGAATGCCGAGATGACGATGGTCACGGCCAGCGTGACCGCGAACTGCCGGAACAGCCGGCCCGCGATATCTCCCATGAACAGGAGCGGGATCAGCACCGCGATCAGCGAGACGGTCAGGGACAGGATGGTGAAGCCGATCTGCTCGGCTCCCTTCAGCGCCGCCGGCAGCGGCTTCTCGCCGGCCTCGATGTAGCGGGAGATGTTCTCGATCATGACGATCGCATCGTCCACCACGAAGCCGGTGGAAATGGTGAGCGCCATCATCGCGAGGTTGTTGAGGCTGAAGCCCGCGAGATACATGACGCCGAACGTACCGATCAGGGACAGCGGCACGGCGATACTCGGAATGATGGTCGCCGTCAGGCTTCTCAGGAACAGGAAGATCACCATGACGACCAGCGCGATGGCCAGCAGCAACTCGAACTCGACGTCACGGACCGAGGCCCGGATCGATGTGGTGCGGTCGGTGACCACCTGCATGTGGATGGCCCGCGGCAGGGTCGATTCGAGCTGGGGAAGGAGCTTCTGGATGCTGTCCACGACCTGGATGGTGTTGGCGCCCGGCTGGCGTTGGATGTTGAGGAGCACGGCGGGAGTCGAGTCCTGCCAGGCGGCGAGCTTCTCGTTCTCGACGCCGTCCGTCACCCGCGCCACATCGCTGAGCATGACGGGCGCCCCCTGCCTGAAGGCGACCACGACAGACTTGTAGGCGCTGCTGTTCAGGAGCTGATCGTTTGCATTGATCGTGTAGTCCTGCATGGCGCCGTCGAAGTTGCCCTTGGCGGAGTTGAGGCTGTTGCTCGCCACGGCATTGCGCAGATCCTCCATGTTGATGCCGTACGAGGCGAGGGCGGTCGGATTGGCCTGGATGCGCACGGCGGGCTTCTGGCCGCCGGAGATGCTGACGAGCCCCACGCCGGAGATCTGCGAGATCTTCGGCGCGAGGCGGGTATCGGCCAGATCCTCCACCTGCGACAGGGGCAGCTCGCTCGAGGTGAGGGCCAGGGTGAGGACGGGGGCATCGGCGGGGTTGGATTTACTGTAGATCGGCGGTGTCGGCAGGTTGGCCGGCAGGTAGCTCTGTGCCGCGTTGATCGCCGCCTGCACTTCCTGCTCCGCGACGTCGATGCTCAGGCTGAGCTGGAATTCCATGACGATGGCGGAAACGCCCCCGGCGCTGGTCGAGGTCATCTGGCTCAGGCCCGCAACCTGGCCGAACTGCCGCTCCAGGGGCGCTGTGACGGCGGTGGCCACGACACTGGGGCTCGCGCCGGGATAGAACGTGAGCACCTGGATCGTCGGATAGTCGACCTCGGGCAGCGCGGAGACGGGCAGCTGGAAATAGGCGACCGCGCCGGCGAGGAACAGCGCCACCATCAGCAGCGCCGTTGCGATCGGGCGGATGATGAAGGGACGCGAGGGACTCATCTCTTGGCTGCCTTACCTTGACCCGGCGTGCGCACCGTCACGTGCGCGCCGTTCTCGAGTCGATCGAACCCGGTCGTCGCGACTTTGACGTCGGCGTCCAGTCCTTTGACCGCGGTCTCCTGCTCGTTCGTCGTGAGCGCGGTGACACTTTGCACCGTCACCGTGTCGCCCTTGACCACGTAGACAAAGTCGTTGGCCCCGTTGTGCTGGATTGCGGGGGTCGGCACGAGGGTGACGCCCTTCAGGGTTTGCACCAGCAGTCGCGCGTTGACGAACTGATTCGGGAACAACGTCAGGTCCTTGTTCGGGAGCTCCGCCCGGAAGCGCACCGTTCCGGTCGTCGTGTCGACCTGATTGTCCAGCGAGGTGAGCGTTCCACTTTCGAGGTGACGGTCATTGGCGCGGTCGTAGACGTCGACCGACAGCTT
>DASZVD010000255.1:0-2427 GCA_035547375.1 Steroidobacteraceae bacterium
GAAATAGGCCACGCAAGCGGACAGAAACAAGTCCGGGCGGACGGTGGTCAGGGCCCATTGCGTACCCGCCAGCCACTGCATCGAGAGCAGCACGACGGGGACCAGCAGCCGATAGAGGCTCAGCAGTCCTATGACGCGCCAGGCCAGATCGCTGGGCGCGGGATGAGAGGGCGAGGCGGGCACGATGCG
The DNA here is from genome assembly GCA_035547375.1 of Steroidobacteraceae bacterium. Classification (GTDB taxonomy): domain Bacteria; phylum Pseudomonadota; class Gammaproteobacteria; order Steroidobacterales; family Steroidobacteraceae; genus 13-2-20CM-66-19. The sequence goes on from DASZVD010000255.1 coordinate 190, forward strand.
GCCGATGTCCTTATGTCTCGTTGGGATGCTGCGGGTCGTGAAAATACTCCATTGAGCCGCGATCCGAGCGAGATGCGAGCCACATCTACGGATGACCGGCGTGTGCCGGGGAGCCCGCCTATCGTGATCGGGACAAGCTTCTAGTCACGCAGGGGGATTTTCGGGAGAATGCGCGCCTCTTTGCGCGTACGGCGGTGACGATGAATCTGCACGAGTATCAGGCGAAGGACATTTTCCGGAGCTACGGGATAGCGGTTCCCGCGGGTCGGGTGGCGGCGAGCGCGGACGAGGCGGCCGCGGCAGCCGAATCCATTGGCGGGCCGATTTGGGTGGTGAAGGCCCAGGTGCACGCCGGCGGCCGTGGCAAGGCCGGCGGCGTAAAGCTCGCCCGGGACCTCAAAGCCGTGCGCGCCGCGGCCGAGCAGATGCTCGGCACCCGTCTCGTCACGAAGCAGACGGGCGAGGACGGGCTGCCGGTCGAGCGCGTCTACATCGAGTCGGGCTCCGAGATCGATCGCGAGATCTACCTGTCTTTGACCCTGAATCGGGAAAAGGGCCGCATTGCCCTGATCGCCTCCGCCGCCGGCGGCATGGACATCGAGGAAGTCGCGGCCAAGACCCCCGAAAAGATCCTCTCCGTGAACATCCACCCCGCTGCCGGCCTGCAGCCGTACCAGGCGCGCCAGATCGCCTTCGGCCTGGGGTTCAAGGGTGGACAGATCGGGGAGTTCCAGAAGATCGCCGCCGCGCTCTACAAGCTGTACCTGGAGGAGGATGCGAGCCTCGTCGAGGTGAACCCCCTCATTGTCACGAAGTCCGGCTCGCTCGTGGCGCTGGACGCAAAGATCAACATCGACGCCAATGCCGTCTACCGGCATCCGGAGCTGGCGCAGCTGCGTGATCTGAGCCAGGAAGATCCGATGGAGCGTCGTGCCAGCGAGCACGATCTGAACTACGTCTCCCTGGACGGCGATATCGCGTGCATGGTGAACGGTGCCGGTCTCGCCATGGCGACCATGGACCTCATCAAGCTGCACGGCGGCCAGCCGGCGAACTTCCTCGACGTCGGCGGTGGCGCCACCAGCGAGCGCGTGACGGCGGCTTTTCAGCTCATCCTTTCCAACCCGAAGGTCAGGGCGGTGCTGGTGAACATCTTCGGCGGCATCGTACGTTGCGACCTCATTGCCGACGGCGTCATCAATGCCGTGAAGAACGTCGGAGTGAAGGTGCCCGTCGTGGTGCGCCTTGAAGGTACGAACGCCGATAAGGCTCGGGAGGCTCTGGCCCATAGCGGCCTCACGATCACCCCGGCCTCCGATCTGACAGACGCCGCGCGCAAAGTCGTCGCGCTGGCCAAGGGTTAAAGAATGAGCATTCTGGTCAATAAAAACACCCGCGTCATTTGCCAGGGCTTTACCGGTAAGCAGGGTACTTTCCATTCGGAGCAGGCGCTCGCGTATGGCACGCAGCTCGTCGGCGGCGTGACGCCGGGTCGTGGCGGACAGACGCATCTCGGTCAGCCAGTATTCGATACGGTGCAAGACGCGGTTCGCGAGACTGGCGCGACCGCGAGCATGATTTACGTGCCGGCCGCTGGAGCGGCGGACTCCATCCTCGAGGCGGCGGACGCTGGTGTTGAGCTGGTGGTTTGCATTACCGAGGGGGTTCCGGTGAACGACATGGTTCGCGTGAAGTCCGTGCTGGCGGGCTCCGCGACTCGCCTGGTCGGTCCGAACTGCCCCGGAGTGATCACTCCCGAGGAGTGCAAGATCGGGATCATGCCCGGCTTCATCCACAAGAAGGGCGCCGTGGGAATCGTTTCCCGGTCAGGCACGCTCACGTACGAGGCGGTTTTTCAGACGACGAACATCGGTCTCGGACAGAGCACCTGCGTCGGCATCGGCGGCGATCCGGTGCGTGGCATGAACTTCATCGATGTGCTCGAGCTGTTCGAGCGCGATCCCCGCACCGAGGGCATCATCCTCGTGGGCGAGATCGGCGGCAGCGATGAAGAGGCCGCCGCGGCCTTCATTCATAAGTTCGTGACGAAGCCTGTGGTTGCCTATATCGCGGGCGTCACGGCTCCTCCAGGGAAGCGCATGGGTCACGCCGGTGCCATTGTCGCGGGCGGAAAGGGTACGGCTGCAGACAAATACGAGGCGTTCGAGCGTGCCGGCGTGCGTACCGTCAAGTCACCGGCCGAGCTCGGGAGCGCCATGAACGAGCTTCTGCGTAAGC
>DASZVD010000256.1:0-10257 GCA_035547375.1 Steroidobacteraceae bacterium
AATTCCCGCCACGTAAGAGGATCCGCCCCCATGAGCAGCACCACACCCGATAACGTCACCGAATACGAGCCCGAGGAAGTCCGCGACCTGCTGGCGAAAGGCAAAATCCTGCTCGTGGATGTCCGCGAGCCGATGGAGTACGCGGCCGAGCGGATACCGGGTGCGCTCCTCTACCCCCTTTCCACGTTCGACGCTTCGCAGCTGCCGCCGGACGGCCCGCGCCAAGTCGTATTCTCGTGTGCCGCGGGCGGACGCTCGCTGACGGCCGCCCGGCAGCGCATGGCGCTCGGTCAACCGGCGGCCCACCTGGCAGGCGGCATCTCGCAGTGGAAGGCGGAAGGACTCCCGGTCGTACGCATCGATCCGCGCACCGGCCGCCCCGTATAGGCTTCCGACGCCCGGGGATCGGGAAAGAATTTGCAGTTCGACTTTCGCGATCTCGAGCACTTCATCGCCGTTGCCGAGACCGGCAGCATCGCTCGGGCCGCCGAGCGATGTCACACCGTAGCGTCGGCAGTCAGCAGGCGCCTATCCGACCTGGAAGCGTCCTTCGGTACGCCGCTGCTCGTCCGCGGCGCAAAGGGCGTCGCGCTCACGCCCGCTGGACACGCATTCCTGGCACGGGCTCGCGGCGTGCTCCATCAGGCGGAGCAACTCGATGACGAGATGCGCCGGCACGCCTCGGGAGCGCGTGGCCACGTGCGGGTTTTTGCCAACATCTCCGCAATAGTTGAATTCCTCCCGGCCGCGCTCGCATCCTTCCTAGCGAAGTATCCTGACATCCATATCCACCTGGAGGAGCATGTCAGTTCGAGCGTCGCTGCGGCAGTGGCCGACAACCTCGCTGACTTCGGCATTCTGGGCGAGCTCGTCACGGTCGAAGGACTGACCCTGCGACCCTTCCGCAACGATGAGCTGGTCGTCGTGCTCAAACCCGACCATCCGCTCGCGAGCCGGGGCGCCCTGGCCTTTTCTGACATCGTGCCGGAGCCGCTCATCGGCCTGCACGACAACAGCTCATTGCACCAGCTGCTGGCGCGGGCCGCGGCCGAGCTGGGAAGACCGCTGAACGTCCTCATTCGGGTGACGAGCTTCGACGCGGTCTGCGCCATGGTGGCGGCAGGCCTCGGCATCAGTGTGATCCCGAAAGCGGCCGCGAGCGCTTACAGCGCGCAATTGCACCTTGCCACCGCCGCACTGGACGAAGGCTGGGCCAGGCGCCAGCTGCAGATCTGCACGCGAACCAACGAGCCCCTCCACGGCGCGGCACAGCAGCTCCTCGATCACTTGCTGGGTCACGGCACGAGCTGAGCCGGCGCAGGCTGAGCCGACGCAGGCTGACCCTGCGACGCCGCCTGAACGGGCGACGACCGAGCCGGCGCCCGTCGGTCGACACCCATCGCGACCCACGATGGCTCCTTCACCAATCATCACTCCAAGCTCCCGCCGGGCCTGCCATGCTGGCCGCAAGCTCGCAACATCGGCTGGATCATCATGTACACCTGGAACCCCCAAGACTACGCACGACACTCCCGTACCCAGGAAGTCTGGGCGCGCGAGCTCTTGACGCAGATCGACATGAAGCCCGACGACGTCGTGCTGGATATAGGGTGCGGCGATGGCAGAACCACCGCAGCCATCGCTGCGGCGGTGCCCAACGGACGAGTGGTTGGCGTGGACCTCTCGGCGGACATGATTGCCCACGCGACCGCACAACATTGTCACACTCCGGCGGGCAACTTGAGCTTCAGACAGGCGGACGCAGCCGCCCTGCCGTTCACCAATGAGTTTTCGGTGGTGTTTTCCAACGCCACGCTGCACTGGGTACCCGACCAGCGCGCAGCCGTTCTTGGAATTGCGCGCGCCCTGCAGCCCGGTGGACGAGTCATTGCCCAGATGGGCGGCCAAGGTAACGTCGCCGATATCATCGCCGCCTTCGAGCACATCGCGGGCAGCGCCCGCTGGCGCTCCATGATCGGCCCGACCGACAGCCCCTATCACTTCAACACGCCAGGCGCCTATGAGAGCTGGCTGAATGAGGCCGGCCTGCGGACCCGGGAGTGCCGCCTCATCCCCAAGGACATGGTGCACCACGACATCGAGACATTCATCGGCTGGCTGCGCACGGCGTGGCATCCCTACACCGCCGGGGTACCGCTCGAGTTGCGCGACCGGTTCCTGGAAGATACGGCCCGGCACTACGTGAACGCTCATCCCGTCGACTCGGCGGGGCGGGTACACGTAGCGACCGTGCGATTGCAAATTCAAGCGCAGAAGACCCGCCCCAGCTAGGAGCGTGTCCGACTTGGGGTCGCCGTGGCGAGGGCGGCCCCGGGCTCCTCGCCAAGACAACGGTCGGGCTTCCCTTCCGGTCGCAGCCTGGGTTCGCGTAGGATGCGCACCCCTTGCAAACTGGCAGCGCGCGCGCTGCTACGGAATCCATGACCGACACAGCGCACCCACGGACTATCCGCTCCTTCGTCACCCGCGCAGGGCGAATCACCGACGCCCAAGTGCGGGCGCTGGAGCGCTTGTGGCCGCGTTACGGTGTGGAGTACACCGCGAGCACGCTGGACCTCGATGTGTTGTTTGGGCGGCACGCTCCACGCTCGGTCGAGATCGGGTTCGGCAACGGCGACAATCTCGCCCAGATGGCCGCAGCCCATCCCGAGCGCGATTACCTCGGAATCGAGGTGCACCGCCCCGGCGTCGGCCGGTTGCTGCTGGCCCTGGAAGAGCGGCGGCTGACCCAGGTGCGCGTGATCTGCCACGACGCGGTCGAAGTGTTGGAGCACCAGCTGCCCCAACAGAGCCTGGACGAGGTCTACATCCTGTTTCCGGATCCCTGGCCCAAGAAAAGGCATCACAAGCGCCGTCTCGTCCAGGGGCCGTTCGTCGAGTTGGTCGTGTCGCGCCTGCGCATCGGCGGGGTGTTGCGGCTCGCCACCGACTGGCAGCCGTACGCGCAAGAGATGCTCGCGGTCCTCACGGCAAATCCGCAGCTGCGCAACTTGGCCGCCACCGGCGGCTACATCCCCAGACCCGAGGAGCGTGTGACGACACGGTTCGAGAAACGGGGCGAAAGGCTCGGTCACGACGTGTGGGATCTCGCGTTCCGCCGCGTTCAAGTCGCATACCAACAGTGATCGCACCGCGGGAGCCAAGAAGTTCTTGAAAGCGTCACAGGCGAGGCGCAACATCGATCGGAAGCGCTTGAAGGAGGCCTGACCGATGACGACTCCTCAACCGAGCATTGGTGACTGGTATCGCCTGAATGGCGGCGAGTCGTTCGAGATCGTCGCCATCGACGAGAAAGACGGCACCGTCGATATCCAGTACTTCGATGGCACTCTGGAGGAGATGGACCTCGAGGACTGGGAAGCGCACTGGGCCGATGGCGACCTGGAGGTCGCGGAGGCCCCCGAGGACTGGAGCGGCTCGGTGGATATCGAGCGCGGCGACGTGGAAGGCCGCGGGTCGGAGCCCTTCGGCGAGGACCGTGACCTGCGGGCGAGCTCGCTGGATGGCATCGACCTGTTTGAATAGTCGGGCGTCCCCGTCACGGCCGGCTAGTTGGAATCCGCGAGCAGGCTCACGTCCGCGTCATCCGCGAGCATCACAAACCCAGCCGTCACCGTAAGCCCGACAGGGCGGAGGCTCCGTCCGGCGCACGGGCCCACGACACAATAGCCCGTCTGCTTCTCGAACAGCGCGCCGTGCGACGAGCACAGGATGAGCGCGTTGTCGGGCGTGAGAAACCGGTGCGGGCGCAGGTTCAAGGGATGCCCAGCGTGCGGACAGTGATTCACATAACCGCGCACCTCGTCGCCGACCCGGACCACGAAGCCGCGCAACGGCCACTCGCCGGTGCCGATGGTGAAAGAGCGGGAGCCGTGCTCGTCGAGATCCGCAAGCCGGCACACCACTCTTTCGACGTCGAAGTCATGTCCCAAGGACATCAGCATCCTCTATCCGCCGCAAACTCGACATTCGCCTTGGCCACAACAGGCAGAACGCCCGCGCGACTCAAGCCTCGACGAGTCAGCGCGTACAGCAACACCAGCGCCGGCAAGCTCAAGGTCGCCGTGTAGATGAAAAACCTGGGATACCCGACGTGGTCCACCACGAGGCCGGATGCTCCCTCGAGCAGCTTCCCCGGCAAGGCATAAATAGAAGAAAACAAGGCGTACTGCGTGGCCGTGTATCTGGGACTCGTCAGGCCCGAAAGGAACACGAGGAAGGACGTCCCGTGCACCGCAAGGGCGAGGTTATCGAAGCCGTTCGCGAACCCGAGCCCGAGAAGCGTGGGGGTATCGGTCGTGGCCAACAGCGCGTAGCCCAGATTGGACATCATGATGAGGACGCTGCCCAGCACCAGGCAGCTCAGCAAGCCGATGCGCGCAATCAGGACGCCCGCGATGAAGACGCCGAACAGGGACATCGCCAGTCCGTAGACCTTCACGACAGTCGCAATCTGCGTCAGCGTGTAGTGATGATCGATGTAGAAAGGATTCACCATCCCGCCCATCGTGAACTCCGTCAGGCGGTAGGTTCCCACGAACAACAGCATCAGCGCGGCGAGCCCTGCGCCATAACGTCCGAAGATATCCAACAGCGGACACACGACCGCCGTCATGACCCACTCGCCCGCGCTCAACAGCGGTCGCGGCCAGTGAGCCCGCCGCTCCATCCAGGCGATCACCCGCTCCTCACGCACGGCGGAGTCCCTGGTGGCGGCGGGATGCGGCTCGGACACCAGCAAGGTCGTCACGATGCCGATGCCCGTGAGGGCCGCCATGGTCGCATAGCTCGCGTGCCAGCCCGCCCAGGCCGCGATCGTGAGGGCGCCCGCGCTCCCCGTGATGAGCGCTATGCGGTATCCCACCTGATACGTGGCGAGCATGGCACCCTGCTCGGCCATGGCGGCGGACTCGATGCGCCAGGCGTCCATGGCGATGTCCTGCGTGGCGGCACAGAACGCGACGAATACCGCGCCGAGCGCCATCCCGCGCACGCCGAGCGCCGGGTCCGCGAGGCTGAGTTTGAACAGCCCCGCGGCGAGCCCGATCTGGGCGAGCAGCATCCAGGCGCGGCGCCGGCCGAGCAGCCGGTGCAGGAGCGGCAGCGGCACGCGATCGACGATGGGCGCCCACAGGAACTTGATCGAATAGAGGATGCCCACCCAGGCGAGCATCCCGATGGTCGAGCGCACCACGCCCGCCTGCCGCAGCCACGCCGACAGCGTGGCGAACACCAGAAAGAACGGCAGGCCGGCCGAATAACCCAAAAACAACATCGACAGCACGCGCGGCTGCAGATACAGACGGATCGCCCCGAGCCAGCCGCCGCCGAAAGCATTGACGTTAGGTGTGCCCATCTGGCAATGATAGGACATGCAGGAATATCAGCTCACGTTCGTAGATCTCGCTTTGGCGCGCGAGGCCCTGCGCTTCGGACACTTCAAGCTGAAGTCCGGGCGGGAGAGTCCGTACTTCTTCAATGCCGGCCTGTTCAGCGACGGCGCCTCGCTCGCCCTGCTCACCCGGTGTTACGCCGATGCCATCGTGCGCTCCGGCCTGGAGTTCGACATGCTCTTCGGGCCCGCTTACAAGGGCATCCCGCTGGCGACCTCGACCGCCATCGCGCTGGCCGAGCACCACGCCCGCAACGTGCCCTATGCCTTCAACCGGAAGGAGTTGAAGGATCACGGCGAAGGGGGCAGCGTCGTCGGCGCCCCGCTGAAGGGCCGCGTGCTCATCGTCGACGACGTCATCACCGCCGGCACAGCCATCCGCGAGTCCCTCCAGATCATTCGAGGCGCGGGTGCGGTACCCGTTGGCGTTGCCCTGGCCCTGGACCGTCAGGAGCGTGGCCAGGGCACGCTCACCGCAGTGCAGGAAGTTGAGAAAGAGCACGGCGTGAGGTGTGTGAGCATCGTCACACTCGCCGATCTCATCGATACCCTGGCGAATCCCGCCGACGGACGAGTGCGCATTTCTGCAGAGCAGCTCACAGCGTTACGCGTCTATAGGGAGCGATATGGTATCAGTTGAAGCTTGCGAGCCGCGCCAGGTGGGTCAGAATAAGGGGCTTCGAGCACCATCAGGGGTTGTATGTCGTCACGTATTCCGCGTGTGGGGTTGAGCCTGCTGCTGGCTGCAGCGGGACTGGCGCCGTATGCCGCGGACGCCGGCGGCGACAAGGCGCCCATCGCCTATCGTTGGGTCGATGAGCAGGGCGTGGTCCACTACGGCGACAGCATCCCGCCGCAATACGCCGAAAAAGAACATCAGATGCTCAACAAGCAGGGCGTCGTGGTGGGTCACTCGGAAGCGCAGAAGACCCCCGAGCAGGTCGCCGCGGACGAGCGTACGCACGAACAGGAGCTGAAACAGCAACAGCACGACAACTTCCTGGTCACCACCTATACGTCGGTGAAGGATATCGAGGCGCTCCGGGACGTTCGCCTGGACCAGCTGCAGGGACAGCGGGCCGCGGCCGAGCAGTACGTCGACACCCTGCACTCACGCCTGATCGGACTGCAGGCGCGCGCGAAGCTCTTCCGGCCCTATAACCCGCGACCGGACGCCCACCGGCTGCCGGACGACCTGGCCGAAGATCTGGTGCGGACGCTCAACGAGATGCACACCCAGAACAACGCGCTGCTGGCAAAGAACGAAGAGGTCTCCGCGGTGAAAGCCCAATTCCAGGAAGACATCGAGCGGTATCGCGAGCTGCGCGAAATGCGCGCCGCGAAACGCTGAAGCCCAAACGCTGCGGCCCACGGCCGACCGCGTGGCGATCCCTGCCGCTCGAGAGCAATGCTCGCCTAGCCCGCCTCTACCGTAGCCTGCCTGGGCGAGGGTTTTGCCAGGATCGGGTCAGTGCCGGCCCGAGTGCCCGAAGCCGCCCGCGCCGCGGGAAGTGCTGCTGAAATCCTCGACCACCTGCAGCTCGACCTGCACCACCGGGACGACGACGAGCTGGGCGATCCGCTCGCCCGGCTGGATCGTGAACGGCTCACCGCCCCGATTCCAGACCGAGACCATCAGCTGCCCCTGGTAGTCGGAATCGATCAGGCCGACGAGATTGCCCAGCACGATGCCGTGCTTATGGCCCAACCCCGAGCGCGGCAAAATGACCGCGGCCAGCCCCGGGTCCTCGATATAGATCGCCAGCCCCGTCGGAATCAGCTCGGCTTTCCCCGCGGGCAGGCTCAACGGCTCGCCGAGGCAGGCACGCAAGTCCAAGCCGGCCGAGCCGCCGGTAGCGTAGGCCGGAAGCGGAAACTCGGTGCCGATGCGCGCGTCGAGAATCCGCACCTTGAGCGGGCGGCGAGTCTTTTCGTCCATGGAACGCTATGCCGTCGCCGAGCCGCGCTGTGCCGGGCTCGAGCGAGCCGCAGCGTACGATTCCGCGATCAGGGCGACCAGTGAGCGCGCCAGGGACAACTTCGAGGCCCTGCCCAGATCGTGCCGGCCGTTGCGCCAGAGCACGATGAGCTGGTTGTCCTCGCTGTCGAAGACCTTGTCGTGCCCGACTTCATTGGCAGCAATCATGTCCAGGTTTTTCTTCATGAGCTTCAGACGCGCGTTCTGCTCGACAGACTCCGTCTCGGCCGCAAAGCCTACGACAAAGGGCCGGTCGGCGCGCGCAGCCACCGTTGCCAGGACGTCGGAGGTGCGCTCCATGCACAGGTCCAGGGTATCGGACGTTTTTTTGATCTTCTGGTCGGCGGGATTCGCGGGGCGATAGTCCGCCACAGCAGCCGTGGAGATGAAGATATCCGTCCCCTCCACTTCACGCAAAACAGCGGCCAGCATATCCGCCGCACTCTCTACGTCGACACGACGCACACCCAGCGGCGTCGCCAAATTCACAGGTCCGCTAACGAGAACCACTTCGGCTCCCGCCTCGCGGGCCGCCTGCGCGACGGCAAAGCCCATCTTCCCCGAGCTGCGGTTACTAATAAAGCGCACCGGATCGATGCGCTCGCGGGTCGGCCCCGCGGAGATCAGTACGCGGCGCCCCCGTAGAGGCCCATCGACCGGAAAAACGCTGGCAATGCGGTCCGCGAGCTCCAATGGCTCGAGCATGCGCCCCTCGCCAATCTCGCCGCACGCCTGATCGCCCGCCCCGGGACCGAACACGTGCACCCCGCGCTGCAGCAGCGTTGACATATTGGCCTGGGTGGCCGGGTTCGCCCACATGACCCGGTTCATGGCCGGGGCCACCACGATCGGTGCGGCTGTAGCCAGGCACAGGGTGGCCAGCAGGTCGTCAGCACGTCCCGTGGCAAGGCGCGCCAAGAAGTCCGCCGTGGCCGGTGCAATCAGGACCGCATCCGTCCAGCGCGCCAGCTCGATATGCCCCATGGCGGCCTCAGCGGCGGCGTCCCACAGGTCCGTGCGCACAGGACGGCCCGAGACCGCCTGAAACGTCGTGGCGGTGACGAACTCACGCGCCGCCGCGGTCATCACGACCTGTACTTCCGCTCCGCGCTCACGCAGGCGCCGGACCAGGTCCGGGCTCTTGTAGGCGGCAATGCCACCCGTCACGCCGAGCAGGATACGTTTACCTTGCATGGAGGCTCTCGATCCAGGATGGGTCGATTATCGTGCCGCGCCGGCCGCTTGCGCAAACCCAGCAGCCTGCCGGACTCAGGGGCGCCGTCGCGAGGACGAACCGAGTCCGGCAGGCTGCGAGACGGACATAAGGCAGGTGCTTGAAAAGCATAAGACGACACAGTCGGTCGGGCGTGCGTCGCAACCTTTGACAGAAGCCGCGACGATGAGGATTTCATCACGACATTCCGTGACATGGCATGGTTTGCTAGACTTGTCTCGCAATTGAGACGGTGTTTGGGAAGGGGCGCGGGGCTCAGATGAACCGGGGTAAAACGTCACTGCTGGCAGCAAGCTGCCTGCTGCTCACCAGCATGGTCGCCCACGCCGGAGGGTCCTCGAGCACGACGGCCACCCATCACGTGCACCATCACGCACGCGCGCACGCGCGGCACGCGTCGCTGTCCCTGGACGGCCCTGCGCTGCACTCGAGCGCCGCGCTCGTCTTCGACGAGACGAACCGCTCCGTCCTGTACTCGCGTAACGCGGATGTGGCGATGCCCATCGCGTCGATCTCCAAGCTCGTGACCGCCCTGACCGTCGCGGACGCGAAGCAGCCGATGGACGAGATCATCGAGATCACCAACGAGGATCGCGCGGTCGGCAAAGGCGCGGCCTCCCGTCTCGCCGTCGGTACGCGACTTACCCGCGGGGACCTGTTTCACCTCGCCCTGATGGCTTCGGAGAACCGCGCGGCCCACGCACTGGCGCGCAACTATCCGGGCGGCATGGCGGCCTTCATGCCCGCCATGAATGCGAAGGCCCGGCAGCTCGGCATGACCAGCTCCCACTTCGTCGAGCCCACCGGGCTGTCGTACGAGAACGTGGCGAGCCCCGAAGATCTCTCGAAGCTGGTGGCTGCGGCTTCGCACAACGCCACCATCCGCGAGTACTCGACCGATCCGAGCTACGACGTGCGCATCGGCCGGCGGATGGTCGGCTTCCACAACACGAACTCACTGGTCAACAACCCGAGCTGGGACATCATCGTGCAGAAGACGGGCTTCATCAACGAAGCCGGCCGCTGCCTGGTGATGCAGACGAAGATTCAGGACCGCACGGTCGACATCGTGCTGCTGAACTCGTACGGGAAGAAGACCCGCGTCGCCGACGCCACCCGCATCCGCAAATGGATGGAAGCGAAGCTGCTCCGGGGCACGGCGGCCGGCGAGGCTAATAAGACCTGACACGCCGCGCGGCCACGACGATATCGATCGTCTCGGACTGAGGATCGAACACGATCTGCGCCTCGCCGCGCCGCAACTGCTCGAGCACGTGCGCGACTTTCTGCTCGAGAGAGAAATCCCGCTCGCCGTATTCCGTGCCTTCACGCAGCACGAACGATTCAAGGACGCCCCGTAACGCGTCTTCGGACAGCTCCCGGTAAGGGATGACCACCGGCTCGCCATCATCGAGCGGTTCGTTATCGTTGGGGGCTGCCGCCATCCGGGCGTTCTCCCGATAGTTGAGCGTCGTGCACAGGCCCTAAGCGCGGGGCTCGATACTGCGCAGATGCCGGGCGGCCGAGATCCACGCTCCCAGCCACCCCAACACCGTGCCCGCGGCGATGACCGTGAGAATGTCATCGCCGCTGGGGCTCTGCAGCACATAGCGGCTGCCGTAGAGCTGTGCG
>DASZVD010000257.1:0-3874 GCA_035547375.1 Steroidobacteraceae bacterium
CCTGACACGGTAGCCGGCTACGCGCCCCGGGCAAAAACCACGCTTTTTGCCGGCGGCCGATGTGCAGTGTCTCGCTGAAAGCGCCGCAGGCGTCTTTCAGCCAATGGACAATGGAGGATATGGGTCGGCTGGGACTCGAACCCAGGACCAACGCCTTAAAAGGGCGCTGCTCTACCAACTGAGCTACCGACCCGGAGAGGGGAGCCCGCCATGATACTACGGCGGACCGATCGAGCACCCCCGGCTGCGCGGGGGGCGCATGATACTACAGCCGATACCGTGTGGGGTCCGGAACCCCGGCGGCCTCGAAGCCCGCCCGGCGCAGGCGGCACGAGTCGCAGCGACCGCAGGCGCGACCCTCGGCGTCCGCCTGATAGCAGGACACCGTCAGGCCATAGTCCACTCCCAGCCGGACGCCTTCCCGGATGATCTCCGCTTTGGACAGGGAAATGAGCGGCGCGTGCACCCTGCAGGGTTGTCCTTCGACACCCGCCTTGGTGGCTTTGGCGGCCAATTGCTCGAAAGCGGCAATGAATTCCGGGCGGCAATCCGGATAGCCCGAATAATCCAGGACGTTGACGCCGATGAAAATATCCTGCGACGCCAGTACCTCGGCCCACGCGAGCGCCAGGGACAGCATGATCGTGTTCCGGGCGGGAACATAGGTGATCGGAATTCCCGCTGTAGCCTCCTCCGGAATGGCGATTCTCGTGTCGGTCAGGGCAGAGCCCCCGATATTCGCCAGATCGACGCGCATCACGCGGTGCTCGCGCGCGCCCAATCGCGCGGCAACAAGGGCGGCTGCTTCCAGTTCCGCCGAGTGCCGCTGGCCATAGTCAACGGACAGGGCATAGCACTCGAATCCCTGCGAACGCGCTATCGCGAGAACCGTCGTCGAGTCCAGGCCCCCCGAAACCAACACGACCGCGCGCTTTGACGACATCGCCCCACCCTCGCCTCGAGCCATATCGGCTTCGCCCGTGCCCTACTTCCCCGCCACGTTGCCCCACAGAATCTTGTGGAGCTGAATCTGAAACCTCACCGGCAAGCGGTCCTCCAGGATCCACTCCGCCAGCTCCCGCGCCGGCAATTGCTCATAGCTCGGTGAGAAGAGCACGGAACAGCGTGCATCGAGGCGGAGCTCACGCAGCTTCGCACGGCTCCATTCATAGTCGTCGCGACCGCAGATGACGAACTTCACCTGATCATGCGGCAGCAGCCGGGCGAGCTCGTCGTAGCGGTTCCGGGATTCCTCGCCGGATCCGGGAGTCTTCACATCCACAACACGCACGACGCGGGGGTCGACCTCCTCGAGGGACAGTGCCCCGCTCGTCTCGAGCGATACGCGATAACCGGCATCGCAGAGTCGTTTCAGGAGCGGAATGCAGCTCTTCTGCGCGAGCGGCTCACCACCCGTGACGCACACATATTTCGCGCCGAGCTCCGCGACTCGGGCCAGGATCGCATCCAGCTCCCACCAGTCGCCGCCGTGAAACGCGTAGGCGGTATCGCAGTACTGACAGCGTAGCGGGCAACCCGTCAGCCGGACGAAGACCGTCGGGATGCCTGCGCTGTCTGCTTCTCCCTGCAGGGAGTGAAAGATTTCAGTGATTTTGAGCCGCGGCACACGCCTCTCACTGCTTCGGCGCCGTGCGTTGCAGGCGTTCGGTCGCGAGTTTGGCGGCATCCGTGTTCGGATAACGCTGCACCACCTGTTGCAACGTAGCACGTCCGTCGGCGACCTTCTTCTGCTCCAGTTGGGTATAACCCAGCTTCAGGAGCGCGTCCGGCGCCTTTCGCGCATCAGGCCACTTCTGCAGGACGTTGCGGAACGCGTTCGATGCCGAATCGAAGTCCCGCGTCACGTAGTACGCCTCACCGAGCCAGTACTGCGCATTCTCCGCCAACGGGCTCGCCGGGTACGAAGTCAGGAAGTCCTTGAAGCCGGTGATCGCAACCGAATAGCTTCCGGCTTTCAGGGCATCGAACGATTGAGCGTAGACGGCCTGCTCCTCGGGAGTGCCGGCGTTGTTGTCCGGCGCTCCACTTCCGCCCGCGGCGGCTGATCCAGCCGCACCGGCAGCGCCGGCCGCAGCACCGGCGCCCGCGCCGCCGGCGGAACCCGAGGAGCCCAGGGAAGCCGTGGAGCCTCCGGCAGGCGAGCCAGCGGAGCCGGGCGAGCCCGCTGAACCCGCACCGGAGGCGCCATCGTTGCCGAGGCGCTTGTCCAGGTCGCTATACAGATCCCGCTGCTGCTTGCGCAGCGCGTCGTTATTGTGCTCCAGCTCTTCGATCCGGCCGCGCAGCTGGCGCACGTCCGACTGCACGGCGTCGAGATGCTGCGCCAGCTCCACCAGGCTCTGATTCGAGACGACGCGCTCGATCCGGGTCACCCGGGCGTCGAGGTCATTCAACTTCAATTGCACCGGATCATCGGGAGCGGGCGTGGAAGCGCAGCCGGAGACGAGTGCGCCAGTGAGCGCCACAATCGTCAGCGCGGCGCGTGCCGTGGTGCGGCCGAGTCCTGAGATACGTAGCTGGCGCATCGTGAGCCTCTCTTCCCCGCCTCAGCGCGCGGGCTGATTGGACGGCGTCAAGTAAACGATCTCGACACGACGGTTCTTCGACCAGGCCGCCTCGTCATGACCTGCGACGGCCGGACGCTCGGCGCCGTAGCTGACGGTCGAAAGTTGAGCTTCGCTGGCTCCCTGCAATAACAGCGCGCGACGAACAGATTGCGCACGACGCTCACCCAGGCCGATGTTGTACTCGCGCGAGCCGCGATCGTCGGTGTGTCCTTCGAGACGCACACGGGCGGTCGGATTGCTCGCGAGGTACTTGGCGTGCGCGGCAACGATATCGGTGCCATCGCCCTTGATCTCGCTGCTATCGAAATCAAAATAGACGATGCGCTTGGCCAGCAAGCCGCCCTGCGGGCCCGCCGTCTCTTCATCAGACCCCTGCCCGGCGGCATTGGCACCGTTGGCGCCGGCTCCTTCGGCTTCCGCACCGCTCGACGCGGAAGACGACGGCGGGAAGGTCGTCGGCTTCGCATGCTTGCTGGCGCAAGCCACCACGCCCAGACAGGCCATCAACATGACAACGAGCAATCTACGCATACGCCCTTCTCCAGCATTTCAGCCGCGTGTCGCGGCGTTTTTATTAACGACTCGAGGTCTGACCCATCATTGACCGAACGGTCCCCAGGCCGGTTCACGAACCTCACCTTGATCGGCTCTGAGGCGCAACCCCGTGAGCCCATCGATAGAGACCGTCGCGAGCGAGCCGCCCTTGCCGCCATCGCGTTCCGAATACATGATCGTCACTCCATTCGGCGCGAAGCTCGGGGACTCGTCCAGACGACCGTGGGACAGCACCCGTACCGTCCCGCTCGAAAGATCCTGCACCGCAATCCGATAGTTTCCATTATCCAGCGTCACCATCGCCAGTTGCGTGCCGTCGGCCGACACACGCGGCCGGGCGTTGTAGTTCCCGGTGAAGGTGATGCGCTTCGGATGCTCACCCGCAGTGACGCCGATTCGATAAATCTGCGGCGCGCCGGCGCGATCGGACGTGAAGTACAGATAGCGTCCGTCCGGCGACCAGGCCGGCTCCGTGTCGATGGCGGGATCGTCCGTCAGGCGCGTCAGATTCTGAGTCGCGAGGTCGAGAATGTAGATGTCCGGATTGCCATTACCGCCCCCCAGGGTGAGCGCGAGCTTCTTGCCATCGGGCGACCAGGCGGGTGCCCCGTTTACCCCAGCACGCGCGGACACCTGACGCCGCTCGCCGGTACGAACCAGCTGCACATAGATCGCCGAGCGCTTGCTCTCGAACGAGACGTAGGCCAGCCACTGCCCATCCGGAGACCAGG